>DATFWO010000072.1:0-50974 GCA_035259205.1 Burkholderiales bacterium | reverse complement strand
GCGACCGGCACCGTCGGTGCCGCAATCACCGCCAAGGCGAGTCCCGACGGCTACACGCTGATGATGGTGCCGAGCGGGCCGTTCACGATCAGCGCCAGCACCTACCAGAGCCTGCCCTATGATGCGGTCAAGGATTTCGCGGCAATCTCGCTGCTCGCCTGGGTGACCAACGTGATCGTCGTGCCGCAGGCTTCACCCGCGAACACGCTGCAGGACCTGATCCGCATGGCGAAGGAGAAGCCCGGGCAGCTCTCTCACGGTTCCTCGGGGGCGGGCTCGCTGCATCACCTCGCCGCCGAGGTGATGAAGAAGCTTACCGGTACCAGCATGATCCACGTGCCCTTTAAGGGCGCGGGCCCGATGCTGGTGGCGCTCGCCGGCAACGAGGTTACGTTTGCGTTCGCTTCGGCGCCCTCGGCGGTGCCGCTCATCCAGAGCAAGCGCCTGAGGGCGGTCGCCGTCACCAGCCAGAAGCGCCTACCGGCGCTGCCCGACGTGCCGACGATGGCAGAGGCCGGCGTAACGCTGCCGGCCGGGCTCGACATACGCGAGTGGTACGGCATGCTGGCGCCGGCGAAGACGCCGCGCGCCATCATCGACAAGCTCAATGCCGAAATGGTGGCCATCTTCCGGAAGCCCGACGTGCAGGCGCGGCTCGTCGATATGGGCGCGGAAGTCGCCGGCAGCACTCCCGCGGAGCTCGCGAAGAGGCTCGCCTACGACGTCACGACTTGGGCCAAATGGGTGAAGGAAGCCGGTATACGCGCTGACTAGAGGTTCTATCTCTAGCTCCCGGCCGGCACGCCGAACTCGCGACGGCAGACCTCCGCCAGCGCCGCGACGCCCTGGTTGATTTCTTCGTGCGACGGGCTCGCGAAGCAGAGCCGCATCCGGCTGCGGCCGTGGTCCTTGTTCACCGACCACTGGGGGCCCGGATTGATGGCGACGCCCGCGGCGAGCGCGGACTCGTAGAGCTTCAGCGTGTCGACGCCGTCTGGGAGCTTGACCCAGAGAAAGATGCCGCCCTTGGGATCTTCGAACTCGGCCGCGCCGCCGAAGTGCTCGTTGAGCGATTCCATCAAGGTCTCGAGCTTGGCGCGGAGTCCCCGCCGCAGCTCGGGAACGTGCCTGGAGAAATGCTTCGTGCAGTACTCCGCCAGCACCATCTGCTCCAGCGCGCCGGAGCCCGCGTCGGTCTTGAGCGCGAGGGTGCGCGACATCACGTCCCAGGGCGCAACGATGTAGCCGACGCGCAACGCCGGCGCGATCGACTTCGAGAACGAGCCGATGTGGATGACGCCGCCGCGCTCGCTCATGGCGTAGAGCGCGGGCGGGCGCTTCCCCGACCAGATGAGATCGCAGTAGCAGTCGTCCTCGAAGATTGGCACGCCGTGCGCCGAGGAAAGCCGCAGCAGTTCCCGGCGCCGCTCCACAGGCAGGATGGTCGCGGTCGGGTTCTGGACGGTCGGGATGGTGTAGATGTACTTCGGCCGTATGCCCCTGCGCTTGAGATCGTCGAGCGCGTTCGAAAGCGCGTCCATCCGCATGCCATCGCGGTCCAGGGGGATGCCCACCGGCGTGACGCCGAGCCGGGTCAAGCGGTTGATCGAACCCTGGTAGCAGTCCTCCTCGATGATGACGGTATCGCCGCGCGCAAGAAACGTGCCGTTGATCAAGTCGAGCGCCTGCAACGAACCCGACGTCATCAGGATGTCGTCGGCCGTGCAGACGATCCCCGCATCGGCCTTGAGCTTGCCGACCAGGAACTCGCGCAGTGCGCGGTAGCCCTGCGGACCGCTGCTCAAGCCGTAGGTCGAAAGCGTGCGTCCCTCGCGTCTCAGCACCGCGTCGGCGGCCGCGATCAGGCCGTCGAGCGGCAGCCGGTCGGGGTCGTTGTTGCCGCCGGTGAAATCGAACTTGACGCGCCCGGTCCAGCGCACCGCCGGCGGCGGCAGCCCTGCGGGCAGCAGCGATGCGAAATCGAATGATGGGGAACTCATCTGAAGGCAAGGAGGAAGGAGGAGGCGGAAGGAAGTGAAATCCGCAATACTTCTGGCTTCTGCGTTCCTCCTTGAAATGTTACTCCTGTAACGGCCGTTTGAATTCGATCGGGATATCGCCGTCCCCACGGCCCTGCCGAAAAATTTCCCGCGTATTGGGCCGTTCCCAGACGATCTCGAGCAGGTTGTCGTCCGGGTCGTAGAAATAAATGCTCTTCTGGCTGGTGTGATCGACGGCCTGGTAGATCGGCACGCCCGCATCCTGAAGCGCGAAATAGGCGCGCGCCAGGTCTTCCTCCGTTGCGACGGCGAACGCGGTGTGCTTGACGCCGAGGCCGTCACGCGGCCGGCCCAGCCCGGCTTTCGGCCGCGGATAGGCATCCGGATCGGTGCTCGGCGCGAGGTCGAGTGTGTTCCCCTGGTCTCCAAGCGTCAGGAACACGACGCTGCCGTGGTTTGGGTCGTGCTCCAGCACCTTGAATCCGAGTATCTGCGTGTAGAAAGCCTTGGAGCGTTCGACGTCGCGCACGCTGAGCAGGACATGGCCGATGCGCTGGAGCTTGATCATCCTCGTCTTCCCCGCCGATCTCCGGCTTCCGAATTGGACACCGCCTCGAGCCTCGCGGTCAAACCGCTCTCACTATCGTGGGGGCGCTGCGGCCGACCGCTCCGGCAGCGCAGGCAAGACAACGACGAAACAGCTGCCCAGCGCCTCCCGCGCGGCGTAGCGGGCCTCGCCGCCGTGCCGGCGCGCGATCTGGCGCACCAGGGCGAGCCCCAGCCCCGAGCCTTGTCCCGTCCCCGCGCGATGGAAGGGCTCGAACACGCGCTCGCGCTCGGCCTCGCCAATGCCGGGGCCGCGGTCGCACACGGAAAGCTCCGCGCCCTCCGCCGTCGCGGCCACCCGCACTTCGATCGGCGGCGTGCCGTGGCGTCTCGCGTTCTCCAGCAGGTTGCGGATCATGCGGCGCAAGAGGCGCGGATCGCCGCGAACGGCGACCGGGCGGCCTTCGAGCTCGGCCGCGTCGTAGCGCGCGCATTCTTCGGCGGCCAGTGCGAGGAGATCCACCTCTTCACTGGCATCCAGGCTCTTAACCGCCTCCAGACGGCTTGCGAGCAGTATCTCGTCGATCAAGGCGTCGAGCTCGGCGATGTCCCGTTCGAGATCGGCCTTGCGCTTCGGGTCGGCGTTCGCCTTCGTCAGCTCGACGGCCATGCGGATGCGCGCAAGCGGCGTGCGCAACTCGTGCGAGGCATTGGCGAGCAGCACCTTGTGCGCCCCCACCAGCTCCTCGATGCGGGCCGCGGCGCGGTTGAAGCTTTCGGCAAGCTGCGCCACCTCGTCGTGGCCCTCGATCGACACGCGCGCCGAGAGGTCGCCCGCGCCGAGGGACTCGACGCCCGCCTGCAGCCGCTCCAGGCGCCGCGTCAGCCTCCGCGCGATCGGATAGGCGCCGATGCCGACCGCGAGCGCGAGCAGCGCGAGCACCATGAATATTCGATAGCCGGGAAATCCGTGCCCGCGCGGCATGCGCGCCTCGAGCCAGCGGCCATCGGGCAGCCGCACTGTCCACACTGGCCGGCGGTCTGCGCGATATACCCATCCGCCGCGCTCGCGGGTTTCCGCAGGGGGAGGTAGAGCTTCCCCTACCGCGGCGAGCGGAGAGCGGTCGGCGCCGAACAGCGCAACGTCCGCATGCAGGTCTGCGGCGAGCCTCTCGAGCGCCGCCTGATGCTCCGCTTTCGACGCCCCGGCGGGCGGGAGCGCATTCCGCGCCAGTAGCGCGGCCACCTCCTGCGCGCGGCCGGCCGGGCCTTCATCTGCGGAAAGGTGCCAGAGCAGTGCGGCAGCCAGGGCGAACACCGCGAGGCTCGCGAGCACGGCGAGGTAGATGCGCAGATACAGCCGCTGCATCAGTCCTGCGCCCTGGCAAAGACGTAGCCGGCGCCGCGCACGGTGACGATGCGCCGCGGCTTCTTCGGATCGTCCTCGATCGCCAGGCGGATGCGCGACACGTGCACGTCGATCGAGCGGTCGAAGGCTTCGAGCGGCTCGCCCTTCACGAGGTCCATCAGGGTTTCACGCGACAGGACGCGGCCCGCGTTCTCGGCGAGTGCGACGAGCAGCGCGAACTGGAAGCCCGTGAGAGTCCGGTCCTCGCCGTCCACGCGCACGCTCCGCGAGTCGCGGTCGATCTCGAGCCGCCCGAAGTGCAAGAGCGGCGTCCGCCCACCGGATTTCGCGCGGCGCAGGAGCGCGCGCAGCCGCGCGAGCAGCTCGCGGGGCTGGAACGGCTTGGGCAGGTAGTCGTCGGCGCCCAGCTCCAGGCCTACGATGCGGTCGGCGGCGTCGCCGCGCGCAGTCAGCATGAGCAGCGGCGTGTCCGATTTGGCGCGCAGCTCGCGGCACACTTCGAGTCCGTCCATGTCCGGCAGCGTCGGGTCGAGAACCAGCGCGTCGAAGGGCTCGCGGGCGAGGCGCTCGAGACCCGCCCGGCCGCCGGCGGCGATCGAGACACGAAAGCCCGACTCGCCGAGGTACTCGGAAACCATCTCGGCGAGCCGGGAATCGTCTTCGATCAGGAGTATGCGCTCGGCCATGCCTACCGCCAGATTCCGCGACGGTAGGCACTGTATGCGCCGCCGGACTGCGCCGCAAGCTCAGCCGCGCCGCCAGCCGCGGCGGTACTTCTCCATGCGCGCAGCGAGATCCTTGCGTTGCGCGGGGGTCAGCACCTCGGCGACATCGGCCAGGGCTTGCGCGATTCGACGCGACGCCTCTTCGGCCGCCTGCAGGTGCTCGGCGCGCAGCGCCTCGATCGCAGCTCGATCGATACTGTCCCCTGTCAGGAGGGCGACCGCCTGCGTGCGCGCGGCGCGGGCCTTTTCGCGCAGCGGCAAGAGGTCCTTCACCGCCTGCTTCACGATCGGGGCCAGCCGTTGCTTCTGCTCGTCGGTGGCGTCGATTTCCACGTACAGATGCTTGAGCATCCGGTCGACGTGCTCGTCGACCGCCGCGGGGTCCAGGGCCCCTGCGGCGAAGCCGCAGCGGTGCCAACCGCAGCCGGCTCCTTGAGAGTAGGCCTTGAAGCCGATTCCCGCGGCGATTGCGCCGATCAACGTGGCGATCGCAGCGCGCCTGAAGAACCGGCGGCGTTTGTCCGGGCTCCGTTCTTGCGTTTCCATGATGCTTCCCTTTCGTCGGTTGTGGGGATATTCCCCTGGGAAAGGAGTCTGGCAGCCGCCGGTAAGCGGGGTTTGTCCCGGAGGTAAAGTTATGTAAAGCTGCGGGCGGCCGTGCCGGTGAGCCGAAAAAAAAGTGCCTGAGCTGCCTGATATAGTCGTTTACATCGAGCGCCTCGAGGATCGCCTCGCCGGCCGGGTTCTGCAACGCATCCGGCTCCTCCACCCCTTCGTGCTTCGCAGCGTGATTCCTCCGATCGCTTCGGCAGAGAGAAACAAGGTGATGCGCCTGCGCCGGATCGGCAAGCGCATCGTCTTCGAGCTCGAGGGCGGGCTGTTTCTCGTGTTGCACCTCATGATTGCCGGGCGCCTGCGCTGGCTTGCAAAGAACGCGAAGCTCCCCGGGCGAATAGCGCTCGCCGCTTTCGAATTTCAGGATGGGACCCTGGTACTCACGGAGGCGGGGACGAAGCGCCGCGCCTCGATCCACCTCGTCGAAGGCGAAGCGGCGCTCGCCGCTATGGACCCCGGCGGGATTGACGTCCTCGAAGCCACCCCTCCGCAGTTTGCCGACCGGCTGCGGCGGGAAAACCACACCTTGAAGCGCGCTCTCACCGATCCGCATCTGTTCAGCGGCATCGGCAACGCCTACTCCGACGAGATCCTGCATCGGGCGAAGCTTTCGCCGTTCGCGCAGACGGTCTCGCTGTCGGAGGAGGAGGTGAGACGTCTTTACGAAGCGACGCGCTCGACGCTCGTGGAATGGACCGAGCGCTTGCGCGGGCAGGCGGGCGCGGATCTCCCCGAGAAGGTCACCGCCTTCCACGAAGAAATGGCCGTGCACGGCCGCTACCGCAAGCCCTGCCCGGTGTGCGGGGCGCCGGTGCAGCGGATCGTCTACGCGGAGAACGAGACCAATTACTGCGCGCGCTGCCAGACTGGCGGCAAGGTCCTCGCCGACCGGGCGCTCTCGCGCCTGCTCAAGGCGAGCTGGCCGCGCTCGATCGACGAGCTCGGCTGACTGCCAATGGTCAACGATGCAAAGAGCCTTCTTCGACCATAGACGGGGGCCTGCCGAAGGCCGGGAGGATTCAAGCCCAGGCCATCCGATGCCGTAATCGCCTTCGCTGTGTCGGCACGGTGGTTTAGCTTCTGACGTCAAGTTCTGACGTTAATGGTCGGACTCGACTTTCCTGAAGAGATTGACCCTCCAAGAGAAATTCCTGGTTGGAAGTCGAGTCTGCCCCTGGGGCTGGGAACTCCCGGCCTGCTGCCCCTCAGTCGCTGTACGCGTTCAAGCCCGGCACGTCGACCACCGCCGCCCTGAAGATCGCGATGTAGTCGATACCGTCCGCCCAGTTGGCGCTGTGCGTGCGGATGTCGCGCATGAATTGCAGGATGTCCTTGCCGCGTTGATCGCGCAGGAACGCCCGAAGTTCATCACGGGCCCGCTTCACCTCCGCATTCAAGTGCATGCCCGGATCGGAAAACACGCTCCGAAAGGCGTCCTGCCACGCCACATGCGTCACGCTCTGGTGCGGAAGCATCCGGTCGAACGCTTCGGAAGCGTTCCGCGCAAGTGCAACGAACGTGCTGACTGGATCCTGCCGAACAACCACGCGGGGTGGCACCACGTATCCGACCGCGCCACCCCGGTTGACGATCGCGGGCACGATGTGGAGCTGGCGGAGCACGCCGCTCCGCGCAGCGGCGCGCACGTCGGCCTCCGTGCGGCCTTGCAGGCTCGCCAGCACCTCGACGTACCCGTCAATCGACTTTTCGTTGAGGATCAAATAGGAGCTGATGGCCACGACGTGCTCATTCTTCGCGGGGTCGCGTTGGTCGGACACCTGCGGATAGCTGCCCTGATCGAGGCACAGTCGCCCGTGCCGGAGCAGCGCGTCGATATCCCGGGTCTTCATCCTGACGACGATGATGGGCAACTCGCCGCTGGGACCGGGTTCGTCATACAGAAACGCATCGAGCAAGTCGCGCTTGGCGAGTGCCGGCTCGAGATACGTATCGCACCGGAAGGCGCCCGCGTTGATGATCGCGATGTCTGCAACGGCCTCGCGGCGCACGCACTCCGCGACCCACAGACCAAAGTCGGTCGGCCCCGAGCGCAACGCCTCATCGCGCGCGTCGAGGCGAGCGGTCGACGCCGCAAAGTCGAACAGAACCGCATCGTCGCCGGGTCGCTTCACCGCCCCCATGGCCGTCGTCACCACCTCCTCGGCAGCGCTGTCGGGCGGCAGAAAGTCCTCGTACTCGAGCACGTGGGACCACACGTCGTTCAGCAGGGGCATGCCCGCGAGCCGGTGTGCGAGGGCGTTGGCAGGCAGGTCGTCGTCGTCGAAATACCCGGGGCCCACCCCGTGCTCATCCGCAGCGTCGCCGGGCCGGTCAATCCAGCGACGAAACACGTCGGCGTCGCAAGGGTTGAGCGGCTCGAGCAGTGCCTCGACGGTCGTCGCGTCGAGCGGGGGAGGCGATCCGAGTCGCTTCTTGAGTCGCGCGTAGCTGTCATTGAGCTGCTGCATTGCAAAGTCACCGCCCGCCAACAGCAGCAGCACGCGAACAGTTTCGAGGTTCGACCGATTCTTGTACAACGGTGGGCGCGAGTCGCGTTCAGCCCAGTGAATGTGATGATCGTGGCCACCCAGCACCACAGTCCTCCATGCATCGCCGAGTGCCTTGCGCAGGATGCGATCCTGATCCCGCGTGGCATGGCTCAGAACGACACGAAACGGCACGCTGGAATTGCGCCGCGAGAATTCGCACAGCGCGCGCGTCGCGCGCGTGAACGTCCAGCTGCGGTCGAAACTCCTGTGGACGCTCTTTGAAACGACGCCGGTCAGCGCCACCTGCGCGTTCGCGGTCGACGGCCATAGTGCCGTCTCGCGGCTCGTGATGGACGAGGGTACCGACACGTTGCAGGACAGCACCTCGAAGGTCGCTTTGCCGAGTTGCTCCTCGAGGTCGGCGGCTTTGTAGTCGAACTCGTGATTGCCGATGACACAGTACGCAAGGCCGCTGCGATTCAGCAGGTCGACCATCGCCGCACCCTTGTCTCTCTTGCCGACGCGTGAAGGCCCGAGAAAGTCGCCGCTGTGGACGACGACGAGCCGATCCGCACCGGTCGTCCGGCATCGTGCGTGCTGCCGAAGCTCGTTGACGGTCGCGATCAAACGCGGAAAGCCGGGGAGTCGCGGCGGACGCTCTTCAATGAGGTAGGTGTCGTTAAGGTGCACGATGGCGCACACCAGGCGATCGCTGTACTTGTGCAGGCCATCGACAAGGTTCTGGAAGCGCGCCGTATTCGTCATTGTACGATCCGCTGATTCCTACCGGGCTCGTTAGCCTTGTTCGGGCGAACGTTACCACAGGATTTCGCGTCGCTATGCCAGGTAACGATGGCGAGGCGCCATGGTTGTGGAGTTCGAGCGGACGCGCCTCGTCAACGAAATGCGAAACAGGCCGCAGTGATCGCGAGCGTAGCGAGCGTGACCGGTATTCCGGTCCGGGCATGACGCCGCCAATCGATCGCGACACCGTGGCGCCGCGCGGCGTCGACCACGATGATGTTGGCAATCGATCCCACCAGTAGCAGGTTGCCGGCGAACGTGCTGACGAGCGCGAGCATAGGCCCCGAGAACGCTTCGGTCGCCGCCGGAAGGAGCAGCATCACAGCCGGGACGTTCGATACCACGTTCGACAGGACGAAGGACGTGCCGAACAGCATCGCCGGCTCGGCGAGCGGGAGGCCCGTGGCGGCGAGCCAGGCAATACCGCTGGCGGTAAGACCGGTGTGCGCGATCGCATGATTGACGACGAACAGGCCGATGAAAAGGACGAGGAGCTCCCAGTCCACCAGGCCCAGCATCTTGTTCGAATGCAACTGCCGGTTCATCAGCAGCACACCGGCGCCGGTCAGCGCGGCAACTTCCCGCGGCCAGGAAGTGAACAGGAAAACGGCCATGAGCGCGCCCGCCACCGCAAGACCTTTTCCCGTCTGCCACCGATCGAGGCCGGCGCCATCCTCGCGCCTCTCCGGCTCGCCCGCGGGCTCCGCCGTTGACTGCCAGCGTCCGCGCGATTGCCACGCGATCAGCAACCAGGCCGCCGCGAGTCCAAGCATGACGGGCACGATGGCAACCGCGAGGTAGCCGGAGAATGACAGGCGCAGAACCTCGCCTATGAGCATGTTCTGCGGATTCCCGATCAGCGTCAGCGCCGACCCGATATTGGCGGCGCAGGCGAGCCCGAGGAGGAAGGGTACGGGATCCAGGCGGCGGCGCAGGCAGGCTTCCGTCAGCACCGGCGCCACCGCAAGGCATACGATGTCGTTACTGAAGACCGCGGACAGAGCAGCGGCCATCAGCATCGCGGCCGCGAGCAATCGTCCCGGAGCGAGCGGCAGCGACGCGACGCGCATCGTCGCCCACGTGTAGAAGCCGCCGAGGCGCATCTGCGCCGAGATAACCATGAACGAGAACAGGAGCAGCAACGTAGGCAGGTGGATCGAGAGCGCGGCTTGCTCCGGCGTGAGCTCCCCGAGAGCGACGATGGCGATGGCGCCGAGCAGCGCGACGCCGGTGCGGTCGAGCTGCAGGAACGGCAGCCCGCCCAGGATCATGCCGAGGTAAACGATAATGAAGATCGCCGCGACGATCGTGGTCACAAGGCATGATACCGGGCGGCGTACCGGCGCGGCGCAACCTCACAGGGAGGAGGATGGAAAACGCGCCTGACCGAAGAACGTTCGCCTTCCGCCTTCTGCCTTCCGACTTCCTCCTTGAAGTTGGGGCCTACTGACCAAGGTATCTGTCGAAAAACAGCGCGATTTCCTCGAAGGTCTCTTTCGCCTCCGGCGCGGTGTAGTCGCGATACCAGCCACCGTGCGCCTGGCCTTCGTGGACATGCAGTTCCGCGATCACTCCGGCTCGACGTAGGTTGCGGTGCACGCGCACGGTGTTGCTCAACAGCAGATCGCGCGTCCCCGTGTTGAGTATGGTGGGCGGAAACCCGGCCATGTCGCCATATACAGGGGACAGCAACGGATCCTTGAGATCGCGACCCTTGGCATACATGCCCGCGCGCACGTCGCAGCTCGCACCGTAGGCGATCAGCACGTTGTCGACCATCGCGTTGGTCTGGAACGAATCGCCCGCGCCCGTCAGATCCGACATGGGCGTCCCGGGCGCGATAGCGCCCGGCAGCGGCAACTTGTCCATTTTGGCTTTCAGGACCATGGCGAGCGTAAGGCCTCCGCCCGCGGAGGAGCCGATGATGCCCATGTTTTTTGCGGGGGCTATCTTCTGCGCTGCCTTCCAGACTGTCATTGCATCGTCGAGCGCCGCGGGGTAGGGATGGTCGGGCGGCATGCGATAGTCGACCGACAGCACTTTGAAACCGCCGAATCCGGCCATCATGGTGGCTTCGCCGGTGCCGGACTCGCCGCGGCCGTTGACATAGCATCCGCCATGCACGTGGATCAGCAGTCGATTGTGGTTCTGGGGCAGCACGACCTCGGGCGTGAGCATGAACGCATTGACGCCGTCGATCGTCACCGCCTCGATCTTGACCTTGAGAGCGCTGCGCATCGCGGGCAAACCCTTCGCCGCAGCGGCCGCGGTTTTTTCGACTTGAGCTTTCCACTCCTCGGGAGATTGGGGAATCACCCGCCAATTGGGATTGATCGGCGTACCGATGATTTTCTGCATCTGCGGGCTGACCGTCGTGGGCACCGGAAGCACGCGCGCCGGAACTTCGAGGGGGGATGGTGTGCCTTGTGCGCCGACGATGGACGCGGGCAGCAGCAACAGTCCAGCCCACGCGGCGAGGATCGTGCGACCGGCATGGCGAAGCGGCGATTCGGAGGGCTGGGTCATCGGGAATCCTTTGTTAAGGCGGAAGGAGGAAGGGGGAAGGAAGAAGTATAACCAGCGGATTTGCGACCTTTAGAGTCCTCCTTGACAGGCATTCTATATTTCCATAATCATGGAAACATGGAATCCAAAAACGTCGTTCAGGCACTAGCGGCCCTGGCCCAGGAAAGCCGTCTCGCAGTCTTCCGTCTGCTGGTTGAGGCCGGCCCGACGGGCGTAGCCGCCGGCGAGATCGCCGCCGAGCTGAAGCTCCCTCCCGCGACGCTCTCCTTTCACCTCAAGGAACTGAGCCACGCCAACCTGGTGCTGGCGCGGCAGGAAGGGCGTTTCGTCTTCTATTCCGCGAATTTCGAGCAGATGGGGGCGCTCGTCGCCTTCCTGACCGAGAACTGCTGCGGGCGCGACGGCGTGAGTTGCGGCCCCGGAATCGATTGCCGGCCGTCCCAGTCGACGGCTAAGACCCGACGAAAAGGAGTCAAGACATGAAGCGCTTTCACGTGCACGTTTCCGTAGACGATCTCGAAGCCAGCATCCGGTTCTATTCCGCGGTGTTCGGCGTAAAGCCGACCGTGCAGAAGCCGGATTACGCAAAATGGATGATGGAGGACCCCCGCGTCAATTTTGCGATCTCGCAGCGCGGCGCGAAGGCCGGCGTTAACCATTTGGGTTTCCAGGTAGATACGGACGAGGAGCTTGCTTCGCTCCGCAAGCAGGTGGCCGACGCGGAGATCGCGGCGCTCGATCAGCCAGGCGCGACCTGCTGCTATGCCCGCTCCGATAAGTACTGGATCACCGACCCACAGGGAGTGGCTTGGGAGACCTACCATACGCTGGGCGAGGCCGAGATCTACGGCACAGTCACGAAGCCGGCGGAGCAAGCCGGCGCGTGCTGCATGCCGAAGGCCGAGCCCGTTACGTTCGCCCCCCGGAAGACGGCCCAGGACAAGTGCTGCTGATGTATGGCGCAGCCTGTCTACAACGTGCTTTTCCTCTGCACGGGCAATTCGGCACGCAGCGTGATGGCCGAGGTCCTGCTCAACACACTGGGCAAGGGACGCTTCAAGGCTCACAGCGCCGGGAGCCAACCCGCCGGCAAAGTGAATCCATTTACACTCGAGCTTCTCAGAAGCAACGGCCATTCGGTCGAGGGCTTGCGCAGCAAGAGCTGGGACGAGTTCGCGAGGCCCGATGCGCCGAAGATGGATTTCGTAATCACCGTCTGCGACAACGCAGCTGGTGAGATTTGTCCGGTCTGGCCCGGGCAACCGATGACGGCGCATTGGGGATTTCAGGACCCGGCAGCGCTCGAAGGATCGGACGAGGAAAAGCATCGGCTCTTTCGGAGCGTCTACCAGCAGATTACCCATCGCTTGCGAGTGTTTTTGAGCCTCCCGATGGCGAGCCTCGATCGACTCTCACTCCAGCAGATGGTCAGGGATATCGGCAAGGTCGCGTCATGAGCCTCGGCAGGCGCCTTGCTGCCGAGAGCATCGGCACGGCGCTACTCCTGGCCGCGATCATCGGCTCGGGAATCATGGGTGAGGAACTTGCCGGCGGGAATAGCGCGATTGCGTTGCTCGCAAATACCGTAGGGACTGGCGCCGCGCTGGTGGCTCTGATTTTGACCTTCGGGCCAATCTCAGGTGCGCATTACAACCCCCTCGTGTCCGTAGCTGAGGCGATATGGGGGCGATTGTCGTGGCGTGAGGTCCCGTTCTATGCCGTAGCGCAGGTAATTGGTGCATTCGCGGGAGTTGCGGCTGCGCACGTCATGTTCGGACACGAGCTCTTCTCCGCGTCGCGTCACGTGCGCGCCGGGCTGCCGCAGGTGTGGAGCGAGTTTGTTGCGACCTTCGGTCTCATCTGCGTGATTTTGGCAACCGTCAAAACGCGACCCACGGTCGTTCCGTTCGCCGTGGCGGCGTTCATCACGGCTGCATACTGGTTTACCGCGTCGACATCGTTTGCGAATCCCGCGGTGACGCTCGCGCGTGCCGCTAGCGATACCTTCGCAGGGATATTCGTGAACGACGTGCCGGGATTTCTGCTGGGGCAGGCCTTGGGAGCCGTCGCAGCAATTGCTACCATGAAATGGTTTTTATCATCTTCGGCAAGATAAGCAGTCAAGAACTTCAATAGCGAGACCGGCGATGCGACCCCGCATACGCCCGACCCGAACTTAGCTTGACGATGAAGACACTCTCCGGCGCGAAACTGGTAGCGCTCGTATGCTCAGCCCAGGTGCTCGTTCAGATCGGCGCAAATTTCTGGCCGGCGCTGCTTCCTTCCATGATGGATTTCTGGGGCCTGACGAACAGCGAGGCTGGCTGGATCACGGGCGTTTTCTACCTGGCGTACATGCTGGCCGTACCCCTTCTGGTGACGCTCACGGACCGGATCGATGCCAGGCTCGTCTACCTTTTCGGTGTCGCGTGCACGATCAGTGCTCATGTGCTGTTCGGCCTGTTCGCGGAAGGTTTCTGGTCAGCTTTCACTTTGCGCGCGCTCGCCGGCATTGGCTGGGCCGGCACCTACATGACGGGGCTCAAGCTCCTGGCGGATCTCGTGGACAAGAGGATGATGTCTCGCGCGGTCGCCGGGCACGCCGCGAGCATAGGCGTATCCGGGGCGCTGTCTTTCTCGTGCGCAGCGCTGCTGACGGCTCTCTTCGACTGGCGAACGGCATTCGTCATTGCCGGCCTGTTCGCGCTTGCCGCGTGGATGATGGTCGCCCTGTGGGTGCCGCCCCGCTCGCCTGCGGCAGCCCCCGCACTGGGACAGAAGCTCTTCGATTTCGGACCGGTGCTCCGAAACAAATCGGCGATGGCCTATTCCATCGCCTATTGCGTGCATACCCTCGAAATGAATGCCCTGCGAGGCTGGGGCGTCGCGTTCCTGGGTTTCGTAGGGGTCAGCACCGGGGCCGGGCACTCCCTGCTGTCGCCGCCAGTGGTCCTCACTATCCTGGGCGTCCTTGGCACAGCGGCGAGCGTGATGGGTAACGAGGCAGCCATTCGCATGGGAAGGCGGAATCTCATAGGCGTGGCCATGCTCGGCTCGGTACTGATCGGCGGCACGATCGGGTATTTCGGCAGCCTCTCGTATCCGCTGGCGGTCGCGATGATGATCCTCTATGGGTTCATCGTCTGGCTGGATTCATCGTCGCTCACGGCGGGTGCCGCTGGCACGGCAGATCCCGCGCGGCGCGGCGCCCAGCTGGCGGTTCATTCGTCGCTTGGCTACGCGGGCGGATTTGTAGGACCGCTCATCATCGGCTTCATACTCGACGCGGCCGGTGGAATGTCACGCGTATCCTGGTCGCTGGCGTTTCTCTCCATCGCAGGATTGATGGCCTTGGCGCTCGCCACGTTCTGGGCGATACGTCCGCAGGAACTCGCCGGCGACAGGGCGGCGGGCTGACACGCAGCCGTAGAAGAAGATAGAGGAGCCAGCTCAAATTGTTTCCAGGAGCAGGACGCAATGAAAGAACTGGCTTGCCCTTTTATCCTTCTGGTGCGAGGTTGTGGCTATCCGCTGTTGAACGGCGTTTGTCGTGGGAACCGGGTGCTCGATGGCCGCATCCAAAGATTATTGAACCCGGAACAATCCCGACAGGAGACGCCATGAATCAGAAGGTTAATGAGACCCCCGTTGCCACACGCACGCAAGCCGCATCGAAAGAAATCCGCGATCTCGTCACAGGTTGGCGAGGCGTTCGCTACCAAGTCCAAGATGTCCCTCGCTCGATCGAGTTCTATACACAGCGACTCGGGTTCAAGATCGACGCTAAGCATCTGCCGGCTTTTGCACAGGTCTCGCTCGGCGATCTCAAGCTGATCTTGAGCGGCCCGGGCGCCTCGGGTTCGCGCCCGATGCCCGGCGGCGGTCGCCAGCAACCCGGCGGATGGAATCGGATCATCCTTCAGGTGGCCGATCTTACCGCAGCAATCGAGGCCTTGAAGAAGGCGGGACTTCATCTGCGCAACGCCATGGAGAGCGGCCCGGGCGGGAAGCAGATTCAGCTCGACGATCCGGACGGCAATCCGATCGAGCTGTTAGAGCCCGCGCAACGGCAATAGTGGACTCGTAACGTTCAAGCCGTCCGATCTGCGCACCCGATTCCCGCTTTGCCCACAACTGGGCTGTCGCGACGCGTCACTAGGCATTGAGAGGATCTTCAAATGACGTCCATTGGAGCGTCGAACCTACGCGTCGGCCAAGTGCTCGAAATCACGTTTCCAAGCTTCATCCCGCGGATCACCTTCAACTCGGAACGCGAACTGACGGTGGAGATCGTCTCAGGTGACAATGCAGGGTTCACTGACACTGTCGAATACGAAGCGATCGGCCTCCGCGACGGCCTCGTCCTGCTCTCCTGGCAGGAGCACATCGGAAGCACGATCGTGCACGTGCTCGATCTGACGGTAAATCAAGCGCACACCTTCGTGACGCCTGCGCAGGGAGGATTCATGAGGCTTGACGGCCGAATTAAACTCAGCCGCGCAAGATGACATCGGAAAACTCAGAAACTTCAGGGTCAGTGTAAGAGTTTCTCGCAGCGCGCGTCACCACTGATCGCGAGCCGAACTGCTTGCGAACGCAACTGCACGAGTAAGGCCCGCCAATTTGCAAATCCCGGAATTGAAACCGGCCGCTGCTCCGGCACCGGCTCGCACGTCTTCCCCCTTGGCGTGGTCATAGCCAGTGCACCGATAACGACGAGGAGGAAAGCACATGAAATCGAGCATTTGGATGGCCTGTCTAGGCTGCATTCTTGCCGGGTCCGGGCCGGTGGGCGCGCAATATCCGGCCAAGCCGATACGCTTCATACTGCCGTTCCCGCCAGGAGGGGGCACCGATACCCTCGCGCGCGCGATGGGCAATCGCCTGTCCGATGTGCTCGGCGAGCAGATCGTGATCGACAACCGGCCGGGGGCCGGCGCCAACATCGGCGCCGAGCTTGCGGCGAAGTCGCCGCCGGACGGCTACACGCTGTTCATGGTCACCGGCACGCACGCGATCAACGCGACGCTCTACCGCAATCTCCCCTACAACCTGCTCAAGGATTTCGCCCCGGTATCGGAGCTCGGCACCACCGCGATGGTGGTAGTGGTCCATCCCTCGATCCCGGTGAGGTCGGTCAAGGAGCTCTTTGCGCTCGCGAAAGCGCAGCCCGGCCGGCTCTCCCATTCGTCCTCGGGCACGGGCAGCATCACGCAGCTCGCCGCCGAGCTCTTCAAGAACCAGGCCGGCATCAAGATGCTGCACATCCCCTACAAAGGTGGCGGCCCGTCCGTCATCGCACTCGTCTCCGGCGAGGCATCGGTCGGCTTTGCGACCACGCCTTCATGCATCTTCCAGATCAACTCCGGGCGGTTGCGTGGACTGGCCGTCACCACGCCGAAGCGCTCGCCGTTCCTGCCCAAGCTACCTACGGTCGCGGAGGCGGGCCTTCCCGGCTACGCGGCCGAAGCGTGGTACGGCATGCTGGTACCGGCCGGCACGCCCAAAGAGGTCATTGCGCGGCTGCACGCAGACTCGGTGAAGTCGATCCAGTTCCCGGACGTGAAGTCACGGTTTGAAGCGACCGGCCTCGTGCCGATCGGCGGCACTCCCGAAGAGCTCGGCGACTACATGCGGAGCGAAGTCGAGAAGTGGGGGAAGGTGGTAAGGGCCCTGAACTTGCACGTCGATTGAAAGGCAAGTACTTAGTGCATGAATTCAACAGCATTGCGCGGCAAGCGGCCTGTAGGAATTTCCGACAATCGCGATTCCTCACCGTTGGGTGGATAAATCGTTGCTGTCACTGGAAGACAGACCAACACTGCAGTCGAGTATTACGGCTGCCCCGGCGCTGCCGAACCTGCGCAGAAGCGCTTCCTTTATATCGAGCGACCAATCAAGAACGGCGTAATCGCTTTCTTGCGTCTCCGGATAGTCGTCCCCTCCACGCTGCAAGCAGTCGGTGAGCGCGTGCCTGAGCTCGTCAAGAAGAGCTCGCTCCAAGTCCAGGGTCGGCGGAAACCGCCCCCCGCTCACACGCCCCTCCATGCTGCCGCAGGATGGCGTGACGACCTGAGCGGAATGGAAGTTGCTAACCTTGATCGGCGTAGAGCGGAGCGGCTGTCTAAACCAGCTTCTTAGTGTTGCGCTCCAAGCCACGGGCCGATCTCCGAATCCAGCTGGTGGGGGCAGTCAGGATAGGTTTTCACCGGCGCTTCTGCCATCGAGGATACTGTGATTTTCTTGTAGCGAATTTGACGGGCGCACTGTAAAGATTCGACTACCCACCGATACGGCGGAAGGCGAACGCGCGGGTTAGCAGAGTCTCGAGGGGATGACATTGCGGGCAGGCGCATCGTATCTCTCTCGATCGAGCCGTCTGGCACCGCGAGTCCTTCTGCCACCGTCAGAGCAGGACAAAAAAGAATAGGGTGAAGCGAGCACCTATCACTTAATCACCCGTCACTCGTCACCGAATTCGTGGCACCCCAGAGGGGATGAAGCTGGGCACTGGTGCGAAGTGATCATTTTGCCGAAATACCGCGCAGGCGACGCGCGACCTCGGCTTTTCTAGAGCTCTGCTGTGAACGGCGACGGATCGAACGCCTTCAGATTCACCGCCCGCCACACCCGCTCCGCTGTCAGGGGCATCTGTACCTGCTCCGCCGCCGCGCCCAACCCGGCGCGATCGAGCGCGTCGATCACCGCATTGACCACCGCTGGCGTCGCGCCTATCGTGCCCAGCTCGCCGACGCCCTTTGCGCCCAGCGAGTTGGTCAGGCACGGGATCGAGGTGTCGAACTCGGTCTTGAAGCCGGTGAACCCGTCGGCGCGCGGCAGCGCGTAGTCCATGAAGCTCGCCGACAGCAGCTGGCCGGTCTCGCGGTCGTAGCGCACCGCCTCGCACAGCGCCTGGCCTATGCCCTGCACCGCGCCGCCCTCGACCTGGCCACGGGCGATGTCCGGGCTGATGACGCGGCCGATGTCGCTGACCGACGCATAGGCCACGATCGCCACCGCCCCGGTGGCCGGGTCGATCTCGATCTCGCAGACGTGGCAGGCGTTGGGCCAGCTCGGGCCGCGAGCGGTGGTGGTGGCGCAGACGCGGAGGCGGGTATCGGGCTGGCGCGCGGCGAGCTCGAACAGGCCGATGCCGAGGTCGGTGCCGGCCACGCTGAATCGCCCGGCCGCATACTCGATATCGGCGGCCGATGCCTCCAGCGCTTCGCCGGCCAGCTTCTTCGCCTCGTCGATCGTGCGACGCGACGCCGCATCCACCGCCGCGCCGCCGGTGAAGAGCGAGCGCGACCCCGCACTGCCGAAGCCGTCGGCGCGGTCGGTGTCGCCCTGCAGCACGCGGATGCGATCAATGCCAACGCCGAAGATATCCACCGCCAGCTGCGCATAGCTGGTCGCGATGCCCTGGCCCATCGCCTGGGTGGCCGAGACGAGCTCGATGTAGCCGTCGGCGGTGACGTTCACCGTCGCCGTCTCCTCGAGCGCAATGGCGCCGGTCCACTCGAGGTAGGTGGCAATGCCACGGCCGCGCAGCTTGCCCTTCGCCTCCGATGCCTCGCGCCGGGCGGCGAATCCATCCCAGTCGGCTAGCGCCAGGCCCTGGTCGAGAATCTGCGCAAAGTGACCGCTGTCGTAGACCTGTGCCATCGCGTTGGTATAGGGAATCTGGTCGGGCCGGATCATGTTGCGCCGCCGCAGCGCCGAGGGATCCTGACCCAGGCGGCGCGCCGCGGCGTCCATCAGCCGCTCGATGATAAAGATCGCCTCGGGCCGGCCGGCGCCGCGGTACGGGCCGGTGGGAGTGGTGTTGGTCATCACCGCGGTGAAGCGCAGGTCGATCAGCGCGATATCGTAAATGCTGGTCGAGACCCAGGGGCCAATCAGCACCTGTATTGCGATGCCGACGTCCGTTGCGTAGCCGCCGACGTTGGCGATGCCGCGCACGCGCAACGCCAGCACCTTGCCTTGCGCGTCGAGCGCCAGCTCGGCACGACTCGTGGCATCGCGGCCTTGGACAGCGGAGAGGAACTCCTCGATCCGCTCGGCGCGCCACTTGACCGGACGCTTGAGCGTCCACGCCGCCCAGGCGACGGCGATGTCCTCGGGGTAGGTACCCGTCTTCATGCCGAAGCCGCCGCCGACGTCGCCGACAAGGACTCGCACCTGCCCGGCGCTCATGCCCGGCAGCGCGTCGGCGATCGCGCCGCGCACGCCGGCGGGCAGCTGGCTGCTCAGGCGAACCACCAGCCGCCCGGTGCCCTCCTCGATGGCAGCGTTGACGCAGCGCGGCTCGAGCGGGCACGGCGCCAGGCGCTGGTTGTCGATGTCGACGATGACGTGGTGGGCTGCGGATGCGAACGCCGCGGTCACCTTCACGGCGTCGCCGTAGCGCATCTCGGCGGCGATGTTGTCGGGCGCGGCGTCGCAGAGCTGCGGCGCGCCGGGCCGCAGCGCGTCGAACGGTTCGGTCACCGCCGGCAGCGCTTCATAGTCGACGAGGATCGCGTCGGCGGCGGCGCGCGCGGCCTCGCGTGTCTCGGCGACGACCAGCGCCACGGCCTCGCCGACGAAGCGCACGCGGTCGTGCGCCAACGCGCGCAAAGGCGCCGAGGCGGCGGCGCTGCCGTCCGGACGCGTGAACTCGGCCGGCCCCGGCAATGCCTTGACGCCCGCAGCGACCAGGTCGGCACCGGTGTACACCGCCAACACGCCGGGCATGGCGCGGGCACTGTCGACGTCGACCGATTTCAACACCGCATGGGCAGAGGTCGAGCGCACGAACGCGGCATGCGTCTGCCCCGGCAGTGAGATGTCGTCGGCGAACTGGCCGCGGCCACTGACCAGCGTCGGATCCTCGATCCGGCGCACCGCATGGCCGCTGCCGAAGCGGCCGGGCTCGATGACCACGCTCATGGTTGCTGCGCCTGCCGAAATGATCGTCCGCGACGCCGAGCGCTATCCAGGTCCGTGCGCGGTGCCAGCCTCCTCCTTGTTTGTGTATCCGAGGCTACGCAGCGTGGAGCAGTTCCAGATACTCCTCGTAGACGGTCATGTTCTTGCCGAAGGAAATCGCCGCAGCCTGGGCGCCGCAGACCAGATGCATCCAGCGCCAGGGCTCCCGGGTGGCGTGGAATTCTTCCACGATCGCCTGGTGATGCTTGAAGGCATGCATCTCCGTGAAATTATCGTGGCAGACAATCTCGGCGAGACGCGCGATCAAGGCCTGCGCGTCATACCCACACCGCACATATTGTTGGGCGAGGTTCACCGTCTCTTTGACTTCCGGCACCGCCATCATCTTGCCCAGATTGGTCACCTTGGACCAGTCGGTCGGAGGCTGGTTGTAGATGCTGTACGCGATCGCGTCGAGCAATTCGTCCTGCGTGCGCGGCGGCAACGCGGCAACGGCGGCCATATCGGGCTGCGGAGCCGGCTCCATGCGAGAAGCGGTCGAGCGAATCTCCGGGCCAGTATGCCAGGTCAACAACAGCAGCACCTTGCTCTTCAGGGCCAGTCCGTCGAGCCGCAGCAGGAAGCGCCGCAGATTGATGCTGGTGTGGAGGTGGACATCCATCGGATTCCCACCGAGGGAGCGCAGGAACAGACCGGCGGCCCCAATGGACAGGGCTTCGCCGCCACCTTCGAGCGACAGCCCATCCGCGAGCGCTTTTGCCATCAACCGGGGAATCTCGGCAAACACGCCGACCCGACTAATGGCTTCGCCAAGCTCACCGATCGCCGCCGTCTCATCCTCCCCGCTGCGCTGGCGGAGGATCCGGCTCAACAACCGGTGCTCCTCGATGAGGGCTTCGATGTCCGGCAGCGGCGAGGGCATCGGGTTGCTCGGGGGGACGGGTTGACGGGTCACAAAGCGCACCACCGGCCGCATCAGGAGCGGCAAGAGCGCTTTGTCGAGAACTCCGGTCTCGAAAGAGCGCCACAAGGTGCCCGGAAACATGAAGTAATGGTCATCGTGCCAATTCTTCGGGATCGCCACGCTCATCAGCAGATCGAAGACCTCGATCGCCGGCACGTTCTGCCAGAGCCATTGGAAGAGATGGTCCGAGTTGTTCCACTCGCCGCGGCCGAACGCCTTCAGGAAGGCCTCCTTGGTCTTCTCGACCCCGCCGGCGTCCAGCGGCGCAAACTCCAGTAGCTGGTATGGCCCCATCTCCGGGTGGTTGATGTGCCTGTTCGAGAGCGCCACATGCTGCAGCACCGGAACAAAACGCTGCTCGCCCTCTAGGCGCTCGACCAGCTTCGATACGGCGTAGAGGCCTGCAAGGGCATGCAGCGAGCCGCCGTGATGACCCGGCGGCATGTCGGTAGAGCGCGTCACCGCAAGGGCCGAGGCAGTCAGCATAGTCTCCGTCGGTACCCCGGAACGCAGCTTGTCCAGGGTGCGATCCACGATCTCCGAGGGGGACGTATCCTCGATAAACTGGACCAACGGCTCGATAGCATCGGAAAACCGGACACGTTGCGGCGTGGGCATGGTGAGTTTCTCCCTAAGTGCAGTGGCTATCTCTGGACGGCTGGTTTCACCCTTTCAATTGACGCAGCGCCTGTCCACCGATTACGGACTCGGGAGCGGTCGCCGTAGTTCCCCGGTGCCGTCTCGATTTGCGCTGCAACATGCCGTATGAGTCTAGATGAGTTCAGCATATTGCATCAAGTAGCGAGATCTCAATTGGCTCGCGACAGATACATCCGACGGACCGCTAATTGAGCCTGAGCCTTCTATGCGCGTCTGGCCGTGGTTTGCCTAGATTGTCCCGGGAGCGATCCAGGCTCAACCGGCCGCAACGGACTCGGCATCAGCTGTGGCGAAAGGCGACACCACACCGAGTATGCCGGCGACGTACTGCTTCTTTTCACCGACCGGCGCGACGATGCCGAGCGCGGTCTCGGCGGCTTCTCGCCCGGCCAGACGCAGCATGACCCACGCCGCCAGGTACGGCGAGGCGAGACAGCCGCCGGCGCTTGCGACATTGCCGCTTGCGACGAAGGGGCGGTCGAGCACCCGGATACCCATGGCTTCGAGCGCGGGACGGCTTCTCAGGGTGGTGCACACGGGCCGCGTTGCGAGCAGCCCCAGCGTGGCCAGAAACCATGCCCCCGCGCATTGAGAGCCGATCAGTTGGCGCCGCGGATCCAGCTTGAGGCGCGACATGATCGCCTTCTCTTCCGCGATTTCCCGGCTGCGCGGGCTGCCGCCAAACAGGACCGCGTCCGCGTCATTCGCGAATTCAAGCGGCTGCTGCGCCGAGATACGCACCCGGTTCGTCGATTGGACGGTTTCGGACGGGCAGGCGATCGCGACCTTCCAGCCGTCCCGCTCTATCCGGCTCAGGATGTGGAAGCTGACGAACGAATCGATCTCGTTGAATCCGTCGAACGTCAATATGGCTATTTTCATGGCGGGCTCCTTCCGCTACAGTCTAAGCCCTCAAGGAGTGGGGGCGGAATTCCGGGGGTAGAAGGATTTAGCGCTACCGATCAGGCCCGCCGAGTGCGGGCCTCTTTGTTTGCGATTCGTCGCGGTTGACTCGGTCCCGCGCTCGGTCGATTTTCAGTCAGGTATGCGCAATACGCCGTCGCTGAACGTGATCAGATCGCCGGCAGCAGGTGCCGCCTGTATGGGTGGCACGTTGGCCAGCGTGATCGGCGCCGCGCCGGCGCGTGGCGTAGTTCGCACGACCTGGCTTGGCGGCAGCGCGACGCCGTTCTTCAAGTGGGCGTACATCAAGTCCATCGCCTGGATGAAATACCGATGCAAGGGAATCATCGTATTGTTGAAGCCCGGAAAAGCGTTGAACGAGTCCAGATGTTGCGCGTTCTTCACCTCCACGTAGCGCACGTTGCTGCGCTGGCCTTCGACCTGCTGGTTGAGGCCGTAGTAGGCGCGCGACGCGTGGTTGGGCGGCAGAATCGCGTCGGAGCGCCCGGTAACGATCAGCGTGGGAATTCCATCGAGATCCCCGCTGGCTCGCACCGCATGTACACCCGCCTGCACGCGTTCTGCGAGCTCTTCCATCTCCGCGCTGAGCGAGGCGCCGGTGACGGCGTCGCGGCCAAGAGCGAGCGAGCGCAGGCACAAGGCGCCGTCGATGTTCTGATCCAGTCGCGCGGTCGAGGGCGACGTCGACAGGCGGTCCTCCTTCGGGCCGCCCACCGACAGGTTATTGATGAGATTGACCCCGCTGGTTGGCGGGATACCGTTCGAGTTGCTGAACAGAATCGCCCCCGCCGCGGCTGGTAGCGCCATCGGGTTGCCCGTCGCGCTCGTCGCGCCGAAGCTGTAGCCGCAGAGATGGTCGGCGACGCTGAAACGGCCATAGGCGTTGGCGTAGGTGAGCGAGATCGAGTTCGGCACGAACGCAAAAGCGTGCGAAGGCTGGACGAAATTCTGCTCAGGCAGGATGCCGTAGGCGTTGATGATCTGCTGCGCCTCAGCAGCCTGTCCGGCAAGCGTATCGGATTTCAGCAAGCCCTTGTCGCGCAGCGACTGGCAGCGGTTCGGGCTTGCGGAGAGGTTGAGCGGCGCGGCCGCGCCCTGGGCTACCGACGCACACGGCTGGTACAGGTTGACCAGCGTCGTGTAATCGAAAAGGCTCTTGCTGTGGTTGGCTACCGGCACGCCGGCGCCCTGGCGGATGACGAAGTCGCCAACGCGCGCCGGATTCACATTGGGCTCGGCCACGGCGACCCCGTCGATCAGCGGTTGGTTGGGGTTTCCTTTATCGCGCTCGGCGGCGCGGATCGAGGCGCCGCCTCCATTGGAAACGCTGGAAGCGATCACGATGGTATTGCCCTTGGTGACCGTCGCCTCCTTTACCTTGCCCTGCTTGTCCTTTTCCCCGAACTTCTGGTTGAGCAGATAGAACGCGAACTCGATCGATTGCAGCACGTTCCTGCCCCAGTCCTGTTCCGGATTGAGCTGGGAGTGCGCGTGCTTGAACGCGAAACGGTTGGGCGTTTGTGCATTGAACGCGGCAAGCTCGTCGGCGGTCAGACGTGCGGTGAAGATGGAAAGGTCTCCCGCCGCGGCAGCCGGCGTGACGACGCCCGTGATCAGGTTGACGGTGTTGTTCTGCAGATCGTGCGCGCCCGTCCCCGTGCCTTTGTCCGTATAGGCAACCGCGCAGCCGTGTTTCAGGCCCCACTCACCCGCCGTAGCGATCGCGCCGTAGATGCCACGCGATCCCGACGAAGGCGCAGTAACGATGCACGCCTGGGCAGGATTGAAGGTGCTCGGAATCTGCACCATCATGGTGACGTTGCGGCGGCCGGCCTCGTCACCCGCAAACGCGATATATTCTTCGCCGGCGATCTTGCCCTCCGCCGCCGTCACTGTTCCGTCGACAGCGACATTGGGGCCGTACAACACGCCGTAGCCGCCCCCCGAGGTGATGTCGACGAGCGCGCGGTAGTTGACGTAGATCGCGAGCCGGCGCAATTCTGCCGGCGTCGGTTCCAACGGCTTTGCGAACCCGGGAGCAGCCAACGTGAGGCCGGTCTTCCCGAGGCCCGCGGTCAGCAGATCGTCGCCGATCCCATCGTAGGTCGCCTTGAGAATCGGACCGTGAATGAATGAGGGCGCTTTGCCATCATCCGCGCGGAGCACGGATGCAAAGGTAAGCAGAACAGCCGCTGCGATGGCCTGCGCATGGTATGGGCACATAGTGTTTGTCCTCAAGAGTGACGATGAAGGAAAAAGTAACCCCGGTACCAAATGCGACTTCCGCCTTCTGCCTTCCGACTTCCTCCTTGAAATTGTGGCACACCAACGGGGCGAAGCTGGGCACTGGTGCGAGGTAATCGCAGTCTAGAGTGCTCGCATGGCCCGCCCGCCGTCTGGATTGTCGACTGGCCCTACAGATGCGCTAGTACAGACTCGGCCGAAGAGACCTCGAACTTGCCGGGTGCCTCGACATACACGCCTTTGACAACTCCCTTATCGACGATCATGGCGTAACGATTCGAACGGACGCCCATTCCGCGTGCGGTGAGATCCAGCTCAAGCCCCAGTTCCTTGACGTATTTCGCGCTGCCGTCCGCAAGCATGCGTATCTTTCCGTCGACCTTCATATGCTTGCCCCAGGCTGCCATGACAAAGGCGTCGTTCGTCGTAACGCACCAGACTTCGTCGACCCCTTTGGCTTTCAAGGCGGAAGCGTTGTGAATAAACGATGGCACATGCTTTGCCGAGCAGGTAGGCGTATAGGCGCCGGGAAGCCCGAAAATGACGATTTTCTTATCCTTGGCGGTGGCAAGGACATCGACTTCCTGGGGGCCTGTCGGACATCCTGTGCTGTCGTCAAAGCTCGTCGATTCCATGAGCTTGCCCTGCGGGAGTGCTTGACCAGCTGCGATCATGTAATTCTCCTTGTCGTTCAAGAAAACCCGATTCTACGCTGCAACTCGCCTTCTCGGAGTTGTCAGCCGGGTAGTCTTCAGGTTGAGGAGATGGGCGCCGCCGGAAACGATGAGATAGGCTCCAGCGGCGAGCGCGCCACGTAACTCCGAAGTGGGGCGCTAGTGAAAAGAAAAAAGGTTTTGTTCTGCGCTGCGTCGATCAGCTTGCCCGGCGTGCCGTAGTTAGTGATGTAACCCACATGGGTTGCACTGCGGATCGCTCAAGTCCTGGAATCATCGAGTCCGGCAGCAGCGGCCGTTGATCCCGACGACGCCGTAGTGTTGGGCGACGCCGCGAGGGCGGGCATGCAGAGGTCTTCGTCACCGGTGGCGCCAAGGTCCTTACTCGGCCGCCATGCCGAGTTTCGGATCGTTTCACCCCGCGCGTTCCGGGAGATGCTTCAAGGGAGAGAAGCTAGCCGTTCTGCTTAGAGCACCAATTCCGAGCAAAACCGCGCGTTTAAAGCAGAATCTCGGACGCTTTTCCGGTGGAATCGGCGGTAAATCAGCTGTTGCACAGGCCCGCCCCGAAGTTTGCTTAGCATGAGGGCGGAGGGATGAGGGCACCGCGGAGGGGATGAAGCTGGGCACTGGGTGGAGCTAGTGCGGCTTACTTATCAGCCTTGGCGCGGGCCTCGTTGAGCGGGGCTACTTCTTGGAGCACTTCACGGATGGACCCTCGGAAGGACACAGCATCGGGCCATCGAGGAAGTGCTGGCATTCGTTCTGAGTGATACGCCAAGAAAGAAGCCCGATCGGGCATGGCGTCATGAGTGACTGTTCGGCCATCCGGTGCGGCAAGCAAGTCGTATGTCCGAACTCATGGGCCCACAAGTTGCCTTCCGCCGCCAGCCCAAGCTTAACGATCACTGTCTTCTGGCGGCCGCCGGCGCGCCATGCGCATCCGGCAAATCCTTTCTTACGGAATTTCCCGAGACAGTAGTTGATCTCCTGGACAACCTTGACATCGGCAGGCACCAGATGCACCGCTTCGAGATCCTTGGCGTTTTTTATGTGGGCGGGCGCAGAATTGAAGAACTGGATCTGACCACTGAGTTTGAATTCTACATCGCAGTCATTGGTCCAGGACCCGGTCTGGTGTTTCATGATTGACGACGCGGTCTGCAATATCTGTTTCACCTGCTCTTCGCCTAATGAACCCTGCAGGTCCTCGTGAATACTGACTGTCAACCAGTACACTTTCGCGCTGGCCGGTTCGACCCACGGCAGCAGACCGACCAACGCCATCGCACCAACACTGCATCTCCGACAAACTCCATGCCAGAAACCCGCACGCGCTTCCCGGTCTTGCGGGATGAGCCAGGAGTGCATTCTACGTTTTGCCCTTTTTGCCCCCGCTTCCTTTTGTCAAGAACGCCGCCGCTACCGACGGCTCTGCCATGATCATGATCGTGATGTCCCCAGATTGAAAGTCAATAATGGTGCCAATGTCGTCTTTGAGATCCTTCTTCTTCTTGGGGGTTAGCGGCCCTTCCACGAAGATCTTTGTGTATTCAACCAATTCGCCTTTGCCGCTCATCGTTGCCCTCCTTCTTGTTAACGTGATGACCAACAGCTCATTCGCAACGAAACACCGACTCAATGCCTCTTATTCGGAAAGACAGCGATCACTGAGATTGGTCGCTCCGGCTGCATGACGATGTGCTCAAGCACCTGCTGGAAATCTCGCAGCAGATAATCGATAGCCTCGGCGCTAAAGAGGTGCGGCTTGTACACGCATGAGCCCCACAAGTCCTTACCACTATCACGCAGCATGACGATAACATCAAATGTTGTCATAGTCACCAGCGGTTGCGGCATCCCCGGATCGACCTCCTCGAAGTCCAGCCCGTGGTCCGAACCTGCCACAGGTCGCAGTGAGTCACTCTGCAGCGATATCTTGACTTGGGCCAACGCAGCACGGTCGATGGCCCGATCGCGCTCGAGGGCCTCGAGGACCGCTTCAAAGGGGATATCCTGATTGGCCAAGGCCTTGAGGGTGATCGCACGAACCCGGCGTATCACCTCCCGGGCACTGGGATCGCCACCGAGGCTGGTACGGAGGATCACCGTGTTCGCGACGGGCCCGATAAGCCCTTCGGTCCGCGGACGATTGCGATTGGCGACGTCCGTGACCACACGCAGGTCGTCCTCTCCGGTGTAGCGATGCAACAGCGTCTTCAAGGCAGCGACGAGGGTCATGAACAACGTGACGCCTTCTCGCTGGCTGAATTCTTTGGCGGCCTCCGAAAGGCTTGCCGGCAACGCCACCCGACGCACTGCCGTGGAGAAATCGTCTACTTTCTGTCTCCGACGGCGCCTCGTGAGCTTCATAACGGGTAGCGGACCGCGCAGCTGCTCTTCCCAATAGGCGAGCTGTGCAACGGTGTCGGGATTCGACTGCCAGCGCCGCTGCCAGCTTGCGAAGTCGGCGTATTGTATCGGGAGCGGGGGAAGCGGCGATTCCCTGCCGGCAGCAAAGGCTTCGTAGAGGGTGGCGAGCTCATTGACGAGAACGCCGAGCGACCAGCCGTCCTCGATGATCCCGGGCATGGCAATGAGCAGGAGGTGCGTGCGCTCGGCCAGGCGCACCAGGCGTGCCTGGATCAGGGGACCGCGCTCGAGGTCGAACAAATGAGAAAGCTCTTGCCGAATGAGCGCGCGTATGGTCGTCTCCATCTCCAAGCGCGGCAGCGCCTGGAGGTCGTCGAAGGTCAGGGGAACGATCAACTGCGGCATGACGACCTGCACGCATCGCCCATCGACAGCGGCGAAGGTCGTGCGCAGGATCTCGTGACGGCGCACGATCTCGTTGATGCTCCGCTCCAGGATTGCCACGTCACACGGCGACGTCACTCGGAGCGTGTAAAGCACATTGAAAAAGGGCAGGTCGGGCAGCGCGCGATGCAGCTCCCACTGTCTTTCTTGTGCAAGGGAAGCCGGCGCTGCTCCATTTTGACGGGGGGCGCATGCAATTGCGGACCCGGACGCTGCGGGGGCCTGCATCAATGTCTCGATACGCTCAGCCATCTCCGCGACGGTTGGGGCTTCGAAAATCAGAGAGACGTCGAGCTCGACATGCGAGATTTCACACAGGTGGATGAGAACGCGCGTGGCGAGAAGAGAGTCTCCACCCAACGCGAAGAAGTCGTCATGAAGTCCGACCTGCTCGACTTGCAGCACCTCTGCCCAGATTCCGGCGAGTCTTTTCTCGAGCGGCGTCCGTGGCGTGGTGGGGTCCCGCGGGAGGACGGTGCTGGTCACCAGCCCCATTTTGGCCGCCAAACCGACACGCTGCACTTTCCCAGAAGGGCCTTTAGGGATTTCAGCAACGATAAACACTCGCTGTGGGACCTTGAACGCGGCTATGCGCCCCATCGCGAACTGATGGATGTCTTTCGGCGTTGCCACCGCGTGGGGCCGCAACACGACGGCCGTTCCGACGTCCTCGCCCAGTGTGGGGTGCGGGAGGGCAAACGTCACCGCTTCTGCGACTGCCGGATGTTGCAGGAGCACTTCATCGACTTCCTGGGGGGCGATTTTTTCCCCCCCGCGATTGATCATCTCCCGGATGCGACCTGCCAGGAAAAGGTACCCGTCGTCATCGAAGAAGCCGAGATCCCCTGTTTTGAACCAATCGCCTGCAAACGCGGCATCGGTCGCCGCTGGGTCGCCGTCGTAGCCCGCAATGACGCTTGGGCCGCGAACGACGATCTGGCCCGTCTGCCCGTCGGGGAG
The DNA here is from genome assembly GCA_035259205.1 of Burkholderiales bacterium. GTDB lineage: Bacteria > Pseudomonadota > Gammaproteobacteria > Burkholderiales > SG8-41 > SG8-41. The sequence continues at coordinate 21,726 of DATFWO010000072.1, read as the reverse complement.
CAGAGCCCCTCGTTCATCCATGATCGCGACGTCCAAACCGACTGGTATGCCGACTGAACCGGGCTTGCGCTGGCGCGGCGGCAGGGGATTGGACGCGATGGGCAACGAAGCAGTTTCCGTCATTCCGTAAGCTTCGATCACAGGGGCCTCGAAGGTGCGTTCGAGGTCGCTGTAGACATGAGGCGGTAACGAGGCCGACGCCGAGCGGACGAAGCGCAGCCGATGGTCCGCTGCTCTCTCGTGGCTGTTCCGGGCTTGGACGAGAAGGGCCTGATGCATGGTGGGCACCGCGGAGTACCACGTTGGACGAAAGGCGGTTAGCCATCCAAAGAAGCGGTCAGCGTCGCAACCGGCGGTGCACACGACGCCGGCACCGGCCGCAATCGAAGCGAGCAGGATGTTAGTCAAACCATGCCCATGAAACAGCGGCATCATGTTTATGCAGCGATCGTTTTCTGTCAGCGCCAGGGCCGCCGCCGAACAGTAAGCCGAGGTACAAACGTTGGCGTGCGTCAGCGGAACGATCTTCGGCACCGAGGAGGTACCTGACGTCAGCAGCAACAGCGCGGTGTCGCTGGCCTGCACAGGCTCGTCGGATACCGCACGGCCGGGGTCTGCGGACAGCTTCAGGGCGCCGGCTGCTGCGTCGGACGTCGATAGTTCAATGACAGGCACACCGCGCGAGCGCGCGGCACGACGCGCCGACGTTTCAATTCCGGCTTGCGTAATCAACGCGTGAGGTCGCAGAGCATCGAAGTATCTGCCAAATTCCTCGACCCCATAGGCCGGGTTCATCGGCGCGCAGGCGGCGCTCGCCGCGACAGTGAGTATCGTTACTGCCGCTTCGGGACCATTCGGCAGGACGACGGCGATCCGGTCATGACGGCCTATCCCCAGGGCCCGCAACGCGCGCCCCGTCGTGTCGATGCTTTGATAAAGAACCCGATAGGTCAGCGAAGTGCGCCCAGGAGCAAGAATCGCCGGCGCGTCGGGATTGCGCATTGCCTGGTGTTCCAACAGGTGAGGCAGGCATAGGAACGGAACGGAAGGCCTCGGTCCAAAGGAATGTTCGGTCGGCACGGTATTTCAAGCCATGTTGAAATGCTGCGCGTGGGCCAGTTTCTTCGTGCTCAGATCCTACTTAAGCCAGAAAATCCATGCCCATCTCGGCGTACATCGCCGTCGCGGCGGCTAGATTCTCCCGCGAGTGCTCGGACTGCCCGACGCGGCCGTAGAGGTTCGCCAGGCCGAAGTGGCAGTGGGCTGCGAGTGGGCGCATGCCATGGCGCTCGGCGAGCGTCAGAGCCTGCCGATAGTACGCAGCGCCGGTTTCGGCATCCAACTGATCTGGAAGGCTCGCCAAATCGCCAAATAGCCGCAGCGCATGAGCCATAAAGCCGGGTTGTCGCTGAGCGGCTTCGAACGAACGACGACCCAGGCGCCACGCTTCTTCCATCCGGCCGAGCAAGAGGTTGGCGCGGCCCAATGCACCATAGGCCCAGCTACGATGCTGGTTGATCTCTCGTGCGGCCTGCCGCTCGAGGAGCTTCTCGGCCTCATCAATTCGGCTCACCGCAGCGGCCGCTTCGCCGACCTGCGCCAGCACCCAAGCGGACGAGGCGACCGCCCATGGAAGAAGGGACGGCGTTTGCACCGCGCGGCAGGTCTTGATGCATTGCTCGATCAGCAGACACGCCTTCGACCACTCGCCCTGGGAGAGGTGGCGCATGCTTGCCGCGAACTGGGCAAACCCGATGGTATGCGCATGCTGCGTTGGTTCGGCGAACTGGATCGCCTCCGTCTCATATCGGGCCGCCTCGGCGAATCTGCCAAGTTCGGCAAGACTCATGGCCAGGTAAGCGCGACCGAAGACCGATGCCGCCACGGTCATGCCGAAATATTCATGGACCCATGCGGACGGCAGCTCCGCCAGGTTCTTCCCGGCGAGCTCGACCACGTGCTCGTAAGCGCCCCGGTAGTAGTGGGCCATCTCGAGATGGCTCATGGCGAGAATGCGAAGTCTCGAGTCGCCGAGGTCGTGGCCGATCTCCAGGGCGCGATTGCCGGTCACGAGTGCCTCGTCGAGGTCGTCTAACGTTGTCAGCACGGTTGTCATGAAAGCGCAGACCTGGCCGAGTCGACGGTCGTCTTTCAACCGCCCGGCGAGAGTCTCGGCCTCGCGGAGGTGCTGGAGCATCTGTCGGACTTCACCGAGCAGGCGCAGCACCGACCGCAACTCGAGGCGAATTTCGAAGGTCTGCTCCAGCACGGCTTGGCTTTCCGGCAATGATTTGAGAATATTCAACGCCTGCTCAAGCCAGGTACGGGCATCCACAAACGCAGTGCGTGCCGCCGCCTTTGCTCCGGCCTCCCGGAGATAGTGCACGGCCTTTTCGTTCAACGCACCGTGGACGGCGTGATATGCAAGCCGCTCCACCTGCTCACCCAGCCGGTCGACGTATAGCTTTTCCATGGCATTCACGACGCGCGCGTGGATCTCACGTCGACGTTTGTGAAGAACCCCGTCGTAGGTAACGTCGTGGGTGAGAGAGTGCTTGAACCTATACTGCAGGTCAGGAAAGAGCTGAGTCGAGTAAAGGAACTCGGTAGTCTGCAACTTGTCGAGCAGCTCGCGAAGCTGGTCCTCTGCCAACTCGCAAACTGCATGCAGGAGCGCAAATGGTACGGTGTGTCCAATTACCGCGGCCTCCTCCAGCAGGTGCTTGGCACTGGCGGGCAACGCGTCAATACGCGCAGCGAGGACGGCCTGTACTGTGGGGGGAGCGTCGGTGCTGGAGAACGGCCTCGCAAGGCGGTAGTTGCCGCGTATCCCCTCGAGCACGGTAGTATCCACCAAGCTTCGTACGATCTCTTCGATGAAGAACGGATTCCCGCCGGTGCGCTCCACCACGAAGGTCTTGAGCATGGACAGGCTGTCGTCGGGGCCCAACAAGGCGTGAAGGAAGTCCGCGAGCCCCTCGCCGACAAGGGAATCTAGACGCAGTTGAAGATAATACGGCCGGTTCCTCCATTCGTCCCTGTATTCGGGGCGGCAGCTGACTAACAGGAGCAAGCGAGCACCGTGCGCGGCTACCACCAGTTCGTTCAGCAGACCGATAGAGAGCGCGTCGTTCCAGTGAAGGTCCTCGAAGACAGCGATGACCGGTCGCACGCGGCACTCGGCTAACACCAGGCGAACGACTGCCTGATACGTGGACTGTCGACGCTGGACTAGATCGAGAGACCGGAACGTATCGTCGCTATCCAAGTAATCGAGAAGATCGAGCAGTGGCGGAATCGCGTCCTGCAACGAGGCATCGAGCGCCAAAATCCTGCCTATCACTCTCTCACGGATGGATTTCGCACTGTCGTGAATGTTGATCTTGAAGTAATCCTTGAGCAGTTCAATGACTGGCAAGTAGGGCGTTGCCTGACCATAAGAAGCGGATTTGGATTCCAGCATCAGCCAGTCCGCTGTGTGCTGCGAATGAAGGAACTCGCGCACCAAGCGCGACTTGCCTACCCCCGCTTCGCCGACGATCGCCACTATCTGGCAGCAACCTTGGGCGGCAAGTTGCTGCGCGCGGCGAAGCTGCTCCAACTCGATATCACGGCCGACGAAACGCGTCAGACCGCGTTCCGCGGCGACATCAAGGCGAGTCCGCGCGGTGCCAGCACCCGTCACTTCATAGATTTCTACCAGATCGGCGAGCCCCTTCACCGACGCGGAGCCGAGGGGTTTCACTGCGACGTACCCTTCCGCCAATTGGACGGTTGCGGAGGTCGTAATGACGGAACCCGGCTGTGCCATTTGCTCCAAGCGAGCCGCCAGGTTCGCGGTCTGGCCTACGACCGTGTAATCGATGTGCAGATCGTTGCCGATGGCACAGACGATGATCTCCCCCGAGTTGAGTCCGACTCGGATTGACACTGCCACTCCATGGCACCGCTGAGCCTCGTCGGCATATCGCTTGACGGCTTCTTGCATCCGAAGACCCGCGTAACAGGCGCGCACCGCATGATCTTCATGGGCGATCGGCGCGCCGAAGAGGGCCATGATTCCGTCGCCCATAACCCTGTTGACGGTGCCTTCGTAGCGATGGACTGCCTCGATCATGCGTTCGAGTACAGGGTCGAAGAGGTTCTGCACAGCCTCGGGGTCGTGGTCGGCAAACACCTCCATCGAGCCCTTGATATCGGCGAACAGCACCGTGACCTGCTTGCGTTCACCGAGGGCTTCCCTTGCGGTCAGGATTTTGTCGGCAAGGTGTTGGGGCGTGTAGACCTTGGGTGAGACAACGCGTTCATCGCCCGCAACAGCGGCCAGGAGGCGGCCACATCGGGGGCAGAACTTGGCTGTGGACGAGGCGTAGCTCCCACAGTGAGCACAGACACGCGCTAGCGCCGTACCACACTGTTCGCAGAATCTCGCCTCTACAGCATTCTCGTGGTCACACCTTAGGCATTTCATCGCGCGCCCCGGAGGAAGATGCGAGCTACAATGAGGGTGACGCCAGCATGACCGGCAAGGTCATGCACTGTTGACTTCCACGGTGATCCAGACAGGTCATTCGACCTTCTGGCGCGCTGCCGCCCCGTGCTTTGGGCGCCTGACGCTTTCGTCGACTTTGCCAACATCGCTGCAATTTTGCACAATAGCCCGGAAGCATCTCGGAAAAGAGAACGTCATGAACCTTCCCCGCCGCCGATTTCTGCATCTCGCAGCCGGCGCTGCCGCACTACCCGCCGTGTCGCGCATCGCAAGCGCGCAGTCCTATCCGGCGCGGCCGGTGCGGTTGATTGTCGGCTTTCCCCCCAGTGGCGCGGCCGACATTGTGGCACGCTTGATGGCACAATGGCTGTCGGAGCGGCTGGGTCAACAATTCGTCGTCGATAATCGGCCGGGCGCTGGCACCAATATTGGCACTGGCGCGGTCGTGCAGGCCACTGCGGACGGCTACACGCTGCTGTTTGTCACTACTCCAAATGCGATCAATGCCACGCTCTATGACCGCCTCGATTTCAATTTCATTCGCGATATTGCACCGGTCGCGGGCATTCTCCGTGCGCCGCTTGTCATAGTCATAAATCCGTCCTTTCCGGCCAAGACCTTCCCCGATTTCATCGCTCATGTTAAGGCCAACCCGGGCCGGATCAATATGGCGTCCGCCGGCAACGGGAGCCCAGCACATTTGGCCGGCGAACTGTTGAAGACGATGGCTGGCATCGACATGGTTCACGTACCTTATCGCGGCGGTGCGCCGGCATTGACTGATCTGCTCGGTGGACAGGTGCAGGTCTATTTTTCCGTTCTGCCCGATTCGATAGAGTACATCAGGGCTGGCAAGCTGCGTGCGCTGGCGGTCACTGCTGCGAGGCGTTGGGAGGCGCTGCCAGATTTGCCGACCGTGGGTGAGTTCGTGCCCAGCTACGAGGCAAGTGCATGGCAAGGCGTCGGCGCGCCAAGAAATACGTCACCTAGGATCATCGAGAAGCTCAACAAGGAGGTCAATGCGATCCTCGCCGATCACGCGATCAAGAGACGGCTTGGCGATCTCGGCGGCGTGCCAATGCCAATGACACCTGCCGAATTCGGAAAATTTATCGTGGCCGAAACCGAGAAATGGGGAAAGGCGGTCATGCTGTCCGGGGCGAAGGCAGGATAATCGGACTAATCACGGTTCGCGATCAGGCTTCGACTGCGCGCTTGCGATTGGGGTCGCCCACGCGGCAGGCGTCGGGCATGACCCCGTAGTAGGCGAGCATCGAGCCATAGACGGGATTGAGTTCCGGTGCGCAGAGGTCGGCGCGAATCACCCTCTCCTTGAGGTTGTCGGGCACCACGTAGCGCCGGCAAAACGGAACTTCGCGGAAGTTCGGGATGCACACCTTTTGGTGGGCTGGAGAATTGTGTGCGTCCGTGGCACCCCGGAGACGAATCGAACGTCCGACCTGCCCCTTAGGAGGGGGCTGCTCTATCCACTGAGCTACCGGGGCCCGAAAGTGATTTTAGCGCACGTGCGCCAAAATCACTGAGGGACGAGGGCGGAGGGATGAGGGCAGAGGGATGAGGGCGGAGGGATGAGGGCGGAGGGATGAGAGATGAGGGATGAGGGATGACACATGTGCGGGCGCGCGGATTTCCCCCAGGCGAAGGAGGAAGGAGGAAGTGAAACCCAGCGGATTTTGCAAATCTCCGCCTTCTGCTCTACGACCTCCTCCTTGAAATTGTGTCCCCGGAGAAGATGAAGCTGTGCACCGGTGCGAATTGGTTTCCGTCTGGCGCAAAAGTAGCAGGCCCTGTCCTTATTCAGCTAGGACGAGGTTTCTATAACCGGCTCCGCTATTCCGCTGTGGTCGGATCGATCATCGACCGCACGCGGGCGATCTTGTTCGCAGGGAAACCGCCTTTTTGCGCGTGCTGCTTCACCGTCTCCTCGTCGGGCGCGATGTACACGCAATAGATCTTGTCGTCTGCCACGAAGCTCTGTATCCACTGAATCGTCGGGCCCATGCTATGCAGCACGCTGCATGACTTCTGCGAAATCGCTTGCAGCTCCTGCCGGGGCAGCTTTCCAGCTCCAACGATCTCCCGCTCGATGACGAACCTGGGCATCGTAGTCTCCTTTGAGGCGTTAAGTCGGGCACGCGAAGTGCAGCCCGTGCCAGCCAGCCTGCCCGATTCGATCTCGGTTGTATTGAGGCCAAAGCCCCGGAGCTGTCGGAGATGCCCGGCTGGTTAGGGACAAAAGCCCCAACCTGGTGCCCTGTCCCGGTACTTACGGGGCAGCACACTAACGTGAATTGACCAACCCGCCTTCGATCCCCACGCCAGCATCGCGGGCACGCACGATAGCCTCGTAGCGGTGCTCCACGCCGATCTTGGCGAAGACACGCGTTATGTGGTTGCGCACCGTTTTTTCCGACAACTCGAGCGACGCCGCAATTTCCGAGTTGTCCAGCCCACGTGCGACGCATTCCAGGACGTTGCGCTCGCGCGGGGTCAAAGTCCCGATTGGAAGGGCATTACGGGCCGGGGCGCTCGCGGCGGCTGGCGTGCTGAGAAAGCCACGCAGTTCTGCGAGAAAATGCGGCCAGGCCGGCTCATCGGCAAGCAGAATGTGGTTTTCGGTGTCGAGGACGACCAATCGGCAATCGGCAATCAGCCCGGCGACCGTGCGCCCTTCCTCGACTGGCACGGTCCGGTCGCGCTCGGCATGCAAAACAAGGCTCGGGCACCGGACGCGCCGCAGTGCGGATGTCATGTCAACATTCCAGAAGATGGGCAGCATACGCTCGGCAATTTCTCCAGACGCGGCCGCAAACTGCTGGCTGCACCATGAGCGCATGTGCTCGAAGCTGCCTCCCGGCTGAAACATCGACGCATATACCTGCGCGAATGCCTGGTTCTCCGGGTCAGACCCGAGTCGCAGGCAATCAAGGAGCAGTTTCGCCTTCTCGACTTCCTTGGGCCGATCCGTGCGCCGTAGTCTGCCGCGCAGAGGGACGCCATGGAGCACCAGATGGGTTACTCGATCTGGATGACGCGCTGCGTACTCAATCGCGATCGCGCTGCCTATGCACGTGCCAAAAACCGCGAACTTCGCGAAATCGAGTGTCTCGATCAAGCGCTCGAAGTCCTGAAGCCAGGTATCGAAGGAGACGTCCTCGAGATGTCGGTGGGACAAGCCGCAGCCGCGCAAGTCGTAGCGCACGACCGTGTACTCGCGCGAAAGTGCCTCAAGCAACGGCCGCCACACCGGACTGTGCCACTGGTTCTCGAGATGGGTGAGCCAGGTGCCGGCCACCACCAATGGTGGCCCCTCGCCGCTCACGGCGTAGGCAATTTTCACGCCGTCAGCGCTCTTGCAGTAACGGATCCTCTGTTCCATGTGCGCACCCGGGGATGCGGCATTCGAACCATATTACTCCGGTGTGGAGGCAGTGCGCGAGGAAATTCGGGGGGGTGAAGAGCAAGGCGGAAGGAGGAAGGAGGAAGCGAACCCCATAGAGTGCAAAATTCCACCTTCGGCCTTCCGACTTCTTCCTCGAAGTTCTGGTATTGAGGCAGAGGGCGAAAGGAGAGTGCCCATAAAAAATGCCGCGGCTGCGCGGCATTTTTCCTAGCGTGGGATGTGCGGTTAAAAGTCCAGGAAGCAATCCGAGAACACCAGCCCATCGACCACGCACTGCGAGGGAACGTACGATTCAACTGTTTCCTGATCTTGCGCTGCGTGCGGCAGGCCGACCGCGCCCTGGACCTGTGGCGAGATCACGTAGCCCGTTACTATCAGCAGCACGAAAAGGAGTGCCGCGGCAATGCGGGCGAGGTAGTTGGTTTTGTCCTGTTGTTCCATTGTGTTCCCCTTAAGCTGTGCATCGAATCGCTGGACCCAACTCTACGAGACCGAGGCCTTGCGCGATATAAAGCAGCACACTCGATAGCCGCGTAATTTGGAGTATTCCCGGTGTGAAGGCCGGCACCGTTGCCGTGTGACGCGCTTCACATTCCGCCGTTTGGAGGAGCAGGGGGTTGCCGCGGACGTAGACAACGCAACGCGTTGATTGTATTTGATTTTGATCGGGCTCAGCCGCGCCAGACGCACGTCACCCGCGGCCGAATGGACGGAATGCTGCCGGCTGGCAGCGTTCCGGCTCGCTGCGCACCGCTTACAATGCCTGACACGGCAGTGGGCAGGGGAGTATCTCCCTCGTTTGTCAGGCTCCTTATGGAGGAACGGGATCATGGCAGAGATTTTGGGCGTAGGCGCGACGCACTATCCGCCCGGACTGGTTCCTGAAGAGCACAAGGCGTGGCCGCTGGCGCGGATGCTGCACAATGATCGACGCATACCCGAGCGCATGAGGGATCCCGCCAACTGGCCGGAGCCGATGCGCCTGGAGTGGGGGGATGACGAGGGCATTACTGCGCATAAGGCGCACAAGGCGCGTGTCTTCAGCGCCTTCCGGAAAATTCGCGAGGAGATCGATGCCTTCCGCCCCGACTTTATCGTCATGTGGGGCGACGACCAGTACGAGAATTTCAAGGAGGACATCATCCCGCCGTTTTGCGTGCTCGCGTACGATGAGTTCAATTTCAAGCCGTACGAGCGCCTGCGCGGGCGGCCGAATATCTGGGGCGAACCGGCCGACAAGACCTTTACGCACCCCGGGCACCACAAGGCCGGGCGCTATCTTGCGAGGGGGCTGCTGGAGGAAGGCATAGACATGTCCTACGCCTACAAGGCCCTTCACCAGGACGGCCTGGGCCACGCCTTTGCCAACACGCTGCTCTACCTCGATCTCGACCGGAAGGGATTCGATACGCCGGTCGTGCCCGTGGCGGTCAACTGCTATGGCAGCTCGGTGATTCGCTATCGGGGCGGCAGCACCGTCTACTCGGAAGAACCGGATCCGCCGTCACCGTCGCCGCGCCGTTGTTTCGAGATGGGACAAGCAACGGCCCGCGTCCTCAAGGAGAGTCCCTGGCGGGTGGTGATCATGGCGTCGTCGAGCTGGTCGCACGCCTTCCTTACCGAAAAGAACCACTGGATCTATCCCGACCTGGAATCGGATCGCGTGATGCTGGAGCACCTGCGCGCCGGCAATTACGGCGCGTGGCGCGATACGCCGCTCGCGCAGATGGAGGCGGCCGGGCAGCAGGAAGTGCTCAACTGGACCTGCCTCGCCGGCGCCATGGCCGAGTTGAGCTACAGAGCCGAAATCCTGGACTGGGTAGAGACCTGGACTTTCAACGCTCCGAAGTGTCTGGCCGTGTTCAGAAGCGCATGAGGCTCAGTCCACCCGCGCGCCGGATGTCTTGACGATCTTGCCCCACACTGCGACTTGCTCCCGCAGAAACGCGTCGCACTCTCCCGGCTTCGAGCCGACGATTTCGATATCCGCCTGCGCCAGCCGCGCCCGCACGTCGGGCGCGTGCAACGCCTTGACGATGTCGGCGTTGAGGCCGCCGAGCGTCGCGGGCGGCACGCCGGCGCGCGTCACTAGCGCCCAGAACCCCGTCCCGGCGTGGTAACCCGGCAGGGTTTCTCCGATGGTGGGCACGTCGGGAAGCGAAGGCGCGCGCCTGGGGCTCGTCGTTGCGATGACCTTCAGCTTCCCGGATTGAATGTACGGAATCGCCTCGACCAGCACCGTGGAAAGGAGCGGCACACGCCCGGGCAGCACGTCCAGTACCGCGAGGCTGGTGCCCTTGTAGGGGACGTGCACGATGTCGATGCCGGCTGCCGCGCGCATCGCCTCGGCGGTGATATGGTTGCTGGTGCCGGATCCGCCCGTGGCGTACGAGATCGCGCCCGGCCTCGCCTTGGCCAGCCTGATCAGATCGGTCAGAGTTCTTGCCGGAAACGAAGGGTGCGCAGCCAACACCCCATAGAGATTGCCGATGTGCGTGATGCAGGCGAAATCCCTCACGGTGTCGTAGGGAAGCTTTTCGTACAAGGTCGCGTTGACGCTGAACGGCGTGATGGCGTGCAGCATCGTGTAGCCGTCCGGCGGAGCTTTGGCCGCCAGCTCGGTGGCGATCGTCGTGCCGCCTCCGGGGCGGTTCTCGACGATGACCTGCTGGCCCCAGTACTCCGACAGCTGCTTTGCGAGCACACGGGCGAAAACATCGGTCTCCCCGCCGGCGGGCAGCGGCATGAGGTAGCGCACCGGTCGGCCGGGAAAGCTCTGTGCTGCGGCCTCGGCTGCGATCAGCACACCTGCCACTGCTATGAGGAGAATTGCGGTACGCGTGGGTAGCATGCGCTGTCCCCCATCTGATGCGGTCCGTCCGGTGGGCTCACCGCCAATCTAGCAACAAGCGCTCATTTCGAAAAGCCGTTCCGTGCAATAATCCAGCGGTGCAACGGACGGCGTCTGGTTCGGAGCCGGACGCGATCGATCGGCGGTCACCGATGGAATGGATCATACTAGCCCTCCTGCCGATCGCCGGATTCCTCGTCTGGCGGAGTTTCAGGCGTGCCGGCGATACGCCGAAGGCCGGCGATGCCGCCCCCGGGTTCTCGCTTCCGGATCAGCACGGGGCAACGCACTCGCTCACGGATTTCCGCGACAATTGGCTCGTGCTCTACTTTTTCCCGCGCGCCGACACGCCGGGTTGAACGGAGGAGGCGGCGCGGTTTCGCGACGCACTGCTGGAGTTCGAGGCGCTGGGCGCCGCGGTGTGCGGAATAAGCGTGGACGGGGCCGACCGCCTGGCCGGGTTTGCCGCGAAGTATCGCCTGCCATTCCCGCTCCTGTCCGACAAGGGTGGAACCGTCGCGGCGCGCTACGGCTCGTTGCTCGACCTGGGAGTGCTGAAGCTCGCCCGGCGGAATACGTTTCTGATAGATCCGCGGGGGCGGATCGCCAAGCTATATCTGGCGGTCAATCCGTCGCGTAACCCGCGGGAAGTGATGGAGGATCTTCGCACGCTGAAGAAGCGTGACGGGCGATGAGCGGCGGCCGATCAGGCATCGGCTATGGGCCGACGGCTTTTCGTTGTAAGCTCATGGCTCACAGCTAGAACCTAAGCCCGGCAATGATCAAGAGCATAGACCACGTCGTGCTGACGACGCGCGATCTCGACAAGTGCCTCGATTTCTATACGCGCGTGCTCGGCATGCGCGTCGAGCGCTACGGGGAAGGCCGGGTCGCGCTGCGCTTCGGCGACCACAAATTCAACGTCCACCCGCCGGGCTACAATGCCGGGATCAAGGCGCGCACGCCTACGCCGGGATCGCTCGATTTGTGCTTTCTTTCCGATCGGCCGCTCGATGAGGTCATCGCGCGCCTCAAGCGGGAAGACGTCCCCATCGAGGAGGGGCCGGTCAACAGGACCGGAGCGCGTTTTACCATCCGCTCGGTCTACGTCCGCGACCCGGATCAAAATCTGATCGAAATCTCCGAGCCGGCCTAGCGCAGTACGCACTTGCGATACAGCGTGCTGAGCCTGCCTTCGGGATCATACTTCGCCTTCAACGCCCGGTAGGCTGCGCCAGCGTAAATGCGGTCGAACTCGTCTTCGCTCAAAAACGTCGACGAATAAAGCATCTTGATGCCGCCCAGGTCGAAGCATTTCCGGTCGATGACTTTCGTGTAGTAGTAGTCTCCCTTGTCGGGACGCCTCCGTACCTGACAGTAACACCCCAAATTGCAGTAGAGCGTCCCCGGACGAACGGGAAAGAGCGTCGGCGCGGCGGGCGTGCGTAGCGGCGTTACGATCCACGGCTTGCCGGCGAGATCCGCTTCGGCGAGGGCGAAACGCGTGAGCGCGGCCGCTTGCTCCCACGGCACCTCCCAGTCCTGTATCAGCGGCTCCTCGTCTGCTGCCGGTTTCCACGGCGACGCCGAGAGGAGGCGATGCTTGAGCAGGACATAGCGCTGGTAGAACCCCGAATTGCGCAGTGCTCTGGGGGCGATGCGCCGGAACAGCGTGTAGGGCGGCGTCTCGGGCAGATTCCAGAACCACTCCGGATCGTAGCGGAACAGGTAGTCCCTGGTCGTGAGGTGGACGTCCGACGCCCGCGATACGAGCTTGTAGAACACGTCGCGCCGCAGGATGTCATCGGTGCGCGGCGCGGCGTCGGCGAAGCGCGATAGCGTGAGGAATTGCCGGCTGCCGCCGTAGATCAGCCCTTCGACGAAGTCCGTGTCGCCCCGCTCGGTCGCCGCGCGCATCGCTTCCAGGGAAGCGTCGAGATCTTCAAATGCGACGGTGCGAAGGTGGACGTACGGAGCCGCCGGCATGAGCCTTATCTTCGCCCTCAGTATGTAGCCCAGCGTGCCGTAGGAATTGGGGAGCGCCCGAAAGAGGTCGGCGTGCTCGTTTTCCGCCGTGCACAGCACGATGCGCCCGTCCGCCAGCATGACTTCGGCTTCGATGAGCGCGTCGTGCACGAATCCGTGGCGGTAGCAGTTGGATTCAATGCCGATCCCGACGGTCGCGCCCCCGATCGTGATGTGCTTGAGCTCCGGAGTGACGAGCGGCACCAGCCCGTACGGCAGAGTGTGGTCCACGATGGCTTCAAACGTGGCGAGCCCTTCCACATCCAGCGTGCGAGCGTGCGGATCCAGCTTCAGGACGTGGTCAAAGCTGCTGAGGTCGAGGGCGTGCCTGGCCCCCGCACGGGGTGCGTACCGGAACAGGTTGGACGCGGTTCGCTTGCTGATGCCGATTTCGCTCCCGGCGCCGGCAAGCTGCGCGGCGAGACCGTTCTTTCTCGCCGCAAACGAGTCGGCGCTCGACGTCCCTGACATGAGAGGCTCAGGCCGGGCATTCCGCGGCGGCGTAAAGGTGCGCGCGGCTCATCGGGTAGTACCTCGTGTTGCCGCGGCTGTAAGTGATCTGAAAGAGGTGGGTGCAGCCCTTCGGTGAACGGAACATCTCGGCGCACGAATAGAGGTAGGCGCGCCACTTGCGACGAAACTTTTCATTGAACATCGCGGGGCTCAGCGCCTGGATTTCGGGCCAGTGCCGCTCGAAACGCTCCCCCCACGCATCGAGAGTGAGCGCGTAGTGCCGCCTGAGGTTTTCGATATCGAGTATCTCGAGGCCGGCTTTTTCCATCGCCGCGATGGTTTCCGCGAGGCTCGGTATCCAGCCGCCGGGAAAAATGTGCTTGCGGATATAGAACTCGGTATCGAACTTCCCCACGTGCCCTATGAAATGCAGCATTCCGAGGCCGCCAGGCTTGAGGCAGGTTGCGTGCGCGCGGACGACTTCGGCGAGCTGGTCGCGCCCGGCGTGTTCCAGCACGCCGATGGATACGCACTTGTCGTACGTCCCGGGAATCTCGCGGAAGTCCGCCTCGATCACTTTCAGGGTGCCGGCGAGACCGCGCCGCGCGAGCTCGCTGCGCACCGCGGCGACCTGCTCGTGCGTGATGTTGACGCCCGTGCCGATCGCCCGGCAGCGTTCCCATGCGTAGTACATGAAGCCGCCCCAGCCGCAGCCGATGTCCACGAACGACTCCCCGGGGCGCAGCTCTATCTTCCGGCACACGTGCTCCATCTTGTTCTGCTGCGCTTCTTCCAGCGTCCTGGTTCCCTCCTTCCAGTAGGCGCAGGTGTACATCATGTAGGGAGCGTCCAGCCACTGGCGGTAGAAGGCGGTGCCGAGCGCGTAGTGGGCGTCGGCGTTCGCCCGGGCCTGCGCGATCGTGCGGTTGCTGAAACGGAACTCGTGCCAGGCGTTGCGCAATGCAACCAGCGGATTGGATTGCTTGTCGAACGCCGTGTCCATTCCGGCACGGAATGCGAGCCCGAAGTCGCCGTCGACCTCGAGCGACCCATCGAAGTAGCTCTCGAGCAGGCCGACGTGTCCGAACAGCCAGATACGCAGCTCTGCGGCCGCCGTGCGGAACGTGAGGGTAGCGACCGGCGTGCCGTCGCGGTTCTGAAAGCTGGACCCGTCGGAGAAGTTGACGCGGAAGCAGATGCTCGTTCGCTCCCCGATGGCGCGCAAGGCACGTCCGATCACCCCCTGGCGGGCGAGCGTCGTGCCGGCCGCAGAAGCCGGTTCTGCCATAGGTCTTTCCTTCTCAGCGCGTTGGTCCGCGGCTCGCCAACGGTATCGCATCCATCCGGAAAGACTCCGGCATGTGCGTCCGCAAGCGGCCTTCGGGGGGCGTTTACCTGCCGTGCCGGATGCCGCACAATGCGTCCGGTTATCTATATGAAACGGCGGCGATATCCAGCACCGGCGTGTGATGAACGATAAGCAGGGGGCGATCCCCAGGGCTTTGAAAAACCACGGCTCTGGAAAGTTCACCGCCCGCTTGCCTGCCGCTCACCGCTTACTGCTCGCCCCTTACCATTGGTCATGCCCGATTTCTGGCAAAACTGCGGTTTCCCGCTGCTCGAGCGCGGCGCGGACGGCCGGCTCCGGGTGACGGACGATTACCTTCGCTACTACTACATGCGTCCGGAATTGAGCCCGGTGCCCGAGTCCTGCGCTGCAGAATGCGCGTTGCACGCAGCGCTCATGGATCATCCTCGGCGCAATATTTCCGACGCCGAAATCGAGGCGCTCGCCGACCCGGACGCACGCGAGAATTACCGCGTGATGCTGCGATTCCGGGACCGGTTGCTCGCGGCGCCTACCCTGGAAGGGTTCTACGCCCGGCTATTTCAGGAGGAAGTCGCGGTTCCGCCGGACTTCATACATCACACCGCGCAGGTCATCCTGCGCGCTATCCTGAACGGGACCGCGGATGGCCTGGAAGCGCGCGCGGCCGAAGTGTTCTTCCGCCGGCAGCGAGTGAGCATCAACGATGGGGCAATCATGCTTGCGGACGACGAAATCGTGGAGCTGCATGCAACGGGCGGGGGACTGGGCAACCTCGGGCGGTTGCTGCGCGAGGGGCACACTCCCACGAGGATCATCGAGCTCGACGTGCTCGATGAATCCAGCGCCGGGCGTTATTTCGAGCGCGACGAGCGTTTCGATACCGTGCTTCAGTTCAATGCGGGACGGCCCGGCTGCCAGGCGTTCGCAAGGGTGCTCGAACGGTGGATAGCGCACTTTCACGGGGTGCGGGCGACCGTGGCGGCGATCCGGGAAATTCCCGACGACGAGTGGATCTGGCACGTGGGTCTGGACGTGGAGGCGAGCGCGATGCTAAATGAGATCTATAGCGGCGGCGAGGTCGCCGAGGACCGGATGAAAAGAATCATCGGGCTGTTCCGGATGGACTTCAGGGATCCCATCGTATTGCGTCCCGAGATGGCCGGCGCACCGGTGTTCCTGGGTCTCGCCATGGCCGCGGACGGCACGGTCCGCATGAAGCCGCAGAACCTGCTCAACAACCTTCCGCTCGCGCAGCGCGTCTGAACCGCGAGCCGTGATCGAGGCCAAGAATTCATGATCCAGTGGAGCGAGATCGTTGCGCGCGAGGAGGAGGACATCGACCTCGCCGAAGCAGCGCTGGTGATTGCCGCCGAGGAGTATCGCGACCTCGACATCCTCCACTATCTCAGCCGGATCGACGAGATGGCGGCGACACTGAAACGGCGTCTGCGCCGGGACATCTCGACTCCGGACACCATCATCGCTCTCAACCGGTACCTGTTCGACGAGCTGGTTTTTTCCGGCAACGCCGCGGACTATTACGACCCTCGCAACAGCTTCCTCAACGAGGTGCTCGAGCGCAGGCTGGGCATACCGATCACCCTGTCCATGGTGTATGTGGAAATCGGACGGCGGCTCGGGCTGGCGCTGCGGGGCATTTCTTTTCCCGGCCACTTCCTGGTGAAATGCACCGTGCGCGACGGCGCCCTCGTGCTGGACCCGTATGCGAACGGCGCGTCGCTGGGGCTGGACGATTTGCGCCAGCGGCTGCGCGTGCTGCGCAGCGGAGCGGGCGACCCCACGGATGACGAGATGCGCGCGCTGCTTGCGCCGGCGAAAAAAAAGGAGATCCTGGCGCGCGTGCTGCGCAACCTGAAGAGCATCTACCTGCAGAAAGAGGATCTCGGCCGGGCGCTTTCGGCCTCGGCGCGCATCATCCTGCTCGATCCGCGGGGCGCGGAGGAGTATCGCAATCGCGCGGAAATCTATTTCGACCTCGAATGCTTTCGCGCAGCGCTGGCGGACTACCGGGAATATATTGCGCTGCGCCCCAAGGCGGAGGACGCCGAGGCGGTACGGGACAAGATCGCGGAGCTGCAGCCGCTCGCCGCGCGGCTGAACTAGCGCGGATACTCGCGCGACAGCCGGACTCCGCGAACGTGCAAGCGGACGCCCGGGAGTGCATTTTTCTCTCGTCGTGGGCTAACATGGAGCATGGAGCCTTTGAGCATGACACCGGTAGTCAGCTTGTCGATTGCGGACTGGAACGAGCAGTGTGCGGGCGCGGTCCAGGAACGCGCCCTGTGCGCGCTCGAGGCGGGCAGCGTCCTATTGTTGCCGCGCCTCGCTTTCTCGATCCTGGCTGCCGAGCAGCCGCTGCTCTCTCCCGCCATCGAGGGGGCCAGCAAGAACATCAGTTTTGACGGCTCCGTCGGCAAGCTGCGAGGAGCGAGCGTCGCCGGCCCGGAGCACCGGCTCCTGCAGTCGATGATGGAACGCTTTGCCACTTCCTGCAAAGCCCTCCTGATCAATCTGTTTCCCCATTACGGGGCAAGCCTAGTGCAGTCGCGCACCAGCTTCCGGCCTGTGGAGATCGCCGGACGGCAGACTTCATGGCGCAAGGACGACAAGCGGCTGCACGTCGACAGTTTTCCGTCGAATCCGGTGCGGGACCGGCGCATCCTGCGTGTTTTCAGCAATGTGAATCCCAGTGGACAGAGTCGCTCGTGGAAGCTCGGTGAATCGTTTGAAAGCGTGGCGAGCCGCTACCTGCCGACGCTGACCCGCCCCGTCTGGGGCGTCAGCGAGTTGCTGCGATTGTCCGGCGTGACCAAGAGCCGGCGCAGTGCCTACGACCACTTCATGCTGCAAATCCACGACCGCATGAAATCCAACCTCGAGTACCAGGCAACCGTCGATCAAGCCGCGTACGAGTTCCTGCCGGGCAGCACGTGGATCGTATTCACCGATCAGGTATCGCACGCAGCCGTCGCTGGGCAGTACTGCCTGGAGCAGACTTTTTTCCTGCCCGTTGCGGCCATGCGCGATCCGTCACGGGCGCCGCTCAAGGTTCTCGAGCGCCTGACCGGCCGCACGCTGACGTGACTCTCGATCCTGCGCGCCGTCCGGCCGCTCGCAGGCTTCGCGCTCCAGCGGCTGGCTAGTCTCAATCTTGCCGGCTGGATGTCTACTCAGCGATTTTCGATTTCGCCGTATCTGCTGCTCACGCTGACCTGCCTGTTCTGGGCCGGCAACTCGGTGGTCGGTCGGGCCCTGAGAGACGACGTGCCGCCGATCACGCTCTCGTTCTGGCGCTGGTGCATCGCGCTCGCCATCCTTCTCCCCTGGATCGTGCGTCCGCTCGCGCGCCAGTGGCGCGCGATCCTCCTGCGCTGGAAGGTCATGGTGTTCCTGTCGCTGCTGGGGATTCCTACCTACAACACCATCAACTATGCCGCCTTGCACACCACGACCGCCACCAACAGCGCGCTCATCAACAGCGCGTGTACGGTGATGATCATCGCGGTGAACTATCTGCTGTTTCGAGTGCGCGGCACGCTGCGACAGTGGGTCGGGCTCGCGGTGTCCCTGACAGGCGTGCTTGTCATCGTGAGCCGCGGCGAGCCGCAGGCGCTGCTCGCGCTGGCCCTGGTGCGGGGGGACATTCTGCTCCTCATCGCGGCGCTCTTCTGGGCGGTTTATACCGCCTGCCTACGATGGCGTCCGCGCGAGCTCGATCAGCTTACGTTCGCAGGAACGTCGATCCTGATCGGCGTGATAGCCCTCGCGCCGCTCTATTGGTGGGAGGCGTCACATACGCCGCCGATAGTATTCACGCCGGGCGTCGTCGCCGCGGTCCTCTATACCGGAATATTCCCTTCGGTCCTTGCAACGCTGTTCTGGAACAAGGCGGTCGCAGATGTGGGTGCCAACCGCTCGGGCCAGTTCATGAACCTGGTGCCGGTGTTCGGGATCGCCCTTGCGGTGATTTTCCTCGACGAGGCGCTGGAGGTATTTCACCTTGTGGGGGCCGCGGTCATTTTTGCCGGAATCTATCTTGCCACGGCGCGCGTCGGGCACGCTGACCGGCGCGTCTCCGACGGAACCACGGATGCGGGACCGCAGACCAGGGATTAGGTTCTGGGGACTGGTCTCTAGCGACTGACGGGCAGCCAAATACGCGCAACGCGAGGCTTCGCTGCGTCCGGCGGAAGCGATTCCACGCGCGGCTCTTGGGCACGACGCAATTCGGCAGCCTCGCGTTCGCGCGCTTCGATCTGCGCAGGAGTCAACAGGTCGCGGCTGGGGGCCAGTGAACCGGGGCCCGGGCTTACGTCCGGCGGCAGCGGGAAGTTGGATGGGCCCAGGGATGCGCCCCCGCCGGACTTGGGCTTGACCTTGATTTCCGTGTCATCGTCCTTGTCGGGCGGAGGGTTGCCGTCATAGACGAGACTGCGGCGACGCTGCAGATAGGCGTCGCGGAGGAACTCGTAAGGGTCGAGCGCCGCGGTCTCCACTATCTTGGACGTGTCGAGCAGTTCCGCGCGCTTGCTGAGGAAGCGCGTGCCCCAGAGGATATTGCGCGCGCTCATGTCGTTCACATAAGTGATCGGGTCGGTCTTGAAATCCACGAGGAGGCCAAGAGCATCCCGGAAGCTGCTGGGCCCGAAAAACGGCAGCACGAGGTAGGGCCCATCGCTGACACCCCACCGGCCGAGGGTCTGGCCGAAGTCCTCGTTGTGTTTCTCCAGGCCGATTTCGGTCGCCACGTCGATCACGCCGAGCAGCCCAGCTGTGGTATTGACCGCGATGCGTCCCACGTCGGACGCGGCCTGCGTGAACTTGCCCTGCAGCAGATTATTGAGGGCGACGATAACGTCGTTGATGTTCGAAAAGAAATTGCTCACTCCCGTGCGCACGAACTGCGGCACCACGCCGCGATACACCGTTGCGGCCGGCTTGACGATCAGATTGTCCACGCCGTCGTTGAAGTTGTAGATGCCGCGGTTGAGCGGTTCCAGCGGATCCGCCGGATTGCCATTGGTGGCGCATCCGCCGAGAAAGGTCATGGCTACGGATCCGCACAGGACCAACGCCCGAGCGCGCGCGAAATAGGCATTCATCAGGATGTCCGGCGGATCAGTTTCTAATTATTCGCGTATCCGAGATTTCCCATTATATCAAGCATTTTCATGCTTAGGAATGCGTCTGCTTCGCGTCCGGCAGCACACGATCCGCCGCTTCACGGCGCCTGTGACGCTCACGGCGTTCTGGTCCCCGTCTGCTTGCGGATCTCCTCCAGAGTCGCCTGGGCCGTCGGGAGCAGCGGACCCCCCAGGTTAACGGCGCGCTCGGCGGCGCTGACGGCTTCATCGAACTTGCCGCGCACGGCGAGAACGTGTGCCAGATTGTTGAATGCAGCCGGGGCCTCGGGATGCGCCTGGACGGCCTCCCGGAACGCGGTCTCGGCGCTGGGCAGGTCCTTCATCGCATACGCGGTGTTGCCGAGGCCCATGAGGCCGACGAAACTCGCCGGCCAGCGCTTGAGCATGGCGTTGTATGCGATATGCGCGTTGTTCACGTCACCGCCTTTTTCCAGCGCGGCAACCGCCTGGCCGTATCGCTCCTCGGTCGCCGTTACGGGCACACGGTCGGGCGGAACGACGACCATCGCCCAGTAGCCCTCGTCGATCCACACGTATTCGAATACCGGGAAGGGCATGGTCTGGCGCTCCCTGGTTCTCGAGTGGCGAATGACCTCGCCAGACTCGAGGTCGTAGCCGATGATAACGGCGTAATGCCATAGCGGCCACCACTGATAGCGGTAGTTCTCGAGCACGATCACCGGCGTCCCGGCCGCGACCTCGCGCAGCACGTCAGTCATCTGCGGCGCCAGCTCATAGGCGACGAGGCCGTGCCGGCGCGGCGCCACCAGCATTTCGATCTGGAGGCTGCCCTTTTTCGCTGGCAGGTAGACCTGCTCGACCATCTGCTCGGGAGTTACCTTGACCCCGGCCGCATTCATCGCCATCGCGATGGCCGCCGGGCCGCACTGGTAGTCCTCCTGGGCGAAGAAAGGAACGTTCTTGAGCTCGACGCGCGCCGGCAGCTCCTGCGGCCGGTTCTCCTTCAGGACGTTGTACTGCGGGGGGGCCAGAAGGGCGCAGCCGTTGAGCGCGCCAAGAAGCAGAAAGCCCGCTATCGAGCGGGCTTTCCGGTACCGCAGTACAGTCCGGGGGGCTACTTCTTGTACCACACCAGCCAGATGATGACGCCAACGATGACGATCGCGGCAATCCAGGCCCAGGTATCGTCCGCGCCAGTCGGCAAGGTATCGATCCTGCCGGCGATCCGGTTGACCTCTTCCTGAGTCATCGCGTTGACGCGTTCTTTCGCCGTCGAGGCCGACAGGCCGAGAGCTTCGAACTGCTTGACGACGTCGCCGCGGTTCAAGAAGTTGAGTACTTTGTCGCGATTGAGCTGGTCCTGGGCGCTGGCGACTATCTGATCGGTTCCAACCATCGCTCCCTGCACCGTGAAAGGCGTCCAGACCATCGTAACGATCAGTATCTGAGCTATCAGTTGGTAAAATCGTCTCATCGAGCACTCCTTGTGATTGATATTGGTCGGCCTAAGCGCCGGCTAAGCGGGGGCACCGGCACCGCAAGTACTTATAGCGCCGAACAAAACTTAACGTCAAGTAGCGGTCCGACTACATGCCACATATGACGCTCGCGTGGCGCCGGATTGTTGCGATTTTTGTCACCCCCATGAACACGCGCCAGCAATCAAAGGCATGGGGGCACGACAATCCATGGTTCGAATCTTGCAGTTAATCCAAATGGTGGTCGTTTGCTATACTCTCGTCTTCCCGTAACGGCTCATCATGAACGATTGCAGCCGACCCATTGTCCTGACTTGAGGATCCCTCCATGTTACAGAAAGTGAAACCCGCGGTAGAGCTCAAGGACATGAGCTTGTTCCGCCAGCAGTGCTACATCGATGGCGCCTGGGTGGACGCCGACAACAAGTCGACGCTTCCGGTCTACAACCCCGCGGACGGCGTGCAGATCGGCACCGTACCCAACATGGGCGCCGCTGAAACCAGGCGGGCGATCGAAAGCGCGAACGCGGCGTGGCCGGCGTGGCGC
>DATFWO010000071.1:0-37038 GCA_035259205.1 Burkholderiales bacterium | reverse complement strand
ATGCGCTCGGGCATGATGAAGGGCACGTTAGAGGAGGGCTTGGCGAGCGCATCGAGCGTGAGCGGGAAGGGCTTCTTGAGCACCAGAGTGAAGGTCCTGTCGTTGACGACCTTCCACGCTTCTGTCGCCTCGGCGAGTTTCTGGCCGAGCGCGTCGCGCTTGGCCCAGCGGTCGATGGAGGCGATGCAGTCGCTCGACTTAACCGGCTGCCCGTCGTGAAACTTGAGACCGTCGCGCAGCGTGAAGGTGTACGTCAGGCCGTCCCTGGAAACCTCCCACTTGTCCACCATCTGCGGCTTCACCGCGAAATTCTCGTCGATGGCGAACAGTGTGTCGTACACCATGTAGCCGTGGTTGCGGGTGATGTAGGCGGTCGTCGCGATGGGGTCGAGGATGCGCAGGTCCGCCTGGGGAATGAACTTCAGGACTTTCTGCTGGGCGCCCGCATCCGCTGCGGGCAGCAAGGCGACCACCGCCGCCGCGAACGCAGCCGAGAGCAAATGGAGCAACTGTTTCATGAGAGCTTCTCCCTGTTGAGCATGATCGCGCTTTCCTCGAGCCGCAGGCATCCAAGACAGGCGGCGGACATTCCCCTGCGGGCGCCCCGTGTCGTTGCAACTATTGTATTACAAGCCATTGCGCCGGTTGCAGCCGAGGTTTGCTACGCAGCGTCGAGCGGATAGATCGGCCGCTGCACCTTTCCATATTTGAACAGCGAGTAATCGGATGAACAGACGCTCGTGCTCGCGCACTCGATGATCGCGGCAGCGAGGGGCGCGAAGACCGGCCGGTAGTACATGCGCGACTTGAGAATTAGGTAGCGCTTGGCTGCGGGATCGAGCCCGGCGCAGGTGAATACGCCCAGATCCCACGCCTCCTGCGTCTGCTCGGTGACGACGATCTCCGCGGCGCCGGTGTCGAACAGCACGGTGCGTCCCATGTAGCAACGCATGCCGGTGTAGACCGGACCACTGATCGTGTACTCGCCATTCGCGATCGTCCGCACCCGGCCGGTCAGCCGCAGCGGGGTACGCTCGGTGAGTCCGATCTTCGGCAGCGGCACCTTGTTGCCAAGGTCGATCGTCACGGTGGCACCGTCTCCGGCTGCGGCGAGCCGTGCGACCGCCTGCGGGTCGCAAATCGGCCCCGCACCGATTCCGGCCAGGCCCTGGCGCAGGCATTCCGCGAGCACATCCATGGTGTCGCAGGTGCCCCCCGACATGCAGTTGTCGCCGTGGTCGACGAGGAGCACCGGCCCGCGCTCGACCGCCTTCGCGCGCCGCACCGACTCGACGAGTGGCTCCTGGTGGAAGACGAACTCGCTGCGGCGCGTCCGCAGGTTCTCGCTGCAATCCTCCGCCCAGCGTGCGGCCTGCGCCGCGTCGCGGTCGGCGACGATCACCACGCTCATGCCCGCGTCCGGGATGTCGGCCAGGTAAAATCCGCCGAAAACGGTCGCCGCCAGCGCGCCGCGGCGCTCGAGCGAGCGCGCGAATTCGACTCCATCGCGCATCGCCCCGGGGATCTCGGTGTTCTGGCGCAGGGTCTGCGCGAGTATCCCCGGGCGCGCAATCGCGGTCACCGGCCGGACCCTCCCGTCGAGCATGTCGAAGAGCAGCCATCCCGCGTGCTCGCCGGTTTGGTACATGTCGACGTGGGGATAGGTCTTGAAGCCGACCGTGATGTCCGCATGACGCACCATGCGGTCGGAAACGTTGCCGTGCAGATCGAGCGCGACCGCCAGCGGCGTCCGCGGCGCAACGGCGCGCACGCGCTCGAGCAACTCGCCCTCGCCGTCGTCGCAGTCCTCCGTCACCAGCGCGCCATGCAGATCGAGCATGATGGCGTCGCACCCGGCGGCGACCGCATCGACGATGGCGTCGCGCATTGCGCGGTAGGCTCCCGCATCCACCGGCCCGCTCGGATTCGCCATCGCAAAGAGCGGCGTGGCGAGCTCGCAGCCGCGGCGCTCTGCGCAATCGATGAACGCACCCATTGCGGTCGCCGATCCCTTGCCGGCCACGTAGGCATCCGCACCGAACGCCGGGCCGTGGGGGTCGCCTGCGCCGAACGCGCGGAGCGGCGTCGGCAGCGGAGAGAACGTATTGGTCTCGTGGTTGAGGCGCGCGATCACGACCTTCATTGCCCGGATTCTAGAACCTATCTCAATCATAGGCGCGTGATGCGTTGTGGCCAGGACGGACCGTATGCGAGGCGCACGGCGCAGGCCATATGTCGATATGGTCAAGCCGGGCAACGACGCAGACGGCGCGCCGCAGGGAGGAGCAGGGGCCCCGATGTTTTTCCGGGGATGCGACCCCGCAGGTGCGCAAGCACGCGTTCAAGTGCGGCGCTGTGGCCCGCTCCCGGGTCGCACCTACGCGTGTACGCGCAGGCACTGCTCCGCCGTCCGCGTGCCCTGGCCGCAACCCCGAGTGGGACGGGGCGCTCTGGGCGCATCTCTTTGTCGGGAGCCCTCGCGATATCGGCATATTGCTTCGGGCTCTCCTCCTCGACCTGCATCCCACATCGCCTCCGTCGCACACGTGCCTACTATTGAGATAGGTTCTGGCCGCAGATGGCCCCCGCCAACGGCGCTAGAATGGACTGCAGGCGCCCGAAGTATGCCCTGGCTTCAAAAAGATCGCGGGGCGCCACGCAAGAGCCCCGCAGCACAGCGTCGCGTGCATACAGGAGCCGCGCTGCGGCTGCTGGTCCGGCGGGGGACCTCGTTCAGGAGCTACGGGAGCATCGAGTCATGGCGAAACCCATCAATGTAGTCATCGATCTCTCTCACCACCAGGAAATCGTCGATTTCGACAGAATCCGAGGGGACGGTATCGTGGGAGTGATCCACAAGGCCACTCAGGGATTCACTTTTTTGGACAAGAAGTATGCGGAACGAAAAGAACAGGCGCTCGATGCGGGGCTGTTGTGGGGCGCGTACCACTTCGGGGTAGGCGGCGACGGATCCGATCAGGCGGATTTCTTTCTGAACACGATCGAGCCGGATGAGGAAACGCTCATCGTCCTCGATTATGAGCCGAACCTGACCGGCCCAACGATGAGCCTCAACCAGGCGCGCGAGTTTGTGGAGCATACCTCGGGGGTGACCGGCCGCTTCCCCGGCCTCTATTCGGGGCACTTGATCAAGGAGCAATTGGCCGGCGTGACGCCGCCCGATCCGGTCTTGTCCAACTGTTTTTTGTGGATCGCGCAATACAAGGGACCGAAGCCGCTGAACATTCCCGCCACCTTCCGCACGTGGACGTTCTGGCAGTACACCGACGGGGTGCACGGACCCGAGCCGCATCGCGTCGACGGCGTCGGCTTGTGCGACCGAAACCAGTTCAACGGCAGTCTTGCGCAGCTCAAGAGACTATGGGGCGCCTGAGCAGGGCGCATAACTCCTCGAAGAGGGGTAGGATGCCGGAACAATGACAACTGCGTGCAGCTGTGCGGGCGGCGGCGACCCGGACCGGCGCAGGCGCTCAAAGAGAAAGGGGGGATAGTTCCATGGATATTACCGAGGCGGTAAAGATTTGCCTGACGCAGAAGTACATGGACTTCAACGGCCGTGCGGGCCGGCCGGAATTCTGGTGGTTCTTTCTGTTTCAGGTCGTCGTGTACATCGTGGCGGGGGCGGTCCACAAACTCATCTATGTGCTCGCCGTTCTGGGCTTGCTGCTCCCGGGACTGGGCGTGGGTGTACGGCGCCTGCACGACACCGGCAAGAGCGGGTGGTGGATATTCCTGGGATTGATCCCGCTCATCGGACTGGTGCTCCTCTATTTCATGGCTCAACCCGGCACGGAAGGCGCCAACGAGTACGGAAATCCGCCCGCGCCGGGAAAAACGTCCTGAAGGGCTGGCGCCGATGCCACGGAGGTCTCCCAGCCGATACGAGACGGGCAGGCCGGCCGCCCGGAGCATCCAATAGGGCGAACGGGCAGACGCCGGCCGATTGGTGAACGCGCTATTCGCGCGGGCTAGTCGGCGCTGCCTCCGGACTTGCGATCGAAATACGCTGCCTGCCCGGGAAGCAGTTGCCATGGCTCGTCGCTCGGCCCGCCCGGGAACGAATCGTTCTCCGCCCCCGTTTGTCTTCCCGCATGTTCGGACTGATAGGTGCTGCGCGCCGGAGGTTCGGCTTTCTCGCGCAGTTGCCGGGCGCCAAGCGGGAAATCAGCGCTCACCGTGGTTTGACTGGACGGATGCTCCGACTGGTAGGTGCTCCGCATGGCGGGCTCGGCTTTCTCGCGTAGTTGCCGGGCACCGAGAGGGAAATCGCTTTCGCCTGCGGCAGCCGTGCCCACCTGCGCAACCAGCGCCATGCCTGCAATTAAAACACCTGCATTGCGTTTCGACATCCTGTTAATCACCATCAACGTTCTCCTTGATCAACAACCATCGATGTGGGGAGTGGCACTCGACTCGCGCCTGTTAGCTCGATGGCGAGTACCCATAAAAACGACGGAGTGTCCATCGGTTTCCGTGTGCATCCATTATGTCTGCTCGCTGCCAACGAACGACTGTCCACGGAGTTACATTCCTGTAATTCGGAAGTGGAATACTCGTGAAACTATCCAAGAAAAGTACTGTCGCCGACGCGAACACGAGCGCGGCGCGCGAAAAAAAGGCGGACCGGCCACGAGGGACACGATCCGGCTCCGGGAAAACTGTTAGTTCTGGTCTAGATCGCGAGCGCGTAGAGCCGATCGAGGAAGGCATCCACGTCGATCGTCATCGCGTCTTCGGGCTGGCGCTGCCGCGGGCGGCGTTCGTTCTGGTTAACTGCCCCCGCCAGTCGTATTGCAGGATTCCAGTTCGCGCACAGTATCTCATCGGTATACCGAGGCGCAGGCTCACCGCGCACTGCTGCCTTTGGTCCGAGGTCGTCGATGAACATGGCCTGCTCGCAAGTCCGCTTGGTTGTCGCCGATGAGCGCATTTTTCATGCCAGAGGGCGTGCTGCGCTGATGGATTTTGCAAGCCATTGTTTTGTATCCGGTACCCCAGAGGGCCTATTGCCCCCGCACGCCGACTCGAGACAGGATGTGCCCGTACCTGGGGCCCGACACATATCGACTTTTCGACAAGCTTGAGAAAGTCTTCGGCATCCCGAATCAGCCCGTCGCCAGCGACGGGCCTTGTGTTGCAACGTTGGGGCAAGCGCTACAGGCTGTAGCGATGCGTCGACACTCATTCGCCTTCTGGGTGGACTATCGCAAAAGCCTGATTCCAAGTTGAATGTCAAAGTTCTGCACGGACCGTACCCATGGGCGCATATTTCGAATGCCTGCATTGCGGAGTGGTGACTCCGGTTGAGGCAACACCGCCGAAATGCCCCCGATGCGGACACGGCACGGGTGTCCTCCATGCCAAGGATCCCCGAGCGGCGGATACGAATGCCGGAGACGACGGGCAGGGAAAAGCTGACGACCTGGGGGGAGCGAAACAGCGTCGCGATGAGTAGAGCGACGGCTGCGAGACCTCAATTCCGAATGTATATCCCCTCGCTCACTCGCAGACGAACTCGAGAAAGGTCCGTTCAGGGCTTTCGGACCGGCGTCCAAAGCTGATCTGCCCCTGCGAGTAGAGTATCAGCTCCTCGTGCAGCAGCGGGATCTCCTCGTTGCCAATGCGCACGTACGTGCCGTTCACGCTCTGATCGATAAGAACGAACCGGTCCCGCCGCGCCTCGATCCGCGCGTGCCGCCGCGAAGCCTTGGTGTCGGGTATGACGATGTCACAGCCGACATCGCGCCCGACCGTCAGGGAGCTCCGCTCGCCGCTACCGAGCCGGATCTCCTGTCCGGCGTACTTCAACGTGATGTGCGTGGGGCGACGTCCGAACCCGGATTGCGTCCCGGCGTAGGTGTGGTACTCGCTGTCCTGCCACAGCAACTCGTAGATCGAGACATCCTCGCGCTTGCCTCGGATAGTAAATCGTCCAAGCACGCGAACCCTTTCGCGCAGCGGACCGGACAGCGCGGCGACGGTGTCCTCGGTAGTGAGGACCTGTCCGCCCTTGGCCATGTTGGCGACACGGGCTGCGACGTTGACCGAATCGCCGAACAGATCGCCTTCCCTGTCGATGACGGAGCCGAAATGGCAGCCTACGCGCACGGCTATCGTCGATTCGCCCAGCGCCTCCTGCCGGGTCATCCATTCCTGGATCATGCGACCTGCATTCAACGCATCGTCCGCGGTTTCGAAGAGGCACATCAGCTCGTCACCGACCCGCTGAATGATGCGCCCGCCGCACTCCCGCACGCGCTCTCCAAGCGTTGCGAGACAATTCGCGACGTTTTTTGCGGCGAGAGCGTCGCCCATGGTGTCGTAGAGTTGGGTGCTGCCGCAGATGTCGACGAACAGAACAACGCGCGGCGGAGGTGAGGGAGGCATTGGAGGCGCGTGAGGCGGCCGGAACCAGGCTGAGACGATACCGCCTCGCGCCGAGCGCGTCCATCCGCTGCCAAAAGCGCGCTTCGGAGCGCGGCGCGAAAGGCAGCCTGCTGTTTGTAGGCGCGAAGGGACTTAGAACAGCGTCGTTGCGCCGCAATTCGCCTCGGCGCTGGAACTCCACTCGTTGGGCGCCGCCGCTTGGTAGCACTTCGCCGGATCGGGGGCCACGGGCACTCCACCGGCGTAGGGCGAGAATCTGAACGTCCCGCCGGTCGCGCTTCCGTCGTCTACCTTACGGTCGATTTCTCCCAGGAGATCCGAGGATATCTGACCGCCGGTTTTGAGATTGTGGCGCGCCGCAGGAGGCGGCGAACCCGGGGCGTACTGGGAATCCCACGCCAGCTGCAGGCGGCTCAGATACAGGTTGACGGGCGTGGTGAGATTGGATTCAACCGAATTACAGGTGTACGTCCCGTTGATGAATCCGGATTTGGAGAGGTGTTCCCATACCAATACGGACTCCATGCTGGCAGGGGTCGCCGTTGCGTCTTCAATCCGGCCGTCGCCGTCCCCATTTCCGCCGCACCCGACGACACCTGCGATATTGGTGGTGGCCTGGCTGTAGTCTCCGGGGAGGGCACGATAGCGATCGGTGAAGCCGAGGAAGGCAGCCCGGATGCCATCCTGCTGAGAAATCAGGGTGCGCACGCGCGCGCTGGTGATCAATTCCTGGGCCTTCAGAACGCTGCCCAGCAGGAGGCCCAGGATGACGATTACGATTGCAATTTCGACGAGGGTGAAGCCACCTTGCCTGGACATCGTAAGCCTCTCTTCTCCGGAAACCTTGGAGCAGAAACGAGCTTAGCGAGTTTCGATGAATATAGTATTTTGGGGAATCGGCCACAAGGGCAATACGAGCCCATCGCCAAGATTTTTCCGGAGCGCGCATACCGGATCCGTCGCCGTTTGGCAACACTGCGATTGCTCGAGCGGCCTTTGGACGGCCGCCGCGCAGACGCGAAGCCGCAGAGGTTCGGAGCTAAACCGAGGAGCGGGCTGTGTATTACGACAAGATAGTGATGCCGCGATAGAGCCAGTCCACTTCGTACGGAAAATCCGGATCGCGCTGCGCGCACAAGTGATTGCGCAGCTCGCGCGCACCGCCGTCGGCGTGGATGATATCGCCGAACACCCGCGCGGTGATCTGTACCCGCGCGGTGCGGTAGAAGCGCTCCCGCTGGTAGGCGACAAATGCGCTGTTGAAATCGGTGGTCCCGGCACCGACTTTGGCGCCGAGCACCACAGCGTCCTCGATCGCCATGCACGCGCCCTGCGCGAGGTACTGCAGCATCGGGTGGGCTGCATCGCCCAACAGCGTCACGTTGCCGCGGGTCCAGCCTGATACCGGCGGCCGGTCGTGCAGCACCCAGTTGCGGTCTTTCCCGACGTAATCGAGCATCTGGCGCACCCGAGGATCGCAGCGCGCAAACATTTCTTCCAGCTCGTCGGGCCCGCCGCAGTCCTGCTCGCCGCGCGCGTAGCGGTAGCTCGCGATCGTTGCGACGTTGTTCATCACCGTCCCCCCGCGCAACCGGTACTGCACGAGGTGCAGGTTGGGCCCGATGTAGATGATCATCGAGTTTTCATGCGAGCGGTCGATGATCTTGTCGCTCGGCACCACGCCGCGGTATACGAAGTGACCGGCCATGCGCGGCGGCCCGTCGCCGATCACCGCGGCCCGGGTCGGCGACCATAATCCGTCGGCACCTATCAGCGCTGCGCCCGCGTATTCCGAGCCATCCTCGCAGGTCACGAGCACGCGATCGCCGCGGTCGTCGAAACGCACCACGCCCTTCGATGCTTCCAGGGCGATCTCGTCCCGCCCACGGCAGGCGTCGAGGATCGCGCCGTGCAGGTCGCGGCGATGAATGACGAAATAGCGGTACTTGTAGCGCTCGAGAAATGGAGCCCTGAGCGCGATGCGGGTGAGCTCCTTGCCGGTGATCCCGTCCGCCAGCACCAGCGCGTCGGGATAGACCGCGTGCGGCTCGATCGCCCGCGCGACTCCCAGCCGCTCCAGCATGGGATGGACGTTCGGTCCCATCTGTATGCCGTAGCCGATCTCGGTGAACTCGGCGGCTTTCTCGAGCACGCGCACGCGCCGTCCTGCGTGAGCCAGTGCGAGCGCAGCGGACAGGCCTCCGATCCCACCGCCGGCAATGAGAATTTCCGCGTCCTGCCCCATCGCCGCATCTTACCGCGGCCGGTTACGAGACCGTAATCAACGCTCGTCAGCCCTGCGGTTGCTGCCTGTCCGAAACGACACAAATGCCGGAGCGTCAACTCTGCGGCGCCGGCGCTTCGATCAGGATCGGCCGGGTCCGCCCGGCGCCTTTTTCCATGCTGAAGCCGGGAAGCACCATCGATAGCGTTCCGATACGGCTGCCGGCGCACAACAGCAACAGCTCCTCCGGCGCGTCCATGGCGTAGTGCAGAGTGCTTTCATCGGCTGCCCTGATTTCGCCGTCGATGCGGCCGGCGCGCTTGAGGTCGGCCACGGTGCGGCACGCGTGAGCGACGACGAACTCGCGGATCCGCCGCTTGCTCCAGCCGCTGGCGCGCAACAGTTCCGCATGTTCCCCGCTCAACACCACGGCTCCGGGGCTGTGATCCAGCAGCGCTATCGAACCCAGGAACGACAGGGCGTCGCCGATCGTCCGCAACAGCTGCTCGTGGTTGCCAGTATTCCAGACCTGAATCATGGTGCTGGCCGCGACCAGCGTTACGGTGCTCTGTTCCGGCCTGAAGCCGCGCTCCACGTGCCAGGGCTCCCATGGATGGCCTTCCTCGTTCTCGGCGATGCAGCACGTGTACTTGCCGGGCGTGCCCATGGTGGCGCGGTCCGAAACGCCTGGCGTGTATCTCAGACAATTGAGCAATATGAGACGCAGCGCCCGGCCGATAGTCGCATTGGCGCGCACGTCGGGTCCGGGACCGAACAAGTTGTAGGTGGCGTTGATGCCGAGCTTCCTTGCGATCGGCCCATTCACCACGATTACGATCGTCGCACCCGAGAGTCCCGAGGCGACGTGGTGAAGCACAAACTCGGGGGCGGCGAGGCCCTTCACGGCAGCAACAACGACCGGCAGGTACTCGGGCTTGCAGCCTGCCATGATCGCGTTGATTGCGACCTTCTCCGCGGTCACGGCCACCTTGCGCGACGGCATTTCGGCGATTACCACGTCGGGCTCGAGCCCGGCCGCCTCCAGCATTTCCGTGACCCGCGCGCGATTCGCCGGCACAACCGGCAGCCCGTCGGTCCAGCCGCGCGCGTAACAGAACTCGATCTGCTCAGAAACATCGATCGGAACGCAGAGCGCGCCCTCGACCTCCGGAATGCCGTTCGCAGCTTCCCTGGGTGCCGCCACTACGCCTCCATCATGAAGGTTCTATTGTATGCTCGGTGTCGTGTCCAACTCGCGTGACGCCGGAAAGATCGGGAAGACACTGCGGGCAGGCCGCGCAGCGTGCGCGATCGCTGTGCTACTTTTCACTGGTACGGCGGGTGCGCCCGCGCAAGGCTATCCGGCCAAGGCGGTGCGCATGGTGGTGCCGTTTCCACCAGGCGGAGGCACGGATGTCGTCGGGCGTCTCGTCGCGCAGAAGCTGGCGCCGCTGATCGGGCAGCAGGTAGTCGTCGACAATCGCGCCGGCGCCGCCGGCCGCATCGGCGCCGAATACGTCGCGCGGGCCGTGCCCGACGGCTACACCCTGCTCATGGCTACCACCACCGTCATCATCACCGCGCCCGCGCTGTTCCCCAGGCTTCCCTATGAGTCCCCGCGGGATTTCTCGCCCATCAGTCCCGTGGCGAGCGGAACCTACGTGCTGGTCGTGCATCCCTCGGTGCCCGCGCGATCGGTGCGGGAGCTGATCGCACTCGCCAAGGCGCGCCCGGGTCAACTCAACTTTGCATCGTCGGGACCGGGAGACACCAATCACCTGTCCGCCGAGCTCTTCCAGATACAGGCCGCAGTGAGATTGGTGCATGTGCCGTACAAAGGAGCCGCCCCCGGCACGCTCTCGGTCATCATGGGCGAGACCGATCTCATGTTCAGCAACATCGTGCCGGCAATACCGCCGATCCAGGCCGGCCGCCTCCGGCCCGTAGGGATCACCAGCTTGAAGCGAAGCCCGATGCTGCCCGCGGTGCCGACCGTTGCCGAATCGGGTCTGCCAGGCTTCAACGTCGAGACGCTCTATGCCGTGCTCGGACCGGCGGGGATGCCCAAGCCCATTGTCAGGCAGTTGAACGAGGCCATCGCCAAGGCGTCGCAGTCGCCCGAGATCCGGGAACGGCTGGAGGCCGACGGCTCGCAGGTACTTACCAGCACGCCGGAGGAGCTGGAAAAACTGATGATTGCCGAGATCGGAAAATGGGCCAAGGTAATCAGCCAGGCGGGTATCAAGGCGCCGTACTGACTGACTGAGCGGTGAGGGATGAGGGATGAGGGCCGCGCTCGTCACTCGGTTGATTGCTTGGGCAGCAGCACGGTCTCCTCGCCGAGATCCGGCTCCCCGCACAGCCGCAGGATCTCGGCCCGGGTCGCGTCGCGCAATTTGATCGCCGCATTCCAGTCATCCCCCGCAGGCTCGATCGGCGTACTGACGGTCAAGCCGAGACGGCTGCGGCGGAACAGCCACTGGCCGTCACGCAATGCCGAGCGCGTGCCACGGAGCGTCACCGGCACGATCGGCACGCCGGCCTGCGCCGCGATTACGAACGCCCCCATCCGGAACGGCAGCAGCCCCGGCATGCGGCGCAACGTGCCTTCGGGGAACACGACGAGCGATTTCCCGCCGCGCGCCGCGTCCACGAACCGCCCGGCGTCCTCGACTCCGCGCTGCGCATCGAAGCGATCCACGAACACAGCGCCGATGGCGGTGAGAAAGATGCGCGGCACCCAGTGATCGAGGAGCTCGCGCTTGGCGACGAAGTATTTCGGTTCCGCAAGCGCCGCGACCAGCACGACACCGTCAAGATAGCTCGCGTGATTGACGGCGATCATGGAGGCACGCCCGGAAGGCAGGTGCTCGAGTCCGCGCACTACGGGCGCCATGCCCGTGAGCCAAAGGAACGTGCGTGCCGCGCGATGGCTGAATCGCCAGCACCAGTCGCCGCGCGGTAGGGCTGCGCAGGCGATCCACACCGCCGCGCCGATCGTCCCGAGCAATACGAGCGCGTAGGCGCCGTAGGCGAGATCGCCTGCCGCGCGCAGACTGCGCTTGACCTGGGGCAGGATCGCGGCGCACGTCAGCCGCGCAACCTGCAGCCATACCGACCGCGTACCTGCAGATCCGCCCCGCTCGTACACCTCCCGGCTCGCCGCGCGCCGGATTTTGCCGCTGGAAGTCTTGAGCACGCTACCCGGCGGGGCGAGCATGACGTCGTCCGCGGGCATGCCGATGAGAGAAAGGGCGAGATCGTTGATTCGGCCCCGGATCGCCTCGCGCGTCCCGGCGTCGGATTCGCGTGTTTCGGCAAGCACGACGATGCGCTCGGTGCCGGAGCGCTCGTCGCGGCTGCCGAACACCGCGACGCAGCCCTTGCGGATCCCCTCCAGGCCGCCCACCGCTTCTTCCAGGTCGTACGGGTGGATATTGCGGCCAGCGCGTATGATGGTGTCCTTGATGCGGCCGGTGATGTAGATGTCGCCTTCGGCGACGTAGCCATAGTCGCCGGTGTTCATCCATTCGCCGGCCAGGAGATCCCGGGTTGCCTCCGGATTGCGGT
This sequence comes from Burkholderiales bacterium, assembly GCA_035259205.1. GTDB lineage: Bacteria > Pseudomonadota > Gammaproteobacteria > Burkholderiales > SG8-41 > SG8-41. Next base: position 24,836 of record DATFWO010000071.1, on the reverse strand, counting down.
AATAGCCGCTGGTTACGGACGGCCCGCTGAACTGCACGTGACCCTCGGCGCGCTCGGGAAGCTCGTGTCCCGAGGCGTCCACCACTCGAACCTGGTGGCCGGAAATCGGTAGGCCGCAAGCCACGAAGGTGAGCGCCGCTGCATCCTCGTGTTCCGGCGGCACTGGCGTGGCGCGCCCGCCGTTCATGAAGCGGCCCTTATCCACGCGGTCGAGCCTGGGACCGCGCAGCGGCGGCGGGAATGAAACGCCTAGCGTGGCTTCAGCCAGCCCGTACACCGGCGCCATCGCCCCCGGCCTGAAGCCGTAACGCGCGAAGCGCTGGGTAAATGCGTCCATGGTCTCCGGTGATACCGGCTCCGCACCGTTGAACGCGAAACGCCACGTGCTCAGATCCAATCCCCGGATATCCGCATCCTCGATCTTGCGCAGGCACAGCTCGTAGCAGAAGTTGGGGCCGCCCGTCAGCGTGCCGCCATGGCGGTGTATGGTCCACAACCAGCGGTCGGGCCGCGCGAGAAAGGTCAGTGGGGACATCACCGGATACTTGAAACCGTACACGAGGCTGCCCATCCAGGCCCCGATCAGTCCCATGTCATGGTAGAGCGGCAACCAGCTCACGAACACGTCCCCGGGGGTTGCGCGCAGCGCCCGTCCCATCGCGCGGATATTGGTAAGCAGATTGAAATGGGTAAGGATGACGCCTTTGGGGCTGCCGGTGCTCCCTGACGTGTACTGGAGCATCGCGATTTCCTGCGGCCCCGCACGATGCGCCGCCGCGATCTGGCCAAAGCGTGCGAGCTCGTCCGGAGTGACGACGCTTTTCAACGTCGCCACCTGCGGCCGCAGCAGCATGGCAATGGGCTTCGCCTGCGCCACCGTGATCAGGATCTCGGTCAACGCATTCGAAAGGATGCCGGCATGGCGACGCAGATGATCCTCGATCTGGGACGCGCGCGCGGGCGGATAGATCGGCACTGGAATACCGCCCGCAAGCAGCGTACCCAAGAAGCTGAAGAAGTACTCGGTGCTGGTCGGCAGCATGATCGCCACCGCGCTTCCCGGCTGCAGTCCGCGCTCCTGCAGTCCGGCCGCGACCGTGCGAGCGGCGCGGTCGAGCGCCGCATAGGAGACGATTTCCTCCCCGCCCTGGTCGTCCTGCAGCACGATATGCGGCCGGTCGGGGTGCCGCTCCACATGCCAGGCGAGCACCTCCTGCAGCGTGGCTGCTTCGTCCGGTGTCGCGGACTCCGCTGCGAGCGACACCGCCCGTTCCAGCCCCGCGCTTTGCGCACGCCCCGGCGGCCCGGCCGCGTGTATCGCGCGCAACAGGTCGCGCGGCGTCTCCGCTCCCGCCATCGCGCTTTCCGGGAGGCTCACGCCAAAGCGGCGCTCGATGCGCAAGAAGAGCTCGACGCGGCCGAGGCTGTCGAAACCGTAGTCGCGTTCGAGCCGCTGATCGAGAGAGGAAGGCGGTGAGGGGCGGGTGGGATGAAGCTCGGCGGCGAGCTGCCGTACCACTTCGAGCAGCGCGTCTGGACTTGCCGGCGCGTTGCTGATTTCGCCTTGCTTCGCGACCGAAGTCTCCACGAACATCCCCGCGCTGGAGAAAGTCGGATTGATCTTAGCACAGGCCGCGCGGGCGGATCCGCGATGGGGCATCGCAGCGGACGTCGGAGCGCATGCGCAAAATCACGATATCTCAATGAGTTACGCTTTGGATACGGTTGCCGCGTCCAGATTGCCCGTGTATGCTGGAAGCTGCATGCGCTGATTCGCGCAAAGTCGCGAACAACGGCGCACCGGGAGGGTGCTGGGAGTTGCGCCGACGATCTCCTGATGCAGTATCAGCGCCAGCACCGCTGTAGGAAAAAAGGATGAGGGCATGAGTGCGCTGCTGATATTCGCGGCCGCGATCGCGGCGTGCTGGAGCTTTGCCTACCATCGCCTGCCGGCGCTCGTCTGGACAGTTGGCCTTGCGATCGCGTTGGGGTTGCTCAGCGCGTATTCGGGGTGGTCGCATACCGCGCTCGCCGTGCTGTGGACAGCTTTCGCCGTGGCGGCTTTGCTCTTCAATCCGACGCCGCTACGGCGCCTCCTCATCAGCAAGCCGCTGCTCGGTGTGTTCCGTCGCGTCCTGCCGCAGGTCTCCCAGACCGAGCAGGAAGCGCTCGACGCGGGAACGGTATGGTGGGACGGAGATCTCTTCAGCGGCAATCCCGACTGGGGCAAACTGCTTGCCTATCCCGCGCCCACATTGAGCGCCGAGGAGCGGGCGTTCCTGGACGGCCCGGTCGAAGATCTCTGCCACATGCTGGATGACTGGCAGATCACGCATGAGCTGCGCGACCTGCCCCCGCACGTATGGCAGTTCATCAAGGACCGCGGTTTCTTCGGCATGATCATCCCCAAGCAGTACGGCGGACTGGGATTTTCGGCGCTGGCTCATTCCGAAGTGGTAATGAAGTTGAGCACGAGGAGCACCACCACCGCCGTTACCGTCATGGTCCCGAATTCGCTGGGTCCTGCCGAGTTGCTGCTGCACTACGGCACGGACCAGCAGAAGAACCACTACCTGCCGCGGCTCGCGAAAGGGTTGGAGATACCGTGCTTTGCGCTCACCAGCCCGGAGGCCGGATCCGACGCGGGCGCGATACCCGATTACGGGGTGGTCTGCCGCGGCGAATGGGACGGCAGACACGACGTGCTCGGCATCCGCCTTACGTGGGAAAAGCGCTATATCACGCTCGGGCCGGTCGCGACGCTGCTCGGGCTCGCCTTCCGTCTCTACGATCCGCAGCATCTGCTGGGAAGCAGCGACGACGTCGGCATCACGCTTGCGCTGATTCCCACGAAGACGCCAGGCGTCAACATCGGACGCAGGCATCTGCCGCTCGACTCCGCATTCATGAACGGTCCGAACTGGGGGAGAAACGTATTCGTCCCCATGGACTACGTCATCGGCGGCGTGGCCTGCGCGGGTCACGGCTGGAAGATGCTGATGAACTGCCTTGCTGCGGGGCGCTCGATCTCGCTTCCCGCTCTGGCCGCCGCGGTGGGCAAGATGAGCGCCCTCACGACCGGGGCCTACGGGCGCGTGCGCCAGCAGTTCCGCCTGTCGGTCGGCCGCTTCGAAGGCGTGGAAGAGGCGGTCGCGCGCATCGGCGGCAACGCGTACCTCATGGAAGCGACGCGCGTGATGACGGCGGGAGCGCTCGACCTCGGGGAAAAGCCGTCGGTCGTGTCCGCGATTGTGAAATACCACCTCAGCGAGCGCGGCCGGCAAGTGATCAATGACGCGATGGATGTGCACGCAGGCAAGGGCATCTGCATGGGGCCGAGCAACTATCTCGCGCGCGTTTATCAGTTGACGCCGGTCGCGATTACGGTCGAAGGCGCCAACATACTCACGCGCTCGATGATCATATTCGGCCAGGGCGCGATTCGCGGGCACCCCTACGTCCTGAAGGAGATAGAGGCGACCACGGAGACGAATCAGGACAAGGCGGGGCGCGACTTCGACGCGGCGTTCTTCGGCCATTTCGCGTTCGTGGTGTCGAACACGGCGCGCGCGTTCTGGATGGGGCTCACCGACGCTTTCTTCATCAAGGCGCCCGGCGACAGGCACACCCATCGCTATTACCAGCAGCTCACCAGGCTTTCCAGCGCGTTCGCATTGACCTCGGACGTGGCGATGTTCGTGCTGGGCGGCTCGCTCAAGCGCCGCGAGCGGCTGTCGGCCCGGCTCGGCGACGTGCTGAGCAATCTCTATCTCGCGTCCTGCGCGCTGAAACGCTACGAAGACCACGGGCGGCCCGCCGATGATCTCGCATTCCTGCACTGGTCGCTGCGGGATACGTTGTCCCGTATCGAAGATGCGTTCTACGGATTTTTCGAGAACCTGCCGAATCGTTTCGTCGGCTGGCTGCTGCGGGGGCTGATTTTCCCGTACATCCTCCCTTATGGAAGGGAGTTTCCGCAGCCGCGCGACAAGCTTGGCACTGAAGTCGTCGGCATGCTGCTCGCGCCCGGGCCTGCGCGCGAGCGATTGACGCGCGGTGTCTACATACCGAAGGACCCCGAGGAGGCCGTCGCGGCGCTCGAAGCGGCGCTGCGCGCCGTGATCGCGGCCGAGCCGGTCGGAGCCAAGATACGCGCGGCGCGGGATCGCGGCGAGATCTCCGGCCGCTATCCTGACGAGATCGTGGAGGAGGCGTGCGCGAAAGGGGTGATCACGGAGGAGGAGAAGGCCGTGCTGGATCGTTCCAAGGCATTGCGCAGGAAGGCGATCATGGTTGACGACTTCCCCAAGGACCTGGGCAAGAGCGAGATCCATCAGAGCACGGAACCCGTCACATTCGATGCCTTGCGCGCGGCGTCGCGCGCAAAAGCGTGATCGGTGGCGGGACCGGGCGCAGGTGATAGGTTTTGCCACGTCCGCGGCGCGATCCATCCCCGTCACCTGTCACGAATCACTCGTTCAAACAGATGAGCGACAGCGTCCTGTATTCGGTAGACGAAGGTGTCGCGACGATCACCCTCAATCGCCCGCACGTGTTGAATGCACTGGACGGCGAGATGATCCGCCAGCTGCGCAAGATCTGCGAGCAGGTCGAGCGCGAGGCTGCGGCACGGGTCGTAGTGATGCGCGGGGCAGGGCCGGCCTTCCTTGCAGGCGGTGATGTGTCCGTTTTTCATGCGAACCTACCGCGTATGCCCGAGCTCGTCCGGGAGCTCGCCGGCGAGCTGCATCACGCCCTCATCGCGCTGCGCCGGGCACCGCAGCCCGTGCTCGCGAGCGTGCACGGGGCCGTGGCTGGCGCCGGTGTAAGCCTCATGGCCGCGGCCGATCTCGTCGTCGCCGCGTCCAATGCGACGGTAAGCCTGGCTTACAGCAGGCTGGGCACGAGTCCCGACGGTGGCGCGACATTCTTCCTGCCTCGGCTGCTGGGACCGCGCAAGGCGCTCGAGCTGATGCTGCTGTCGGATCCCGTGGACGCGGAACGGGCGCGCGCCCTGGGCCTGTTCAACTGGGTCGTGGACCAGAGCGAGCTTCGCGCGGAGACGGAACGGATCGCGCAACGGCTGGCGCGCGGCGCGACACGCGCACTCTCGGAGACCAAGCGGCTCGTTTATCGAAACCTTGATGGCGCGCTCACAGCGCAGCTTGAGGCGGAGGTCGAGGCCTTTGCGCGCTGCGCCGCGACCCGCGATTTCGCCGAAGGCGTCACCGCCTTCGTCGAAAAACGGAAACCCGAATTCAAAGGGCATTGAACCGTTTTCTCGGCATCCTGGCGGCTGATCGAGGTTCATGAATGGCAGGCTTGAAGGGAAAAACCATATTCATCACGGGCGCGAGCCGCGGCATCGGCCGCGAAATCGCGCTCAGATGCGCGCGCGACGGCGCCAATATCGTGGTGACCGGAAAAACCGCGGCGCCGCATCCCAAGCTCGCCGGCACGATACACAGCGTCGCCGGAGAAGTGGAAGCCGCCGGCGGCCGCGCGCTCGCGCTGCAGCTCGACGTACGCGAAGGCGATGCCGTTGCCGCGGCGGTCGAGCGCACGGTGCAAGCGTTCGGCGGTATCGACGTGCTCGTCAACAATGCGAGCGCGATCGCCATGACCGGCACTCTCGATACGCCGCTGCGGCGTTTCGACCTCATGTTCGGCGTCAACGTGCGCGGCACGTTCGCCTGCTCGCAGGCCTGCGTACCGCATTTGATGAAGGCCGCGAACCCGCACATCCTCAATCTGGCGCCTCCGCTCAACGTCAAGGCCCGCTGGTTCAAGGACCACGTCGCATATACGATGGCAAAATATGGCATGAGCATGTGCACGCTCGGGATGTCGGCGGAGTTCGCTTCACGGGGCATCGCCGTGAATTCGCTATGGCCGCGCACCACCATCGCGACGGCCGCGATCGAGATGAATTTTCCGGAGGCGATCCTGAAGGCGAGCCGGAAACCCGCGATCATGGCCGACGCGGCATATGTGATATTGAGTCGGCCCAGTCGCAGCGCCACCGGCAACTTCTACATCGACGAGGAGGTCTTGCGTGGCGAGGGCATCACCGACTTCGACCGCTACGCCGTCACGCCGGGCAGCGGACTCTATACGGATCTGTTTCTCGATTAGATAAAGCATGACTGGTATCACGTGACTGATAGAACGTGACTGATAGAACGTGACTGGGAGGGCGTGGGTTTTTGGGAAAACACGCTTTTTCAGTCACGCAGTACCAGTCACGAGGTACCAGTCACGCCTCACCAGTCGCGTATCACCAGAAAAAAGAGGAGGAGGAATGGCACAAGCGGCGGGACATCTGATACCGGCGGCGGTCGCCGTGACGCTCGACGGGCTTCTGAGCGAGCGGGTCAAGCGGACGCCTGAGCTGGTTGCGTACCGGACCTACAACGAGCAGCACAACAACTGGCGCGAGTACACCTGGGCGCAGATCGAGCACCAGGTTGCGCGATGGCAGGCCGCATTCGAAAGGGACGGCTTGAAGGGCGGCGACGCGGTGGCGATCATGCTGCGCAACTCGCCGGAATGGGTGACGTGCGACCAGGCGGCGCTCGGCCTCGGCATGGTTGTAGTGCCCCTCTACACCCAGGATCGGCCCGACAACGTCGCCTACATTATCAAGGACTCGGGATGCAAGGCGCTGCTGATCGAAGGGCCGGAACAGTGGCGGGCGCTTGCGGAGGTGAAAGGACAGATTGCCGGCCTGACACGCATCCTCTCGGTGAACCCGGTGGTCGATCCGGGTGATGCGCGGCTGAAGTCACTGGCCGAGTGGCTTCCTGATGAGGGCGGTCCAACGCGCCACGTTCCGCGCGACCCGCAGGCGCTGGCAACGATCGTCTATACCTCGGGCACGACCGGGCGCCCCAAGGGCGTGATGCTGTCACATCACAACATCCTCTCCAATGCCGAGGGGGCATGCAGCGTGCTGGTGGCGGGGCACGATGACATTTTCCTGTCATTCCTGCCCCTCTCGCACACCTTCGAGCGCACGTGCGGCTATTACCTGCCCATGATGATGGGCTCGACCGTGGCGCATTCGCGGGGTATAGCGCAGCTCGCCGAGGACCTGCAGACGATACGCCCAACCCTGCTTATTTCCGTGCCACGCATCTACGAACGCGTGTACGGACGCATTAGTGCCGCGCTCGACGAAGGATCGCCGTTGAAGAAAAAACTGTTCCTGCTGGCGGTGGAGGTCGGATACGCGCGCTTCGAGCGCGAGCAGGGCCGGGGCCCGTGGAAGCCCTCATTCCTGCTGTGGCCGATCCTGGATGCGCTCGTAGCCCGGAAAATCCTGGCGCGGCTCGGCGGCCGCATGCGGTGCGCGATTTCCGGCGGCGCGGCCCTGCCGCCCGATATCTCGCGCGTGTTCGTGGGCTTGGGACTCACCGTACTGCAGGGCTACGGCATGACCGAAACCAGCCCGATAGCGACCGCGAATCGGCCCGACGACAACATCCCCGCCAGCGTGGGCCGGGCGATCCCCGGCGTTCAGGTCCGCATCGGCGAGAACAATGCATTGATGATCAAGGGGCCCAATGTGATGCTCGGCTACTGGAACAATCGAGACGCGACCAATGCCATACTGGGGCCCGACGGCTGGCTCAATTCCGGGGACACCGCGCGCATCGACGGGCAAGGCCACGTCTACATCACGGGCCGGTTGAAGGAAATCATCGTGCTCTCCAACGGCGAGAAGGTGCCACCGGTGGACATGGAGGCGGCAATCATGCGTGATTCCTTGTTCGAGCAGGTGCTGCTCCTCGGCGAAGGCAAGCCGTTCTTGAGTGTAGTGGCGGTGACCAACGCCGAACACTGGAAAAAGCTCTGTGCGGAGCATGAACTCGACCCGGAATCCGCCGCAACCAGGGGGATGCAACAAGCCCAGGACATCGTGCTGAAGCGCATTGCGGTCCAGTTGAAGGAATTCCCCGGCTATGCCCAGGTACGTCGCGTGACGCTCGCGCCCGATCCCTGGACGGTCGAGAACGGGCTCCTTACCCCGACCCTGAAGCTGAAGCGCGCGAAGGTGATGGAGAGATTCAACGCCGAGATCGACAAGATGTACGCCGGTCATTGACCGGCAAGGGATGAGGGATGAAGGATGAGGGATGAAGGATGAAGGATGGGGGATGAGGAAAGCAAGCAACCGGTTCAAGCCCTGGGCACTGCGGGGGTCATCCCTCATCCCTCCGCCCTCATCCCTTGTCCCATCGAAGTGAGGTTCGATCGCACATGACTGCGTTACCGGCCGGCAAGGATCCGACGTTGCGAGTCGTCCCCATGCCGCGGGACGCCAATCAAAGCGGCGATATCTTCGGCGGCTGGATCATGGCGCAGGTAGATATCGCGGGCAGCATCGTTGCGCTGCGACTGGCCAAGGGACGCGTGGCGACCGTAGCGGTGAACTCGTTCCTGTTCAAGCAACCCGTATTCGTCGGGGATCTCGTGAGCCTTTATGCCGACGTCGTGCGCGTCGGCCGCACTTCCATTACCGTCAACGTGGAGGTCTATGCCCAACGCAAGCCGGAGCGCGAGGAAGTGGTGAAAGTCACGGAAGCGACGCTGACCTACGTTGCAGTGGACGAAAATCGCCGGCCACGTGTTGTATCAGCGCAACAGTAGGTCCCTGAATGTGTTCAAAAAAACAACGTTAAAGAGTAGTATGGGGTGGTGCTCTACGAGGGGGACTTGAGCGCAGACAAAGAGGGGGATCGGCATGAGAACCCGCAAAAAACTCCTTTCGGTGGCCGTCGCTGCTGTTGTGGTCGGACATTCAGCCGGGTCGCAGGCGGGCGGGTTTGCCCTGATCGAGCAGAACGCCAGCGGACTGGGCAACGCTTATGCCGGCCAGGGAGCGAGCGCGCAGGATTCGAGCACGATCTATTTCAATCCGGCCGGTATGACGCTTCTGCCAGGCAGGAATCTGGTGTTTGCAGGTAACCTGATCAGACCCTCGGCTGAATTCAACAATATCCGCACGACGCCCGCCGTATCGACCGTAACGGGTCTCGGGCCATTCCCGCTGAACGGAACCGGCGGCGACGCGGGCGACCTTGGGTTTGTTCCGAATGCCTATCTTTCCTGGCAACTCAGCCCTCAGTGGTACGTCGGCGTGGGGGTGAACGTGCCGTTCGGGCTGAAGACCGACTACGATTCGAACTGGATGGGGCGTTTCCATGCGTTGAAATCCGAGGTGAAAACGATCAACGTCAATCCCAGCGTCGCGTACAAGCTCACCGATGCCGTATCGCTCGGTTTCGGCGTCAGCTGGCAGCGCATCGAGGCCGAACTGACCAAGGCGGTGAATTACAGTTTTGTCGCGTCGGCCGGCGGGATCCCGGGCGTGCCTGCCGGAACGGAAGGCAGCAACAAGATCGAAGCGGATGACGATAACTGGGGATGGAATGCCGGAGCCATGTTCAACCTCGGCCAGAACACCCGGATCGGAATCGCCTACCGTTCGTCCATCAACTACAAGCTTTCAGGCAGCGCCCTCTTCTTCGGGCGTCCGGCGGTCGTCTCGACCATCTTAGGAGGCGCATTCGGGCCGGCTGCGGCCGCGGCTGCGGCGGCGCAGGTCGGCGACAGCTTCATCACGGCAGACGTGAAAGTGCCGGCCTCGGCGTCGTGGAACATTTTCCACCAGCTCAATCCGCAGTGGGATGTGCTTGCCGACATCACGTGGACGCAGTGGAACAGCCTGCAAGCGCTCAACATCGTCCGCAACACCGGGTTTGTGCTGGACAGTACTCCCTTCTTCTGGCGCAACACGTGGCGGTTCGGCGTCGGCGCCAACTACCGGCCGAACCAGGCGTGGACCGTGCGCGCCGGCGTCGCCTACGATCAGACGCCGACGAAGGACGTTTTCAGAACACCGCGTGTCCCCGACCAGAGCCGCACGTGGCTTGCAGTCGGCGGTCAATACAAAATCTCGAACGCGGCCGCAGTCGACTTCGGTTACGCGCATCTGTTCATGACCGATCCGACGATCAACCTGAGCGGACCACCGGCGCTGACGGCGGCGCTGGCAGCAGGCAGGGGAAGCCTGGTCGGCAGCTACGACGCCCACGTCGACATCGTGAGCGTCCAGTTCCGCTACTCGTTCTGAAGGGCTGTCGATAGGACATACAGGCGGGGTTGCACGCCGCCTTTTTCCTCTGTACTCGGTCGCTCCGGGTGGCGTGTCGCGCCGCCCGTGCGTGCTAAAATCGCCCCTCTCCCAGCGGAGGTTCCATGCAAGCCGCTTCTCCCTTTGTCGTGCGCAAGGCCGCGGTGCTCGGCGCCGGCGTGATGGGCGCACAGATCGCTGCGCACCTGGTCAACGCCAACGTCGCTTCTCTGCTTTACGAGCTTCCCGCGAAAGAGGGTGATCCGAACGGCAACGTGCTCAAGGCGATCGACAACCTCAAGAAGCTCGAGCCCAGCCCGCTCGCGACGTCATCGAGAGCCGCGTTCATAGAAGCGGCGAACTACGACCAGCACCTCGAGCGGCTGAAGGAGTGCGACCTCGTCATCGAGGCCATCTCCGAGCGGCTGGACTGGAAGGCCGACCTGTACCGGAAAGTGGCGCCCCACATCGGCGAGCACGCGATATTCGCGAGCAATACCTCGGGGCTCAGTATCAACAAGTTGTCGGAGTCCTGCCCGGAGGGTCTCCGCAGAAGGTTCTGCGGCGTGCATTTCTTCAACCCGCCGCGCTACATGCATCTCGTCGAGCTCATTCCGGCTGCAGCCACGGAAGGCGCGATACTCGACGACCTCGAGAAGTTCCTCGTCACCACGCTCGGCAAGGGCGTGATCCGCGCCAAGGACACACCCAACTTCATCGCCAACCGCGTGGGCGTGTTCTCGCTGCTCGCGACCATACATCACGCGCAGCGGCTCGGCATCGGCTTCGACGTCGTGGATGCCCTGACCGGCTCGCTCATCGGCCGGCCGAAGAGCGCCACGTTCCGAACCGCGGACGTGGTAGGACTCGATACCTTCGCGCACGTGGTCACCACCATGAAGGAGGCGCTGCCCGACGATCCGTGGCACCGCTACTACGAAGTGCCGGACTGGTTGAAGGAGTTGATCGCGCAAGGGGCGCTGGGTCAGAAGACCCGACGCGGCGTCTACCAGAAGGTCGGCAAGGACATCCAGGTTCTCGACTTGCAGAGCAAGACCTACCGGCTTTCGAAGCAAGAGGCGGACGAAGGGGTCGTCGAAATCCTCAAGAACAGGAATGCGGCAGAGCGTTTTACGCAGCTTCGATCGAACACGCATCCCCAGGCGCAGTTCGTTTGGTCGATATTCCGCGATTCCTTTCACTATTGCGCGGCGCATCTGGCGGCGATCGCCGACAACGCGCGCGACCTCGACCTGGCGATCCGCTGGGGCTTTGGCTGGAACCAGGGGCCCTTCGAGATCTGGCAGGCGGCGGGCTGGCAGCAGGTGGCCGGCTGGATCGCCGGCGACATAGCGGCCGGCAAGACGATGGCCGCGGCAGCGCTGCCGCCTTGGGCGCTGGAGCCCGACCGCACGGGTGTTCACACGCCGCAGGGCTCGTACTCGGCCGCCGCCCGCACCTACCAGCCGCGCTCGGCGCTGCCGGTTTACCGGCGACAGCCGTTCCCGGACCGCGTCATGGGCGAGACGCTCAAGTACGGCGAGACCATTTTCGAAACCGACGGGGTACGCTGCTGGCACACGGGCGACGACATCGCGATCGTGACCTTCAAGAGCCGGATGCACGCGATCGGCGATGACGTGCTGGACGGCGTGCAACAGGCGCTCGACGAAGCAGAGCGCAACTACATGGGGCTGGTGATCTGGCAGACCGAGCCGCCGTTTTCGGTGGGCGCGAATCTCAAGAAGACGCCGGCGGGCGGCGCAAAGCCGTCGAAGCCATCGGCCATGGGGCGGCTCTTCAGGCAGTTCAAACGCGAAGCGGAGTCGCTCGCGCTGAAGGCGGCGCGCCAGCTTGGCGTCGCCGACCAGTTGATGGCGGGCAAGCTCGCGGAGGTAGAAAAGCTCGTCGAGCAGTTTCAGGACACGACGCAGGCCCTCAAGTACTCGATGGTTCCCACCGTTGCCGCGGTGGACGGGCTTGCTCTTGGCGGAGGGTGCGAGTTCATCATGCATTGCGACCGTGCGGTCGTCACGCTCGAAAGCTATATCGGCCTCGTCGAGGTCGGCGTGGGCCTGCTTCCTGCCGGCGGCGGGTGCAAGGAATTTGCGCTGCGTGCCGTAGCGGACGCGAAAGGCGGCGAGATATCGCCGTTCATCCAGAAGTACTTCAAGGCGGTGGCGATGGCGGAGGTGGGCCGCAGCGCCGAGCACGCGCGCGAAATCGGCTACCTGAGGCCGGCGGACAAGATCGCGATGAATCGGTTCGAGCTGCTGGAAATCGCGAAGGCGGAGCTGCGGGCGCTGGCCGCGGCCGGGTATCGTCCACCGCTCAAGCCTGCTGCCGTTCCCGCCGCGGGCCGCAGCCAGATTGCGACGATCAAGGCGTTCATGGTCAACATGCTGGAGGGCGGTTACATCTCCGAACACGATTACCTCGTCGGCAGCAAGGTCGCCACGGTGATGTGCGGGGGCGACGTCGAGGGCGGCAGCCTCGTGGATGAGCAGTGGTTCCTCGACCTCGAGCGGGCGCACTTCATGGAGCTCATTGCCACGGAAAAGACACAGGCCCGGATTGAGCACATGCTCAAGACGGGCAAGCCGCTCCGTAATTGAGCGGCTCGGAGACGGAGCGTCGTGCCTGTGCTTTCGGCGTAGACTAGGCTCCGAAGGAGAGAACGTCGATGGCTAAGCAAATTCAGGACGCGTACATAGTGGCGGCAACCCGGACGCCGGTGGGCAAGGCGCCGCGAGGAATGTTCAGGAACGTGCGGCCGGACGACATGCTCGCCTGCGCCCTGAAGTCGGCGCTTGCCCGGTGTCCCGGGCTCGATCCCGCGGCGGTGGAAGACGTTATCGTAGGCTGTGCGATGCCGGAGGCCGAGCAGGGCATGAATGTCGCGCGCATCGGGCTGTTGCTGGCGGGTTTTCCCAATACGGTATCCGGCATGACCATCAATCGCTTCTGCTCCTCGGGTGTTCAGGCCGTCGCGCTCGCCGCCGACCGCATACGCCTGGGCGAAGCCGACGTGATGGTCGCCAGCGGCACCGAAAGCATGAGCATGGTCCCGATGGGAGGCCACAAGCCTAGTTTCAGTCCTGCGGTCTTCGAGAAGAACGAGAACGTGGCGATCGCCTACGGCATGGGCATTACCGCCGAAAAGGTCGCGGCGCAGTGGAAGATCAGCCGCGAGGAGCAGGACATGTTCGCAGCCGAGAGTCATCGCCGCGCGATCCGCGCCACCGATACGGGAGAGTTCAAGGACGAAGTGACTCCTTATCCGGTCAGCGAACGCGTTCCCGATCTGGCCGCGCGCGAGATCAGGGTCAAAGCACGCGAGGTGATTCACGACGAGGGGCCGCGCCGGGATACATCTCCCGAGGCGCTCGCCAGGCTCAAGCCTGCCTTCGCTGCCAAGGGCAGCATCACTGCCGGCAACAGCTCGCAGACGTCCGATGGCGCAGCCGCGGTCGTGTTGATGAGCGAAGCGGCGCTCGCGCGCTTCAATGTTCGACCGATCGGCCGCATGATGGGCTACGCCGTCGCCGGTGTGCCGCCCGAAATCATGGGGATAGGGCCGGTAAAGGCGATACCGAAAGCGCTCAAGCAGGTGGGACTAAAGCAGGATGATATCGATTGGATCGAGTTGAACGAGGCTTTCGCCGCTCAGTCGCTGGCAGTGATCAAGGACCTCGGACTCGATCACGCGAGGGTCAATCCTCTGGGCGGCGCAATTGCGCTCGGCCATCCCTTGGGAGCTACGGGAGCAATCCGCGTAGCCACCCTGCTGCACGGATTGCGCCGCCACCAGAAAAAATACGGCATGGTGACGATGTGCATAGGCACCGGGATGGGGGCAGCGGGGGTTTTCGAGGCTCTTTGATCGCTTCGGGGAACGACATACGGCCTGCGCCGTGCGCCTCGCATACGGTCCGTCCTGGCTACAACGCATCACGCGCCTGTTATTGAGATAGGTTCTAGTCCGGTATTGCATTCGGATTCCGGGCGGCCGGGGAGGGGGACGGATGTGCCTGAACGTCAGCGCTGCCGGCGTATTCCCGCGCTTCGCCGCACGCGCCGCGGCGTTCGTTGCCGGCGCCGCAGCTGTGATGATGACATTCGGCGTCGCGCCGGCGCCGGCAATGGAGATCGAGGGCGTCAAGCTCCCTGAAAAGGTCGCGCTGGCCAAAGGCGGTCCCGAGGTGGTGCTGAATGGGGCCGGTGTCCGCCACAAGCTGATGACGGTCCCGGTGTACGTCGGAGCGCTGTATCTCGCAGCCAAGCACAGGAATCCCGAAGAAATATTCGCCGACGCGGGGCCCAAGCGCGTGGCCATGCATGTGCTGATCTCCGAGCTCACCGCCCCGGAGCTCGTCGCCTCGCTCAACGACGCGATCGCCGCCAATCACATTCCGGCGGAGATCGCGTTGATCGAGAAGCGGCTGCGCGATCTCAACCGCATGATGAGCTCGATCGGCGTGCTCAAGCGCGGAGGCGTGGTGCACATCGATTTCGTGCCTGGCGCGGGCACGCGCATTACCGTCAATGGCGAGGAAAAGCTGGTGATACCGGGCGACGACTTCTTCAAGGCGCTGCTGCACATCTGGATCGGCAAGAAGCCGGTGGACGGCCGCCTGCGCGACGCGATGCTCGGCGGCTCAGGCGGATTCAGGTTCTTTTGATGCCGAACGGGTAGTTCGTGACTAATGTCGCGCGACTGATAGGGCGCGGCTTGACAGGTATCACGCGTCATCAGTCATGTTCTATCGGTCACGAGTCACCAGTCACGAATCACCCAGCTACATGTTGGGATAGTTCGGACCGCCGCCCCCTTCCGGGGCGACCCACACGATGTTCTGGGTCGGATCCTTGATGTCGCATGTCTTGCAGTGAACGCAGTTCTGGGCGTTTATCTGCAATCGGGGATTTTGCCCGCTTGCATCGCGCACGATCTCGTAGACGCCAGCCGGGCAATAGCGCTGCTCGGGTGCGTCGTAGAGCTCCAGATTCACCCTGATGGGCACCGTGGGATCCTTCAGGGTGAGGTGGGATGGCTGATCCTCGTTGTGGTTGGTGTTGGATATGAACACCGAGGATAGCCGGTCGAATGTGAGCATTCCGTCCGGCTTCGGGTAGTCGATGGGCTGCGCCTCGGCTTTTGTCCGCAGCGTCTCGTGATCGGCATGGTCGTGATGCAGAGTCCAGGGCGCCTTGCCGCCAAACAGGACCTGATCGATCCCTACCATCAGCGTGCCGGTGTACAGCCCCTTGCTCATCCATGGCTTGAAATTGCGCGCACGATGCAGCTCGTCGTGCAGCCAGCTTGCGCGGAACGAGTCGGGGTATGCGGCAAGCTCGTCGGCGGCGCGCCCGGCACGCACGGCATCGAACGCGGCCTCGGCCGCGAGCATGCCCGACTTGATGGCAGCGTGGCTGCCCTTGATGCGTGAGGCGTTCAGAAATCCCGCATCGTCTCCGATCAGGCAGCCGCCGGGGAATGTCAGACGAGGCAGCGACTGCAAGCCGCCGGCGGAGATGGCGCGCGCACCGTAGGCGAGGCGTTTGCCGCCCTCGAGAAAAGGACGGATAGCGGAGTGCGTCTTGTAGCGCTGGAATTCCTCGTACGGATTCAGGTACGGATTCCGGTAGCCCAGGCCAACGACGAAGCCGATCGCTACCAGATTATTTTCCATGTGGTAGCAGAAGGAGCCGCCGTATGCGTCGGCAGCAAGCGGCCAGCCGGCCGTATGAATCACCAGGCCCCGCTGGTGCTTTTCGGGCTTGATCTCCCACAACTCCTTGAGGCCGATGCCATAGACCTGAGGATCCACGCCGTCGCGCAGCCTGTAGCGCTCCTGCAGCTGTCGGCCGAGATGCCCGCGGCAGCCCTCAGCGAAGAAAACGTACTTGGCGTGGAGCTCCATGCCGGGCTGGAAGGCGTCGGTCGGCTTGCCGTCGCGGCCTACGCCCATATAGCCGGTCGCCACTCCCTTGACGCCGCCGCTCTCCGCGTACAGCACCTCTGCGGCGGCAAATCCCGGGAAAATCTCCACGCCGAGGCTTTCCGCCTGCTGGCCCAGCCAGCGACAGACATTGCCGAGGCTCACCACGTAGTTGCCGTGATTCTGGAAGCACGCTGGCAAAATAAAGCCAGGCACCCTGAGCGCTGAAGTTTCGGTCAGGAACAGGAAGCGGTCTTCGGAGACCGGCGCGTTAAGCGGCGCATTGCGCTGCTGCCAGTCGGGGAACAACTCGTTGAGGGCGCGTGGATCCATCACCGCGCCCGAAAGTATGTGCGCGCCGACCTCCGAGCCCTTCTCCAGCACGCATACCCCGATGTTCCCGCCCTGCTGAGCGGCGAGCTGCTTCAACCGGATCGCCGCGGCGAGGCCGGCCGGGCCAGCGCCGACGACGACCACGTCGTATTCCATCACTTCACGTTGTGCCACTTTTCATTCTCGTCTGTGGATCGGGGGGAATTATACCGGCGCTGACTGCTATCTCGTGACTGATCGAGCGCGACAGAGACTCGTGACTGATAGGACGTGACTGTGAGGGCGTGGTTTGTAGAGGCCCTTGAGGACGCAGTACCAGTCACGCATCATCAGTCACGAGATAGCAGTCACGCTCTATCAGTCACGCCTTTCCAGGATGGAGCGTGCCGCAGCCACCCCGCTCCGCACGGCGGACTCGAGAGTCGCGGGGTAGTCGCCCGCGGTGTAGTCGCCCGCCAGGAAAAAATTGCGCAGCGGTGTCGCCGTGTCCGGCCGCTTGAGGCCCGGCGTGCAGGCAAAAGTCGCGCGTTTCTCGGCAATTACCTGGTGCCACAGCGGGTCCGGCAGCATCCCCAGCTGTTGCTGCAGCTCCTGGTGCACGAGCAAAGCAAGCTCGTCCTGGGTACGGTCCTGGTGCGCGCCTTCCGCGCTGATGACCACGCCGATCAGGCCCTGCTGTCCGCACAACGCTCCGCGGTCGAACGCCCACTGTAACAGCGCACTCTCGAATCCGAGCATCGGCGCCGGCAGCTGCGTACCGGCCGGATAGCGGAGATAGACCGAATATATCGGTTGATAGGCAAGGCGGTTCACGGCCTCGGCAACCTCCGCGAGGGCCGAGAGGCCGATCAGGAACGCGCTCACCTGGTGCGGCGGCAGCGCGCATACAACATGGGTGAAGCCGAGCTCCCCGCCTGCGCAGCTCACAGCATATCCGCCGTCCACGGGATCAATCGCGGTAACGCGATTCGATGTGAGAACCTCTCCGCCGTGCGCTGCGATGTAGGCGGCGGCCGGCTCGGGTAGAAGCGCGGAGAGGTCGGTGCGAGGAAGCAGAAGATCGCTCGCTTCACGTTCGGCATCGAGACTGTCGCGCAGAGTGTTGAGGAAGACCCGGGCCGAGGCCGCTGCAGCCGGGGTGTTGAGGGCGGATACGCACAGCGGCTGCCACAGCAGGCGCGTCATGCGCGCGCCCTGATCGTGCTCGTCGAGCAGGCGCGCGACGCTCATATCGCGCTCCAGACGGTAGCCCCGCCGGCGCATTCGCAGCACGAAGCGTGCGGCTGCCAGTCGCTCGGAGAACGGCGCGCCGCTCGCCGCGAGCAGTCCGGCAAGCAGGTGCAGGGGCGCGGGGAGACCCGCAGCCTTGAAGGAGAAGACCTGATGAATGCGCCACGTAAGCGGTAGCCGCAGCAACAGCCGGTCGGGATCCGCGCCCACGAGACGCATCAGGCGCAAGGTCTCGCGGTACGCTCCGATCAGGAGGTGGAGACCGTTATCGAGCGGGAACTCCTCATGCGCCACGCGCCGGGCCCGTCCGCCCAGGGTTCTTGCCGCTTCGAATACCGTCACCGGAACGCGGACGGCAGCGAGCGTGACCGCGGCCGCGACGCCGGCGTAACCGCCGCCGATCACGGCAACCTTCATAGCGTCAAGCTTCAAGCTGCATGAAATCTGATCCAAACTCTCGAAACTGGAAACCCGGAACCAGAACCGGAAGCTGGTTTACGCGGTCGCCGCTTCCCGGGAGGCGGCGCGCTGACCTTTCCATATTTTCTCGGGAACGAGCACGTGGCCCTCGAAGATACGGCGCGCAGTGCGTATCAGCGCGGCACGGCGCAGCTCCTGCTTGCCGCCGGTGAGATCGGCGTCGAGGTCCATGATGATCATGCCCTGCGGGTGCTCGATGCGGATCATTCCCTGGGGCGCCGGCGGGAGAGGAGAGATCTGCGAGGCGACCGTTCCTGGTATGGCGCAGGCCGAGGCGATGCATACCGTTCCGGTCACGGGGTGCGCCTTGTGGCAGGTTTCGGGAACAAAGAAGCGCGACGCGATGGTGCCCCCGCCGCGGGGCGCCGAAAGCAGGGCCATCTTTGGCACCACCGATTTCGAAACGTCGCCCATTCCCATCAGCGCGCCGGCTTTGCGGCGGATTGCCTCCATGCGCTTGAGCAATTCACGGTCCGCGTCGAGCTCGACGGCGGTCTCGTGCCCGGTCTTGCCGAACGCTTCCGCCCGCATCAGGACCACGGGCATGGCGATATCCACGCAGCTCACCTCGACGCCGTCAATGACGTCGAGCGGCTTGCCGGTGGGCATCATTTTCTTCGTGACCGACCCGATCGCGCTCTTGAAATTGATTCCGACGGGCGCCGCCGTTCCGGGAACTCCGTCAATGGCCGCGCTCCCTTCGTAGCCCACCTGGCCGCCCGGCGTCTGCACTATGGCCTCGACCAGCGACTGCGTGTTGACGTTGAAGATGCGCACTGACGTCTCGCCACTCTGCGCCGGGACCAGGCCTGCGTCGATCGCGAAGGGCCCGACCGCCACCAGCATGTTGCCGCAATTGGGCTTGGTGTCCACGATGCTTTCATTGATCTGCACCTGGGCGAAGAGGTAATCGACATCGGCATCGGCTCGCTTCGACTTGCTGATCATCGCGACCTTGCTCGTCACCGAGTGCGAGCCGCCGATGCCGTCCACCTGGATCTGGTGCGGCGAGCCCATTACCGAGAGCAGCACGGCGTCGCGTGTCGGGACGTCCGCGGGCAGGTCGGAGAGCTTGAAGAACGGACCACGCGAGGTGCCGCCGCGCATGATGACGCATGGGATCTTGGTTTGCATACGAGATCTCCGGTTGCGGTCCCAATTATACGTGACTGACAAAGCGTGACTGGTCAAACGTAACTGATGAAACGTGGCTCGATGCTGCCGCCCTGGCAGTCACGTGGTATCAGTCACGAACTATCAGTCACGCCACAACAGTCAGCTCACATCAGCCCTTGATGGAAGTCTTCCACGCGATCCAGAGCTTGCGCAGCGGCGTGAGCGAGACGCGTCGCGTGAGGGCGTGGCAGCCGTCTCTCCGTATTTCGTCGAGCAGGGTCTGGTAGATTGCTGCCATCACGATACCGGCACGCTGGGGCTTGCGGTCTTGCTGCGGCAATTTGGCGAAGGCCTGGCGGTAATATCCGAGCGCACGCTCAATCTGGAACTCCATCAAGCGGCGGAAGTTTTCCGTTTCGTGCGCGTGGACGATATCGGCGACCGGCACGCCGTGACGCGTCAGTTCGTCCAGCGGCAGATAGATGCGGTTGCGCCGCGCGTCCTCGCCGACATCCCGGATGATATTGGTCAGCTGGAAAGCCATCCCGAGATCCACCGCATAGTCCAGGGTGCGGGGGTCCTGATAGCCGAAGATTTCCGCGGCAAGCAGGCCGACGACGCTCGCCACCCGGTGGCAGTAGAGCTTCAGCGCTTCGAAATCAGGATACCGATTCTGGTCGAGGTCCATCTCCATACCGGCGATGATTTCGTAGAGCCGCGCTTCCGGTAGATTGAAGCGCGGAAGCTGCGCCGCCAGCGCCCTGGCCACGGGATGCTGTGGCGTCCCTTGGTACATGGCCGCGACCTCGTTGCGCCACCACGCGAGCTTCACGCGCGCAACGCCGACATCCGAGCAATCATCCACGACATCGTCCACTTCCCGGCAAAACGCGTAGAGCGCGGTGATGGCGCGGCGCCGCTCCTCGGGGAGGAACAGAAAGCTATAGTAAAAGCTGGAGCCGCTCGCAGCGGCCTTCTTCTGGCAGTACTCGTCGGGACTCATTGGCGGACGAAGCGTGACTGATCCCACGAGTTCAGATGGCGCGCGCCAGCAGCAACGGCCAGTCGAACCATTTCAGCACGGGACGCCGGCGGAACATGTCGCCTTGTGCACGCTCCAGCTTTTCCAGTATGCGCATTCCCCCTTGCACTGTGGCGCGGATTTCGAGACCGATGCGACCCGGCAGTACCCGCCCGAGCGGCGCGCCGGATACAAGCATCGCCCGCGCCCGGACAATCTGAAAGCCGATCAGCGCGCGCCAGGCATCGTCGCACCGGCGCTCGGCGATGTGCTGCTCGGTGATCCCGTATCGCTTCATTTCGTCCTGCGGCAGATAGATGCGTCCCTTGGCGTAGTCGAGCTGCAAATCCTGCCAGAAATTCACGAGCTGCAACGCCGAGCAGATCTGGTCTGAAGCTACGAGATTCCTCGGCGTTGCACGGCCGAACAGGTGCAGCAGCAGCCGTCCAACCGGATTGGCCGAACGCCGGCAGTAGTCGAGCACCTCGGAGAAATTGGCATAGCGGTTTTTCACCACGTCCTGCGAGAAGGCGTCGAGCAGGTCCCTGAATAGCTGGAGCGGCAGGTCGTGCGCGCGGACAATGCGGGCGATACCCCCGAACAGCGGATCACCGGGCGTTATTCCGGTCCCGATGACCGCCAGCTGCGATCGGTAGGCGCCAATCTTTGCCAGCCGCGTCGCGGGCGCATCCGAACCCTCGTCAGCGAAATCGTCCGCCTCCCGCGCAAAACGATAAATCAATGCTACCGGATCGCGCCATTTGGACGGCAAAAGTAGCGAGCCAACGGGGAAATTTTCGTAGTGGTGTACTGCCATTTGCGGCGACGCACAATCCCTTAATGTTCAATGGATTGTGGTAATACTTTAAGACTCGTTGAAAACTTTCGGCGCGCACTCGATTATATTACAATCGGAATGTCGCGAAAGTGGCGAAATTGGTAGACGCACCAGATTTAGGTTCTGGCGCCGCAAGGCGTGGGGGTTCGAGTCCCTCCTTTCGCACCACGGAAGGAGGGGAGAGCCCAAATTTGTTTGTCATCGAGGAGCCGCATGCGCCGAGCGCATCCTCGAATGGTCCTGGTGCAGGTGCGAACGTGAATCATTGCGGTCCTGGATGAGATGCAGGCGAACCTCGAAACATTGAGCGGGCTCGAACGGCGCCTCAGTGTCACGCTGAGCCTGGCGGATATCTCGACCGAGATCGAGAGCAGGCTGAAGCGCCTGTCGCGCACCGTGAAGATGCAGGGATTTCGGCCCGGCAAAGTGCCGTTGAAGGTGGTGACGCAGCACTTCGGGGGGCAGGTACGCCAGGAAGTGCTGGGCGACGTGATACAGAAGAGTTTCGGCGAGGCGGTGCGTCAGCAAAACCTCCGCGTCGCCGGCTCCCCGCGCTTCGAAGCCCAGCCACTCGCCGAGGGGGCGGCTGAATTCCAGTACAGCGCGACCTTCGAAGTGTATCCCGAAGTGGCTGTCGGCGACCTCTCGAAGGCGACGATCAATCGCCCGATGCTGGAGGTCGGCGACGTCGAGGTGGACAAGACCATCGAGATCATGCGCAAACAGCGCACGCGCTTCGAGCCCGTCGAGCGTGCCGCGCAGAGCGCGGACCGCGTTACGCTGGATTTCCGGGGCACAATCGATGGCGCCGAGTTCGCCGGGTCGTCGGCACAGGACCAGGCGGTTATCCTGGGCGACGGGCGGCTCCTGCCGGGCTTCGAGACGCACGTCGTTGGAATGAAGAGCGGTGAAACGAAATCGTTCGACCTCCGCTTTCCGGATGATTATCGCGGCAAGGAAGTCGCGGGCAAGACCGCGCATTTCGAAGTCACCGTCAAGGAAGTAGCCGGTCCGCTGCTGCCGGCAGTGGATGCCGAGTTCGCGAAAAAGCTGGGCGTCGAGGACGGTGATATCGGCAAGATGCGCGGAGAGGTAAAGACCAACCTGGTGCGGGAGGTCAAGGTCCGGCTGAAGAATCGCATGAAGGAACAGGTGATGCAGGCCGTGCTCGACGCCACCAAGCTGGACCCTCCCCACGGGCTGATGCAGCAGGAGATCGAGCGCTTGCAGGCGACAGCGCGTCAGGATCTGGCCCAGCGAGGGGTCAAGGTCAAGAACGACGTGCTGCCTCTGCCAGGGGAGCTGGTCGAGGCGCAGGCGCGGCGGCGTGTCAGCCTGGGGCTGATTCTTGCGGAACTCGTCAAGGTTCACAATCTCTATCCCAAGCCGGACCAGGTACGCGCCGCGGTAGAGGAGCAGGCCCAGAGCTACGAGCGGCCGAACGAGGTAACGAAGTGGTTTTACGCGGCGCCGGAGCGACTGCGGGAGATCGAGTCCATGGTGATGGAGGAAAATGTCGTCGCCTGGGTGCTCGGTATCGCCAAGGTGCAGGAGCAGGCGATCAATTTCGACGAACTGATGGGGAACAAGTCATGACCGTGCTGAGCGAACCGCAAGGGCTGGGATTGATTCCGATGGTGATCGAGCAGAGCGGACGTGGCGAGCGCGCCTACGATATCTACTCGCGGCTGCTCAAGGAGCGGGTAGTGTTCCTGGTGGGGCCGGTGACCGAAATCACCGCCAACCTCATCGTGGCGCAGCTGCTGTTCCTGGAATCCGAGAACCCCGACAAGGATATTTCGTTCTACATCAACTCGCCGGGAGGCATCGTTTCGGCGGGGCTCGCGATCTACGACACTATGCAGTTCGTCAAACCCAAGGTGTCCACCCTGTGCGTCGGGCAGGCGGCGAGCATGGGGGCGCTGCTGCTGGCGGCCGGGGCAAAGGGGAAACGCCACTGCCTTCCGAATTCCCGCGTAATGATTCACCAGCCAATGGGCGGCTTCCAGGGGCAGGCCTCGGACGTGGAGATCCACGCGAAGGAGATACTCTTCCTCAAGGCGCGGCTGAACGAGATCATGGCCAAGCACACCGGCCAGGAATTGAAAACCATCGAGCGCGACACCGACCGCGACAACTTTCTCAGTGCCGATCAAGCCGTAAGCTACGGCATCGTGGACAAGGTACTGGTCAGCCGTACGGAAAGCGTGGCTTAATGGAGTACCATATGGCACAAGGAACGCTGTATGTCTGAAAAATCGGGCGGGGAAAAGCTGCTGTATTGTTCGTTCTGCGGCAAGAGCCAGCATGAGGTGCGCAAGCTCATCGCGGGCCCGTCGGTCTTCATCTGCGACGAGTGCATCGAGCTGTGCAACGACATTATCCGCGAGGAGACGCAGGGCGATCACGGCACCAAGGGCGCCAAGTCCGATCTTCCAGTCCCCAAGGAAATCCGCAGCATTCTCGACCAGTACGTGATCGGCCAGGATCTTGCCAAGAAAATACTGTCGGTGGCCGTCTACAATCACTACAAGCGGTTGAAAACCCTCAGTAAGAACGATGACGTCGAGCTCGCGAAATCGAACATCCTGCTGATCGGCCCGACCGGATCGGGCAAGACCTTGTTGGCCCAGACGCTGGCGCGCCTGCTCAACGTCCCGTTCGTCATGGCCGATGCAACGACCCTGACCGAAGCGGGTTACGTGGGCGAGGACGTGGAGAACATCATTCAGAAACTGCTGCAAAAGTGCGACTATGACGTCGAAAAAGCGCAGCGCGGCATCGTCTATATCGACGAAATCGACAAGATCTCGCGCAAATCCGACAACCCGTCGATTACTCGCGATGTTTCGGGAGAGGGCGTGCAGCAGGCGCTGTTGAAGCTCATCGAAGGGACGATCGCCTCGGTGCCGCCTCAGGGAGGCCGCAAGCACCCGAATCAGGAGTTCGTGCAGGTGGATACCACCAATATTCTGTTCATCTGCGGCGGGGCCTTCGACGGGCTTGACAAGATCATACGGGCGCGCTCGGAGAAGAGCGGTATCGGCTTTGGCGCGGAAGTGCGCTCGCGGGACAACCGCAAGGACATTACAAAGGTCTTGCGCGAAGTGCAGCCTGAAGACCTCATCAAGTACGGACTTATTCCCGAGTTCGTGGGCCGGCTGCCGGTCGTGGCGACGCTCGAGGAGCTCGATGAAACGGCATTGATTCAGATATTGACCCAACCGAAGAACGCTCTCCTCAAGCAGTTCCAGAAGATGTTCGGCATGGAGGGAGTGGAACTCGAGGTGCGCGAGGCAGCCTTGAAGTCGGTCGCGCGGCGAGCGCTGGAGCGCAAGACGGGCGCACGGGGGCTGCGCTCGATACTCGAGCACACGCTTCTCAACACCATGTTCGACCTGCCTTCGATGGAAAACGTGATCAAGGTGGTGGTGGACGAAAACACCATCTCGAGCGATGCCCCGCCCCTGCTGATCTACGCCGACCAGCCCAAGGTGGCCGGGGGCTTAGTACACTAACCAGGGCGTTTCCGGCCCCGAGGGCCGGACGCAGGGTATGCTCCGCCACGCTGAGCGAGTGCCGGGCACGGATCTTGCAGCAGTTTGGCCGACGTCGCCAAACTGGCGGCGCGCGGGATTCCAGCCAAAATTCCCGCCTGACACCACTTTGCTGCGCTATGGGCGTATCCTAGTGGCGAAGGCTTGAATATTTGGGATTTTCCCCAACGTGGTCAGTTAC
>DATFWO010000070.1:0-7111 GCA_035259205.1 Burkholderiales bacterium | reverse complement strand
TGCCCAAGAAACTCTACTCCGCCGCGCCCAGCTCGCCGACTGCGGGGATGATCGCACCCGCCGCTGAAAAGAAATGACAGCAGTCATCCGGTTGCCGCGCGCGGCTGCGGACTGCCGCGTAGCAAGTCCAGGAATTCCGGGGCCGGCACCGCTCTACTGAAGTAGTAACCCTGCGCCTTATCGCAGCCCAGCAGCTTCAGGAACGCCAGCTGCTCCGCGGTTTCCACCCCTTCGGCGATCACTTCGAGGCCGAGACCGTGCGCCATCGCGATGATGGCGGTGACGATAGCCGCGTCGTCGGGATCGGTACTGATATCCCGCACGAAGGACTGGTCGATCTTCAGCTTGTCGATCGGAAAGCGTTTCAGATAGCTCAAGCTCGAGTAGCCGGTCCCGAAATCATCGATCGACAGCTGCACGCCCGTGTTGTTGAGGTCCCGGAACTTCACGAGGGCCTGCTCGGCGTGCTGTATGATCACGCTCTCGGTAATCTCCAGCTCGAGACGGACCGCCGGCATGCCGGTCTCCCTGAGCGTGCGCGCGACCGTTCCCGCCATGTCCCCCCGTCTAAACTGATGTGCGGAAACATTGACGGCGACCTGCAAATTCGTATACCCGGCCTTGCGCCATTCGGCGGCCTGGACGCACGCCTCCTGGAGCACCCACTCGCCGAGCCGGTCGATCAAGCCAGTCTCTTCCGCGACCGGTACGAACTGATTCGGCGGGACCATCCCGCGCTCCGGATGGCGCCAGCGTACCAGCGCCTCGAAGCCGACGATGTTTCCCGTCCTGAGATCCAGCTGCGGCTGATAGTGGAGGATGAACTCGGAGCGCTCGAGCGCGCGGCGCAGGTCGTTCTCCAGGGACAGGCGATGCTGTGCGGCCGCGTTTAATGCCGCGGTGAAGAACTGATAATTGTTCCGTCCGGTCTCCTTGGCGTGATACATCGCCGTGTCGGCGCTGCGCATCAGCGTCTCGACGCTCTCGCCATCCTGGGGGTAGGTGCAGATGCCCACGCTCGGCGTGATGTGCAGATCGTGGGTGTCGATCCGGAACGGCAGCGCCAGCGCTTCCAGCACTTTTTTAGCCACGTGGCCGGCGTCCTCCGGGTCGTTCAGATCCGGGAGCACCACGACAAACTCGTCGCCGCCGAGACGGGCCACCGTGTCCACGTCGCGGGTGCACTCCTGCAGACGCCCGGCGACCATTTGCAGCAACCGGTCTCCGACCTGGTGGCCGAGCGAGTCGTTTACATTCTTGAAACGATCGAGGTCTATGAACAGCAGCGCGAGGACCCGGTCGTTGCGCTTGGCCTGAGCCACCAGCTGGCCGATGCGATCATAGAGCAGGACCCGGTTCGGCAGGCCGGTCAGCGCATCGTGGTGCGCCAGGTGCCGGATGCGCTCGTCCACGCGCTTTTGCTCGGTAATGTCTCTGCCGATGCCGCGGTAACCGGCGAAGCGGCCGTCGCGGTCGAAGATCGGCTCGCCGCTGATACTGACCCAGCGCATGCTGCCATCCTCGGCAGCCCGGCACAGCTCGAGGTTGTGAAACGGCAGGTGCACCTCCACCAACGCACGGTGCGCCGCCCAGTCCGCCTCGGTCATGTTGGCCGCAGGCAGCTCCCAGCGGCGTTTGCCGATATGGGCGAGCGCGCTGATTCCGGTTCTCCGGTCGATCTCGGTGGTCATGGCGACGAAACGATAGTCAGCGTCCTGTTCCCAGTACCAGTCCGAGGACAATGTGGTGAGGCTGCGAAAGCGCGCTTCGCTCTCTCGCAGCGCGCTCTCCGCGTCCTTCAATTCGCTGATGTCCGTGATCGTGCCGATCAGGCCCGCGACGGAGCCGTCCGCCTTGTTGAAAGTAGCCTTGTTATAGATGGTGTGGTGCACCTTCCCGTCCGCGGCGACGATGGCCGCTTCGTAGGACTGGCTGCCGGGCTGGCTGAACAGCTCCTGATCCCGGGCGTGATGCCTGTGGGCGAGGTCCTGGTCGTTCGGATACAGCTCGAAGACGGTCTTGCCGATGAATTGATCGCGCGCAATTCCGAAAAACGCTTCCCACGCCTTGTTTACCCCGAGGTAGCGCCCGTCGGCAGCCTTGAAGAAAATCGGCTGCGGCACGGTCTCGATCAACTGCTGGATGAAGCTCAGTTGTTCCCGGAGAACTTCTGCGGCACGCACTGCGGTGGCCTGCTCCACCAGCCGGAGCGCGCGCTCACGGGAAACCGTGAGCGTGCCGATCAACCAGGACAACAGCAGGCTCATGGCGGTGCCGCCGAGCAACACGACTCGCGGCAGCGCGCGTGCAATGCCGTATTCTGCGTAGGGAGAGGTAAAGGCGAGTTCCCATTTGCGCCCGCCCACCTGGGTAGTGACGACTTTCCTCAGAGCCTTTTCCTGGGCCGCGCCGGGTGCTCCCTCGCGCAAGTGACGGCTGTCGAACAGCAGGTTGTCCGTGGGGAGCTCGGCCGCTTTGTCCGATGGATCGGCTATCCCCAGGTCGCGTATGACGAGATCGAACTCCGTGCCGAGCTGCCCGCCGAACAGCTGGTGCATCAGCTCTTTCACATGGACAGCGGTTGACACTACACCTACGAACGCGGCACGCCGTTGCTCGACGGTGCCCGTCGGCAAATCCCGGCGATAGATGGGTGCCCGCAGGAGCAGCGAGATCTCCTTGCGGCCGTCCGCAGCGAGCCTGATGGGCCCGGTCGCCGTGGGATCGGCCCGGTCACGAACGCGCTCGAATTCGGCGCGGCGCCCCGGTTCCGACAGCGAATCGAAACCGAACGCCCGCTCGTTGCCCGCCATCGGCTCGATGTAGGTCACGACGAGGTACTCGTCGCGATCGCCCGCCGGTCTGATGGAGAAATCAGGGTAGCCGCGCGGATCGACGCTCGCATCGCGCCGTACCGCATTCTCGAATGCGGCTTTTTCCGATCGCGTCAAGCGCTGGCTATACGCGACCAGCCGGATGCCCGGGTAACGCTCGCGCAGGTTGAATCCCGCGAGGTAGCGCCGGAATTCGCTGCGATCCACGTCTTCAGTGGCCGCAAACAGGCCCTTGAGCCCGATCAGAAGGTTGACGTTGTCCTGCAAGCGGCGCTCCACGGAGTCGAGCGCATCCTCGACCGCTTTCTCGAACTTGCGGGCGACGTCGCCGGAAACCCACTGCGCGGTCACGTACCAGGCCGCCCACGACAGCGCCAAGCCCACTGCCAGCACGATTAGCGCGGATCGGTTGCGAAACTCCGGGATGAAGCCGGACAGCAGGGTCCCGACACGCCCTATCGCGCTATGGATCCCGCGGTGCTGTTGCCCTCCCACCGGACTCATGGACTGCCGGCCCCTCTGGCTCCTATGCCAACCGCACGCATCCTGTCCCGAAAAGGGCTGTGCGACGCCGTTTCCCCCGGCTGTTGCGGTGGCGGCCACACCTTACTCGCTTTGCATCGGCGCTTCAATGTGGTGCAGGCTTACCGGATGGGGCGTGATCTGCGAGAATGCCGCACCGCACCAAGGGCCGTGAGCGGCAGGCGATGAGCGGTGAGCCGAGACCGCGCATACTGCCTGGTGCTTGCCGCTCACTGCTTACCGCTTACCGCTAACTGCCCTATGCGGCCGATTCGAAGCTATGTCCTGCGCCAAGGGCGCCTTACTGCGGGGCAAAGGCGTTCGCACGCCGAGCTCCTGCCGCGCTTTGGCATACCCTACGCCCCCGGCCCGCTGAATTTCGACGCGGTGTTCGGGCGGACGGCGCCCAGGATCCTGGAGATCGGCTTCGGCATGGGAGATACGACCGGGCGTATCGCCGCCTGCCATCCCGAGAACGACTATCTCGGCATCGAAGTGCATACGCCGGGGGTGGGCAGCCTGTTGAAGCGCATCGACGAGCTCGGACTGACCAACGTGCGCGTCATCCAGCACGACGCGGTAGAGGTGCTCGCGAACATGATCGCCGGGGAAACGCTGGACGGCGTCCACGTCTTTTTTCCGGACCCCTGGCCGAAGAAGCGCCATCATAAGCGGCGGCTCGTGCAGCCGCCGTTCGCAATGCTGCTGGTATCTCGCCTCAAGCCCGGGGCCTACGTGCATGTCGCTACCGACTGGGAGGACTACGCAAACCAGATCGTTGAAGTGCTGTCCGGCGAGCGCCTGCTTGCCAACACCGCGCGCGGATTCGCGCCGCGCCCGGACTACCGCCCGCTAACCAAATTCGAGGCCCGCGGCCTGAAGCTCGGCCATGGAGTGTGGGACGTGATTTTCCGGCGTATCCCCCGTGCGCCGCATGAGTGATTCCCGGAGGGTTCAATGCTTCGTCGGAGTTTCCGCTATTTCAGCCCCTCCCTTGCGAAATTCCCTTTTCTTGCCCTGAGCCTCGCCGCCATCGCAGGCTTTGCCTGCGCCGAGCCACCGCGCCCGCCGAAGGCGGATCATCCCATTCTTGGCTCATGGGCCTTTGCGGTCCCGGGGACGAATTGCCAGGAGACTTACTCGATGCGCCCGAACGGCACCACGCTGGTCACCAGCGGCGAGGAGGTCACTGAAAGCGTCTACGAGGTCGACGATAAGGCCAGCCCCAAAGGCTTCTTCAAGATCACGGACGTGATCGTCAGAGGCAACGGAAAGAAGGATTGTTCCGGTGAGGTGACGCAGGTCGGCCAGAAGGCGACCAACTACATCCGTTTCGACCCCTCCGGCGACACGATGATCATGTGCCGGGACGAGTCCTTGAACAGCTGTTTCGGTCCGCTTCGTCGCGTCCGGGGACAGAACACCTGATGCTCGTCACTCGAGCTTGAGGTTTGCTTCCTTGATCAGCTTGCCCCAGCGCGCGGTCTCGCTCGCCATGAATGCGCCGAACTGTTCCGGCGTGCTCGATATGGTCTCGACGCCGAGCTCGGCGAGCCGGGTCTTGACGTTCTGGGTTGCAAGCGCCCTGACGAGATCCGCGTTGACCTTCTCGACGATAGTGCGCGGCACTCCTGCGGGAAAGAGGATGCCCCACCAATTGACGGCCGCGAACCCCTTGATGCCTTCCTCGGCGAGCGTCGGCAGCTCGGGCGTATGGGGCCAGCGGTTCTCGCTCGTGACCGCGATGGCCCGTATCTTGCCGGTCTTCAAGCCCTGCATCGCGGGCACCGCGTCCGAAAACATCGTGGTGATCTGACCGCCCGCGAGATCGGTGATCGCCAGCGCGTTGCCCTTGTAGTTCACCGTGATCATGCTCACCCCCGCCAGTCGCTTGAACATCTCGCCGGCAAAATGCGACATGCTGCCCGGACCGCTCGTGCCGTAGGTGAGCTCGCCCGGACGCGACTTCGTAAGCGAGACGAGCTGCTTCACGTTCTTCACCGGCAGGGATACCGGGACGACCAGAATGTTGGCCGAAATGGTGATGCGCGAGACCGGCACGAAATCTTTTTGCCAGTCGTATGACACCTTGGCCAGCAAGGGCTTGGCGACCACCGGGCCGAAATTGCCAAGCAGGAACGTATAGCCGTCTGCGGGCTGCCTCGCGGCATACTCCATCCCTATCGACCCGTCGGCGCCCGGCCTGGATTCCACGACGACGGACTGACCCCAGTACTCGCTCAACTGCTGGCCGATGATGCGCGCCATCACGTCGGAACTCCCGCCGGGGGGATAAGTAACCACGAACCGCACGAACTTGCTCGGGTAGGGCTGCTGCGCGTGAGCCGCGCTGCAGGCAAGGCATGCCGCTCCCGCCACGGCGCACATGAATCTTTTCGTTGTATTCATCGAACGCTTCCTCCTCGAGGGAGTATTTTATCGGGCTTTATGTCCCCGAGGAAAAGCTGCAGCAGATCGTTGAGGAAGCGGCGCCCGCGAAGCGTAGGGACGACTCGCTCGTGGTTGCGGGTGATGAAACCTCGCCGCTCCGCCTCGTCCAGCTCGCGCAGCACTATCGAGAGCGGCAATCCGGTCCGCTCCTCGAATAGTCGCGTCCGGAATCCGGCGTTCAGGCGCAGTGCGTTCATCATGAACTGGAAGCCGATCTCCTCAGCCCGCACGTCGTGCTCCTCCTGGAGCGACGCTCCCCGCTCCGCCGCTCGCAGGTAGCCTTCGGGATGCTTCACGCGCAGCTGCCGCACGATGCGGTCCGCGAAGGACAGCTTGCCGTGTGCGCCGGCGCCGATACCGAGATAATCGCCAAACATCCAGTAGTTGAGATTGTGGCGGCACCTTGCATCGTGCGCCGAACCGGCCGTGACTCGTGACTCGTGACTCGTGACGGGCGCTCGACCTCCGCGCTTCGCGAAAGCTGAAACCTCGTAGTGTTCGTACCCGGCGGCCGCCAGCCGGCCCTCGACAGTCTCCTGCATCTCCGCGGTTGCGTCGTCGTCGGGCAGTTGCGGCGGGAACCGGTGGAAATAGGTGTTCGGCTCGATCGTGAGGTGGTACGCCGATAGGTGCTGCGGCGAGTATGAGAGTGCCGCGTCGATGTCGGCCAGCGCATCCTGAACGGTCTGTCCGGGCAATCCATACATCAGGTCGAGATTGACGATATCGAAATTGCACTGCGCAATCTCGATTGCCCGCCGCGCCTGTTCTGCGTCGTGTATGCGTCCGAGCGCCTTCAGGTGCGCCGGATTGAAGCTCTGTATGCCGATCGACAGGCGATTGATGCCCGCACCCCTGAAGTCGCGAAACTTCTCCGCCTCGAACGTACCGGGATTCGCCTCCAGCGTGATCTCGGCGTCCGGGACCAGCACGAGTCGCCCGCGCACCCCTGCCAGAACGGCATCAATCGCGTGTGCCGACAGCAGACTCGGCGTGCCGCCGCCAAAGAATACGCTGTAGACGCGCCGGCCCCACACCAGAGGCAATGCCTGCTCGAGATCGGCGATGAGGGCCGCGACATAGCGCGCTTCCGGAACCTCGCCGCGCGCCTCGTGAGAGTTGAAATCGCAGTACGGGCACTTTCGCGCGCACCATGGAATGTGGATGTACAGCGCGAGCGGCGGCAGCACCGCGAACCGCGGCGAGCGACGAGCGGTAAGCGGCAAGCGGATTTCGGCCGAGCCTGCCTTCAGCGTCTGTCCCTCATCCCTCATCCTTCATCCCTCATCCTTCATCCCTCATCC
>DATFWO010000069.1:0-2548 GCA_035259205.1 Burkholderiales bacterium | reverse complement strand
CGACCGACTGATTTTAGGTCAATGGGTCGGAACGAATTACGAACTCCGATCGGGGCGAAACTCCGCCGCACCAGAAAGACCTAGTCCCGCGGAAAGCTGAGGATCCCGACTGACCACAGTTTCGCCTCGTGCGTCCTGGTTCGGGCCAGAGTGGTAGCAGCGTGGTAGCAGAAACCTCAGCTCCGGCGGCGCTACCGCTGAAAGGAGCAGGGACGTTGCCGGAACGGTCCGGGGGGTGGCCGTGTCTTGGATGATTTAGGAGTTACCCGTCGGGCTCATCCATCGGCAGGCACCGGCAGGCATGGGCAGGATGATTGGATGGTGACTGACCGATGCCTAGTCGAGGGCGGTGACCTACCCATTCCCGAGCTGGACGTCGCCGGTTCGACCCCGGTCATCGCTCTCTCTTCCTTCCGCCGATCACGGACTTGCGTCGCGGCCTGCCGATGCTCCTCGGCGGGCTCTGCGCCGGTGCCGGTGGTGGTGACGCTTGCGCGTCGAGTGAGGCGCTCCACGGCGTTCAGCTTGTGCGCCGGCGACAAGTGCGCGTAGCGCTGCGTCATCGCGATCGTCTTGTGGCCCATGAGCTCCTTCACGGTCATGAGATCGACCCCCGCCATGACCAGCCGGCTCGCAAAGGTGTGGCGAAGGTCGTGCCAGCGAAAGTTCTCAATCCCCGCCGCGCTCGACCGCTGACCCGAAGACGCGGTTCATATAGTTCGTCACGTTGAGCGCCGTCTTACCCTTCAGACCCGGGAAGACCCACAGGCTCTTGAGACGGCTTCGGAGGCTTCGCAGTACACCCCGGAGCTCCTCGTTCATCGGCACGTGATAGGTCTCGCCGAACTTTGAACCCCGCGCGGTCACGATCCCTCTCTCGAAGTTCACGTCCCTCCAGGCTTGCGGCTTCTTCTCGTCGGCCAGCGCTCGAGCCCGACCTCGCCGGGGGTCCTCAGCTCGGGAATCCGGCGCACGCCGGACGGATCACAAGTGGCGTGGTTCCGCGAGCCGGACGGCGATCCGCTTTCGCTCGCGCAGCACGCAGAACTACCTACGCGCGGTCACTAACACCACCGCGCCCGCGGCAACCAGCGCAGCGCCGATGACGCTGGCTGGCGATAGTTCGCGGCTGCCTGGCCCGATGCGCAACGCATCGAGCGTTATCGAAGCAAGCACCTGAACCGAGATCAGCCCGATCGTCGGCGCCGCGGCGCCGGCGCGGCCGTATCCGAACACCATGCAGAAGACGACGAACGTGCCGAGCAGTCCAGGCAGAAGGAACCACGCCTCCCACGTCGAGGCCACGTTGCCCACGAGCGCGGTGCCGCTCGTTGCTAGATTCAGCGAAAGCAGCAACGCGAGCCCGACCAACGTGTTGAGCAGCAGCACCGCAGGAAACGCGAGCCCGCGTGCGGCAATGGCGGACAGGATGAGGTTCTGCACCGCTAGCGCGATGCCGCCGACGAATGCGAGCGCGAGCGCGTTCATGCGGGTCGCGGTGCGCCCGGTGGGTCGAGAAAGCGCTGCATGAAGACTAGGTCGAGCCAGCGCCCGAACTTGTGCCCGACTTCGCGAAAGTGCGCCACCTGCTGGAAGCCGAGCCGTGCGTGCATGTGCAGGGAGGCTTGGTTGGCCGCGTCGATGCCGCCGATCATCACGTGCTTGCCCATGGCGCTAGCGAGCGGAAACAGCGTCGCCACGAGGCGCGGCCCGATGCCCTGCCCGCGGCAATCGGCGCGCACGTGCACCGAGTGCTCGACCGAATAGCGATACCCGGGCCAGGCGCCGCGGAACTCGGCGAACGAAGAAAAGCCCAGCACCGCACCATCGCGCTCCGCGACGAGCACCGGAAAACCTGCCGCGCGGCGGGTTTCGAACCACGCGGTTCGTTCTGCGAGCGAAGTGGCGTCGAAGTAGTAGACCGCGGTGGA
The DNA here is from genome assembly GCA_035259205.1 of Burkholderiales bacterium. Classification (GTDB taxonomy): domain Bacteria; phylum Pseudomonadota; class Gammaproteobacteria; order Burkholderiales; family SG8-41; genus SG8-41. Next base: position 617 of record DATFWO010000069.1, on the reverse strand, counting down.
GGTAGCGATCACGTCGTTGAAGATGGCCGTCACCGCCGCCAGGTCGGCGTCCGTGGCGGGACGGATGGCGCAACTCGTTTGCATGCGGGCCATAGTCCACTATAGTGGACTCATGTCAAGGAAAGTGAACAGCGATCCAACCCCGCTCATCGCCGCGCGCTTGCGCGAGAAGCGCGCCAGGCGCGGGTGGACGCTCGACGAGCTGGCGCGGCGCGCTGCCGTCTCGAAGGCGATGCTCAGCAAACTCGAGCGTGGCGAGTCCAGCCCCACCGCCGCGCTGCTCGGGCGCATTTGCGGCGCGTACGGATTGACGATGAGCACGCTAGTTGCGCTGCCCGGCGAACAAAGCGGGCGGCTGGTCAGGCGCGCGGAGCAACCCGTCTGGCACGATCCGCAGTCGCACTATCTGCGGCGTCAGGTCTCTCCGCTGTCGGAGATGCCGCTGCAACTGGTCGAGGTCGACCTTCCGCCTGGCGCCGAAGTTGTGTTCCCCGCCTCAGCCTACGCATTCATCCGCCAGCTGATCTGGGTGCTGGCGGGGCGGCTGGAGTTCGTCGAGGGCAATGTGGTTCATCGCCTCGATCGTGGTGATTGCCTCGAGCTCGGTGCCCCGGCCG
>DATFWO010000068.1:0-6382 GCA_035259205.1 Burkholderiales bacterium | reverse complement strand
CGGCGATCCGCGGGAGGAACGCCGATGCCTGAAGGGAAACCGGAATCTCCCGCCGTTCGGCTTCAGGCCACAGCCAGTCCAGCGTGCCGTCGTCCGGCCAGGATTGCGACCTTGGATCGGTAAAGTAGAACCTCAGTCCCTTCATCCCTGGCCGGCTTTTCCATCTATCCAGGGCAATGCGCTGTTCCGCGTCGTCCAAATAGATCCAGCCCATGATTGCGAACCGATCAGGATGCGCGCGTGCCGCTTCCACGGCCAGCTCGTTGGAATCAGGGTCCCACATCACCGGGTGGATCACCGCTCGATCCACCCCCGCGGCATCCATAGCCGCCAGAGCTTCGTCCTTCAGGTAAGGCGTCTGACGGTGATGAGCGGATGGCTTGCCTTTGGCCCAGAGGTGAATTTGCGCATCAACGATCATCATGATGGCTATCTTCCTTTCGAATTCGAAGCGTGTGTGCCGATAGCTGGTGGTTCGGGAAGCCGAACCAGTGCATCGCGGATCCTAGCATCGATCTCGATCCCTTCGCGCCTGCGACGCGCGAGTCCTGTAGGCCCGCCCTCCCGGGACGCGGATTTCCGCTACACCCAGTTGACGGGCGTGACCTTGAACGTCAGCAATGCGGGAACTTGTACCTCAGCGGCGACCGCTTTCTGACGGCCAAAAGCGGACGTCCGCCATCTTCGGTAGGATATTGCAGCGATTAGGTCGACCAACGTGATGCACTTACTCTCTTGCCGGTATTTCCAGCGCGCTTTTCTTTGGGCGGTGCCGATAGGGGGCCTGGCCGGTCTGGTTGGCTTGGGTGGTGGCGAGTTTCGCTTACCCGTGCTTACTCAAGCTATAGGATTTCCTGCGCGTGCAGCTATTCCCCTCAACCTTCTTGTCAGCCTCGTCACGTTGAGCTTTGCGCTCGTCGTGCGCAATCATTCAGTCCCGGTGTCCAGCGTGATACCCCACCTACCCGAGATGGCGGGCCTGGCGGTCGGCGGAATCTTGAGTGCTGCCTATGGCGCTCGGTTGGTGACTCGGCTCGGTGACCGGCACCTGACTCTTTCAATGGCTGCACTCCTTGCCGCAATAGGGGTACTCCTGCTGGTTGAGGCCTTCGTCCCGTTCCACGGGGGCGGTCAAGTTATGGATTCGGTAATCCTCCGCGGTGCCAGCGGAGCACTGATCGGCCTTGTAGTGGGTGTCGTTAGCAGCATGCTTGGTGTTGCCGGAGGCGAACTACTCATCCCAACACTCGTGTTCGTGTTCGGCGCGGACATCAAGGTCGCCGGAACAGCCAGCGCACTAATCTCGCTTCCCATCGTGGCGACCGGCTTGTGGCGCTACTACCGTGCGGGCGCATTGTTGATGCGTGGCGGGCCGCCACGTATCGCTGCTGCGATGAGCTTGGGCTCAGTGGCCGGCGCCGCGCTGGGTGGCTTCGCCGTGGCCTTCGCGCCCACCACCTTGCTAAAGGTCGTTCTCGGCTTGGTGCTGCTCATAAGCGCTGCCAAGATCGCCTATCACGCACGACCGCCACAGGCAAGCAAAGGAGTGCGGATTCCGTATCCCGAACTGATGACGCTGCACAAAGAGACGCCACGCGACGCATTCGATCTTCTTTCGTGGCGCGCCAACGTGGCCGTCCTCGTCGCGCTGGTTTCGGTGTCGGCTGTTGCATGGGGAGCCACCATCGAGCAGGCCAACTCGATGCGCGACATGGTGATGGGCCTCGGTCAGATCGGCTATCGCGACCAGGGCAGCATGCGCGCAGTCGAGTTCCTCGCAATGTGGATCACAATGATGGCCGCGATGATGCTGCCGACGATCGTCCCGGTGGTCCTCTCGCATCACGCGGTCGCTCTCCGGCGCTGGGAAGGCGCGCTTTCGACGCCCGCGTTCGTGACAGGCTACATGCTGGTCTGGTCGGCTACCGGCATCGTGGTGTGGCTGGTGTATCGGGTCTTCGCACAATGGGGCGAGGACGCGGCACAGCCGCAGTGGCTGTTGACGCTCGCCAGCGCGATGCTCTTCTTCGCGGGCTTCTACCAGTTCACGCGCTGGAAGCGACGATGCGCCGACATGTGTCGAAGTCCGCTGACGTTCGTCTTCATTCACGATTCCTACCGCGGCGTGCATCATGCGCTCCGCGCAGGCGTGGTGCACGGTGCCTACTGTCTCGGCTGTTGCTGGGCGGAGATGATGGTGCTCGTTATCGTCGGTCTGACGAACCTTCTTGGGATGGCGATTCTGTTCGTACTGTTCTTAGTCGAAAAGAACTGGAAGCACGGGCGCGCAGTCGCGAATGTCGCCGGCATAGGCATGATGATGCTTGGCGTCGCTGTCCTTGCGTATCCCCCTCTGCTTACCGCCATTTCGAACTGACCGCCGATTCGGCGCAATGTCTGGTTCCGAGACATTTGGAGGACCGGAATGGGTCGCACTGTGCCGCCGGGCACCGGCGGCTTTAGGGCGGGTTGATGGAGGCAGGTCATGGCTCGTGAAACTCCGGTGTTCATCTCCTACGCGCGCGCGGACGAGCGCTACGCGACTGCATTGATGAACCGTCTTGCGCGGGAACCGGACATCGCCCCCTGGCAGGACCGGATCAGCATGTCGCCGGGTGACTTCGAGGACCAGATCAAGAAGGGCATCGACTCCTCGGAGTATCTGGTGCTTGTCATGACGCCTGCCGCACTTCGGTCGCCGTGGGTCGAGAAGGAATGGCGCTACGCACGCGAGAACGGCCGCTGCGTCGTCCCAATCAAGCCCACGTTCGACTCGCCCGACAGCGACAAGGAGCTCGATACCCTTCGCAAGCTGCTGCCGGTCTGGATGCAGAACATCCAGACCTATGACTTCGATCGCTACTGGAAGCGTTTCGTCGCGGTGCTGCAGAGCCCGTGTCAGGCGACACGCTCACCCTTCCTGGCGGCCAGCCTCCCGGCGAACTTCGTGAGCCGTCCGGGCGAGTTCGGACGCATTATCGACGTGGCGCTGGACGTCGGGCGGAAGAATCCCAGCGGCAAAACTGTGGTCCTGCACGGTACCGGAGGTTTCGGGAAGACGACGCTGGCGCTAAGCGTGTGCCACGACCCTGACGTCTTTGCCGCCTGCGATGACGGAATTCTCTGGGTGACGCTCGGCCAGCAGCCGCAGATCGTGACGGAGCTCGAACGGATCCACGCGGCGTTGACGGGCGAGCGGCCCGGCTTCAAGAATCAGGACGATGCTATGTTCGAGGTCGCGAAAAGGCTCGACGGCAAGCGCTGCCTGCTCGTGATCGACGACGTCTGGAGCCTTCAGGATCTGAAGCCGTTCCTGCACGGCGCCTCGAACGCGTCGCGACTCGTCACCAGCCGGCTCTTCAGCGTTGCGGTGGGCGCGGCGTCCGACGAGAGCTGTCGAATCAACATCGGCCAGGTAAGCAGGGAAGAAGCGAATGGCATGCTCCTGGCCGGGCTTCCCGTGTCGGCAGGCAGAACGGGCAGGGTCGCGCTGCTGGCCGATCGCCTCAAACGCGTGCCCCTGCTGCTGCAGCTTGCCAACCGCTGTCTGGTCCAGCAGGTCGCTCTCGGGGACAGCGTCGATCACGCGCTCGACTGGGCGCTCCAAAAGTACACCGACCTCGGTCCGGGCGCGTTCGACGAACAGAACCCGAGGGACCGGCACGACGCCGTCCGCAGCACCGTCGAGGTCAGCCTCGCTTTTCTCGCCGACGAACGTCAGCGATGCCTGGAGCTTGGAGTCCTTCACGAGGATGCTGACGTCCCATTCAGCGTGCTCGGCACACTCTGGCGGCTGAACGACACGACGGTTCAGACATTGGCGCAGCGCCTGCATGACGTCGGTCTCATCAAGCTGAACCTGCCGGGCCGCTCGATACGGCTGCACGACTACATCCGCGAGTATCTCGAGCGCACGCTAACCGACAAGGCGCACGTGCACGGCCGGCTCGTGGACGCATGGACACACGAGCGGCAGGTGCCGGCAGGGTACCCTGTCCAGCACATTGTGTTTCATCTCGTCGAAGCCATCGCTGAGGCCTCGGAGGTCGCGCGGCGTGCGACGCAACTCACCGATCTCCTCGGCAATGAACGATTCGAGCGATACCAGCGGCAGCACGGCGACGCAACCGCCCTCGACGGAAAGCTGACTTCTGCGATAAGCCGCGCTGCCGAAGGCACAGCGGCGGAAGTTCCAGCCCTGATGGCGTTGCTCGTGCTGCTGCGCAAGTCGTATGCGGCGGAGGCACGCGACGCGGCGCTCGTGTTTCAGCGGGCGGCGGAGGGACGCATCGACGCGGCGACCGACCTTCTGGCGTTGTTCGAAGCGGACCGGCACTGGGAGACGCTGGCGCGCCTACTCATCGCGTGGGTCGCGCCCCCGGACAAGGCCAACGAAGCACGCACCCTGGTCGAGGATGCGGCCAAGTCCTGCGATACGCCATATCTAGAGAGCCTTCTGACTTGGCTGCGGCAGCCCTCCGGGAGCGTTCCACCCGGCCTCCGCGTGATCTCCGGAGGGCCTCTCCTGCGTTACGTCTCCGCGATCCTCCAGCGGGCCGGCGGTGCCGGGGGGGTCTGGGTGGAAGGCCTGGAGCCGCTGAACTCTGCAGATCCGGTCTCCGGCACCGACGCGGCGGGGTTCATCGCGGAGCGCGATGCGCCGGATCTGGTGGCGTTCGCGAAGCTCGATCCCGCGACCAACACGGAGTACCTCGAACGCTACATCGACATCCATGCGACGAACCGGTACCCCTACTACCGTAACCGTTCGCTCGAAATGCTCCTTCAGCCCATCCTGCAGTTTCCGGATCCAAACTGGGTGCGGCGGCTGGTGCAGCGGATCGCAACCGCCGCGCTCACGGTGGCAACCGTGGATTTCGAGGAATACCTCCCGCTTGCCGTGCTCGGATGCCGCGCCCACAATGGCGACCTCGATGCATCGATCGAGCTCGAACACGCCCGCCAGCAACTGCTGCAGGCGGCCGCGGGCCTGCGGCCGGAAGAAGGACGGACCGACTCGTGGTCGCACTATCAGCGGCGCGCTTCGGCGCTCGCGGAGGTGTTCGCCGTCGCGCTCGGCCGCCGGCGCGATGCAGCCGATCTGCTCACACTTGCACGAGATCTGCCCAAGGGATTCGCTGGATTCCGTGCGCCCTCCGCGTTGACGCTCGCCGAGGCCACGCGCATCGTCACGCCCGGCGACAGCGCCGCTTGTAATGCTGCGCTGACATCGGCGACAGCGGCGTCCCATCGGATCCAGGACTACCGTTTGTCCCTGCAGATGACCGCGACGGTCAACGCCATGCGATTTCAATGGGCAGACATGACCGGTGTCGATCTCCAGGCCACGGTCTGCCGCTTCCAGGAAAAGCCACTGACGGCCGAGTTCAGCGCGATTCATCTGGTCCTGGAACAGTTCGACTATCGCGCCGAGGATCAGCAGTATTTTCAGGCCCTGCCGATCCCCGAACCCGTCCGGCAGGCGCAAACGCTCCGCGACATCGCCGCGATCTTCGACTACGGATCGCAGGAGCTGGTTGCGGTCAACGACTGGATCTGGGGCGCGCCGGATGCCCCGGATGCCATCCTGACAGAGGTACTCCAGAAGGACGACAAGGTCAAAATCCCCGATCCGGACTTCGTGCCGATCCTCGCGTCTCGGTTCGCGGCAGAAGCACTGGTCGCTGACGGACTGTCACCTGAGATTCGAACGAGGCTGATCCAGAAGCTGGTGCGGATGGCGTTGCCAAACCCCACGGCAGTCGATACCGTACTCGGCCGCCTGATGCTCTCCACGCTGGATTCGCCACGGAAACTGCCGCCGAAGCTCAGAGACCTGAAGCTAACCGAATGGGCTATTGAATCCTCGGCACGGGATGCGAGGCGCCTGACCACTCTATATCCGGTGCGGTGAAAGTTGCATCACCATCCGCCACAAAACGGCCTGTTGAGGTTCGCCGGGCCACTCAAGCGCCTCCGGCAGCGTCGCACGCCCGCCCGACACCGATCAAACGGCGCCCGCGCGATCAGAGCCCACCCGCACCGTCACTCAACCTCGCGACTACAACACTCATCGCTACTTCCCTTTACTGCTGTTCATTAGGTACCGAGCGCAGACGCGAGCTTGCCGAAATCCCGTGCCACGATGTCCCAATCGGACTCGGCCTTGAGATCCGTGGTTTGATTCGGACCGTATTCGGTCGGACGCGCGACGAATGCAGTACGCATGCCGTGCGACCGAGCGTGCTTCAGGTCGTAGTTGTGCGCTGCGACCATCATGACTTCGTGCGGCTGCAGGCCCAGGTAGTCGATCGCACCCAGATAGACTTCGGGCGCCGGCTTGTAGCGCCTGAACATCTCGGCGCACAGGATCAGGTCCCAC
>DATFWO010000067.1:0-6373 GCA_035259205.1 Burkholderiales bacterium | reverse complement strand
CTTTTCCGCGTCGAACGGCAGCCTGGGATGCAGGTTGGGGTTCACGACGAGGGGCAGCGATGTAGAGAGGAGCGTATAGCCGTCGGCGGGCGCTCGCGCGACAAGCTCGCTGCCGACGATAGTGGAGGCGCCCGGGCGGTTGTCGATGATGACCGTCTGCCCCATCACTTCGGTCAGGCGCTGGCCGAGCACCCGCGTCACGACGTCCACGATGCCGCCGGGCGGGACCGGAACGACGATACGGACGCTCTTCACCGGGAAATCCCTGGGCGGCGCTTGTGCGCTCGCCACGGCGCTCGCGAGCATACAGCCGAAAGTGCAGGCGGCGAACGCTGCTTCGAGTCTCACTCCGAGCCTCGAGATCGCTTCATGACGCTCATGGCTCGCCAGTCATTGATCACCGATCACTGCTTTTGAAACGTGATGAAGTAATTGTCCTGGAGAAGCTTGCGCTCTCCGAGCAGGCGAAAGCCCTCCGCCTGGACTTCCTTGATGACGGTTTCCTTGCCGGCGCGCACGTGCTCCAGGACGCGCGGGCGGCTCACGCCTTCGACGCGCTCGAAGTCCACGATCACGAACGTGCCGCCGGGCTTGAGCGCCGCGCGTATGCCCTGCAGCATGATCTGTGGATACTCGAAGTGATGGTAGACGTCGGAGGTGAAGACGACGTCCACCGACGCGGGCGGCAGCGGAACGCTCTTCGCGGCGCCGACCCGCCCCTCGACGTGCTGGTAGCCCTGCTCGCGCGAGCGGCGCACGATGTTGCTCACCATGACGGTGTTGATATCGACCGCGTAGACCTTGCCGCCGGGTCCTACCTCGTTCGCAAACAGATAGGTGAAGAGTCCCGAGCCCGCGCCGAGATCCGCGACCGCCATTCCCGGCTTGAGGCCGACCGCCTTCACGATCTCGTGGCGTCGGTCATAGATCTCGCGACCCTCGCGCTCGAACTGGTCGACGAACTCGCCGTAATTCTGGCCTTCCAGGAAACGGTCGTTGATGCCCGGGGCGACGCTCTTGTCCTGTGCGGCGGCAAGTCCGGCCACCGCGCCCCAGACGAGCATCACCCGAACGGCATATTTCACGATCGAATGGCGCATGGTTGACTCCACGATACGGTCGCGCCCAGTGTAACCCACGCCTCGGCCCATTGAAGACCCACTGGGCCCGGTGCTACGATGGCATGGCAGGTCCCTCATACCAAAACGATATTTCGAGGACGCAGCTTGGCACACCACGAGGAGATCACCATGCGGACCCGGCATTGCTTACCCGCCATCGTTGCAGCGCTTGTTTTCCTGTCGTTCCAAGCATCTCCGGCGGCCGCCCAGACCGATGCGTTGGCGGGAAAGGTCTCCTCCGCCGAGGAAGGCGCGATGGAAGGGGTGCTCGTCAGCGCGAAGAAAGCCGATTCGAACAAGACCGTCACCGTGGTGAGCGACGAGAAGGGCGTCTATCGCTTCCCTGCGGCCCGGCTCGAGCCCGGCAAATACGCGATCACCATCCGCGCAGCCGGCTATGACTTGGCGGGCGCCGTCACTTCGGACGTCACCGCCAAGGGCGGGGCGAGCGCCGACCTAAAACTCGTCAAGACGAAGGATCTCGCCGCGCAGCTTTCGAACGCCGAATGGCTCTACAGCGCGACCGGCAACCCGCAGCAGAAGCGGCCGCTGCTGAATTGCGTGGGCTGCCACACGCTCGAGCGGATTTTCCGCTCGAAGCACGACGCCGATGGCTTCGTGCAGACGATCCAGCGCATGGGAACCTACGCCAACCAGAGTACCGTGCTCAGGCCCCAGAAACGGCTGACAGGGCGCGACACCGATCTCGTGGGCGAGGACCGCGCGAAGCTGTTCCGCACGAACGCCGAGTACTTCGCGAGCATCAACCAGAGCCACAGCGCGAGCCCGACGGTATGGCCGTACGAATTGAAGACCTTCGCCCGCCCGAAGGGCCGCGGCACCCACGTCATCATCACCGAATGGGACATGCCGCGCCCGACGATACAGCCGCACGACGTCGTGGTCGATTCGAAAGGCACGGTCTGGTATACCGACTTCGGTGATCAGAACATCGGCAAGTTCGACCCGAAGACCGGCAAGCTGGTCGAAATCAGGACGCCCGAACTGAAGAAAGGCTCGCCGCTCGGCGCGCTCTCGATCCGGCTCGATCGGGAGGAAAATCTGTGGGTCGGTATGATGTACCAGGCCGCGGTCGGCAAGCTCGACACCAAGACCGAGAAATTGCAGGTGTGGCCGATCGACGCCAAGTGGAACCGGCCCAATACCCAGGTCAACATGACCAGCCCGCTCAACATCGGCGTCGACGGCAAGGTCTGGAGCCAGAACAACGGGTTCGCCGGCGTGCACCGCCTCGATCTGAAGACCGGCGAGTGGGAAACGTGGGAACCGTTCGCGGCGGCGCCCGTCGGGCACAACATCTACGACGTGATTTCCGACTCGAAGAATAACGCCTGGTTCACCGACATCGGCCGGGAAACCATCGGCCGGATCGACGCCAAGACCAAGGAGGTCACGCTGTACGAAACGCCGACCAAGAGCTCGGGCCCGCGGCGCGGCATCATGGACGAGCAGGACCGCATCTGGTTCGCGCAGTACCGCGGCAATCGCATCGCCATGTTCGACACGAAGACCGAACGCTTCCAGGAATGGGAAGTCCCCACGCCCTGGACCGGCCCGTACGACGTCGCTCTGGACAAGAACAGCGAGGCGTGGACGGGCTCCATGCTGAACGACCGCGTCGTGCGGCTCAACACCAGGAACGGGCAGTTCGTGGAATATCTGCTGCCGCGGACGACCAACATCCGCAGGGTGTTCGTCGACAACTCGACGACGCCGGTCACGTTCTGGGTCGGCAGCAACCACGGCGCCTCCATCATCAAGGTCGAGCCGCTCGACTGAAAGGGCGGCGACCGGTGGCCTGTGACCGGCGACCTGTAACCGGGGAGGGCGCTGCGAGTCGATGAACACGACGACTGTACTGCTCATCGTCCACGGCCTGCTCGCGGTCGCGCTCCTCGGAGCCATCACGCACCAGACGGTGAGCGTCTGGGCGCCCGCGCGTAAACCCGCCGGCTCGTTCGTCGGGCGCTTCCGCTCGGTGGCGGGCGCGTCCTACGCCAACGCGATCATCGTTTTGTACGTGCTCACGTTCACGCTCGGCAGCATCATCTACCCGGAGTACCGGCTCGAGGCGAGAGTCGTGGTCGAGCAGATGAGTTTGTGGCCGCAGATCGGTGCGTTCGAGCTGAAGGAGCATTTCGTCTCGGTCGGTTTGGGGGTACTTCCGGCATACTGGTACTTCTGGCGGCAGCCACTCGCAGCCGAGCACGCCCGCACCCGCGCGCTGCTGACCGCCATGCTCGCGTTCATCGTCTGGTGGAATTTTCTCGTCGGGCACATACTGAACAACATTCGCGGGTTCGGATCATGACGCCGCCGCGCTCGTTCGCCGTCTTTGCCGTCGTTTTTGCCGTCGTTTTTGCGATCACGTACGTGATCGCGGTCGAGAAGAATTACGCGCTCTTCACCTATCATCCTGCGACGAACGAGTTCGGCGGCGGAGTGGAGCAGCCGAAAGACGGTCCGGCCATGTACTGGTACGGATGGCTCGCGACGTCGGCCATCGTCGCGTTCATCGCGGGCGCCCTGGCCGCCGCGCTGCCCCAGGGCCTGGCGCGGCGGATCTGGTCCGGCTGGTCGTGGGCCGTTCCAGTGTGCGTGATGGTCGCTTTTTGCTATATATTGAGGCAATATTTTCTGCGTTGATGCGGGAGCCCCGCGGCTCGCAACCGATTTACGGGCCATGGACGTGAACCGACCGATCCGATCCGCCTGCCTGGTGGCATGCCTCGCGCTCGCCGCGATGTGCGGGTCACCGGGCGCGCGCGCGGGCGGCGAGGGATTCAGCCCCGACGATCACTCTCCTGACGAAGGGCCGGCCTTCTTCGGATTCGTCAAGGACGCACGCGGCGCACCCGTCAAGGATGCCAAGGTGACCGCGTCGTACAAGACCAGCCTGACGCTCGTGACTCGCACCAACGCGAGCGGCGCCTACAAGGTGCGCGGCTTCAAGAAGGAGATCAGCCCCAGCGAGATCATCATCTCCTGCTCCAAGGAAGGCTATCGCCAGGTGCGGACGTTCAGGCGCCCGCTGCCCAAGGGCAAGGAGATCAAATCGGTCGAGACCGAGTGCCGGCTCGAAGCGATCAAGGGTTGAAGCATCCGTAGCTACCTGGCCGCGGCGCCGGTTCAGGCGATGCTATTGGCGCGCCGTATGCTTGCGATCATGCTGGAGACGAGCAGGAACTCGCGGCATCCCTCCTTCGTAGCCGCCTGCCGCCGCAACCAGTCGGAGTTCTCCCGGCGCAGCGGCTCCGATTTCTCGTTCAGGCGTTTCAGGTTCCTGACCGAGAACTCCTGGACGTATTCGAGATTGACGGTGCGGCGCTGGCGCACGTAAAGATCGAGCAGGGCCGCGTCGGCCTCCCCGCGGCAGATTCTCACGAGCTTGTCGGTCAGATTGAACGCGTCGTGGATCCCGCTGTTCAAGCCGAACGCGCCGATCGGATTGTTGAGATGCGCGGCGTCGCCCGCCAGCAGCACCCGGCCGACGCGGAAATCCTTCGCCACCCGCTGGTGCACCTTGTAGATGCTCTTGAACCTGATCGGGTAGCGACCCGTCCGCGGCACGAAGTTCTGCATGCGCCGCTCCACCGTGTCATCCGACAAGGTCACCGCCTCGTCCTCGTCCTCGGGCACCGGAAATATCACACGCCACATTCCCGGCGGGCCGTCGGCCGGCATCTTGAACAGCGCCACCCACTCTTCAGGATCGGCGCAATACGCGTTGAGCGCATAGCCGTGGCGGGTGTAGTCGTCGGTCGTGCTCGCAACGAGGAAGCGCTCGGGCCAGGTATAGCCGTCGAATTCGACGGCTATGCACTTGCGTACGGCGCTGCGTCCTCCATCGGCGCCCACCAGCCAGTCGGCGTCGAATTTCTCGAGCCCCCCGGGCGTTTTCGCGGTCACCGTCACCCGGTCCGCCGTCTGTGTTACGTCGGTGACCTCGTGCGAGAAACGCACTTCGGCGTTGGCGCAGACCTTCAGCTTGTCGAAGATGATCGGAGTCAGCCGGTGCTGCTCCAGGTGCAGTCGGTACGGATACGGCGTCAGGTCCTTGATGAGCGACACGTCCCACTCGACGATGAGGCCGTCCTTGCGGTCGCGCATCTGCCAGCGCGGCACCTTGATCGCGGTCTTGTGCATCTCGTCCGTAATGCCGTAGGGCGCCATCATCTCCAGGGTGGGCGGATGATAGGTTCCGGCGCGCAGATCGAAGCTAAGAGCGGGCTCCGCTTCGAGCACCAGCACGGGAACGCCCTCTTTTGCCAGCACCAGCGCGGTCACCAACCCGACCGGCCCGGCACCGGCGACTATTACTTGTGGCTTCGTCATTGAAAGGCGTGATGGGTGATGAGTGATGGATCACGCGTATCACGCATCACCCACCACCTATATTACGGGTTTGCGGGCATACGCCTCGTCGAACTTTCTCTCGAGCTCCGCGTGGGTGCCGCGCAAGCCGTCCACCACGGCCTTCGCCCATTCGAAGTACTCGCGGCGCCGCGCGAGATCCCATTTTGCGGGCGGATGGTCGGCGACGTCCCGCACGTTGCAGATCTTGTCGGCCAGCTTGACGAGCTTCGCTTCGCGGCTGATGCCCGAGGCGTGCTCGATCTGAAGGCGCTTTCTTTCCGCCTTGGGCAGGTTCTTGTCGTCGGTCACTTCCTCGACGATGCTCGCGATCTTCTCCCCGAACTCCGCGCGGAGCTCGTCCGGCGTGGTCTGCGTGTCCTCCAGCGTGTCGTGCAGGATCGCCGCCGCCTGCACCACCGGATCCAGCACGCCGCCTTCCCGGCACAGGACGCCGGCGAGCGCGATCGGATGGTTGATGTACGGCGAAGCGTTCGGGTCCTTGCGACGCTGGTCGCGGTGCTTGAGCGACGCGAATTCCAGCGCGTTCAGGATCAGCGGCAATCCGTCGGCAGGCTGGGTGCTCATGCGCCAGCAGTATAGAACCTATTTCATAACTAGGCGCGTGATGCGTTGTGGCCAGGACGGACCGTATGCGAGGCGCACGGCGCAGGCCATATGTCGATATGGTCAAGCCGGGCAACGAAGCAGACGGCGCGCCGCAGGGAGGAGCAGGGGCCCCCGATGTCTTCCGGGGATGCGACCCCGCAGGTGCGCAAGCACGCGTTCAAGTGCGGCGCTGTGGCCCGCTCCCGGGTCGCACCTACGCGTGTACGCGCAGGCACTGCTCCGCCGTCCGCGTGCCCTGGCCGCAACCC
>DATFWO010000066.1:0-15683 GCA_035259205.1 Burkholderiales bacterium | reverse complement strand
TGGTACCCGCCCAGCTCCACGCGGCCCCAATTGTAGTCGTAAGGACCGGGCCTGCCGGTCACGAATACGCGTTGCTTCGGAACTACGTTGCCGGCCAGGTTGACGCCGAGTTGGGCATCCTGGCCCGGAGCGGCCGGGGCGTAGCCCTTGCTTATGAGCTGGCTCCCGACCATCTGCTGGAGGCGCTGCTGTACCCGTGGATCGGTGATCGCGCCCTGCTCCTTCGGATCACCCTGCACGAAGGTGTAGGTCTGGTAGTTGCCGAGGTTCGCTTCGGGATCCAGGGTCGCCTGAACATCGGCACCGGGTGTGGCCGCGCAGGCGGAAAGCACAATCGCCGTCGCTGCCAGAAGCGCTCGCGTGTACGCGCGACCTGCCATGGTCATCCCTCCATACCGCTAGTCTAACCCATGATGTTGACGCCCCCGTCCACGTACATTGTCTCACCGGTGATGCGGCGGGCGTAGGGTGTAGCGAGATACGCGCACGCATTTCCGACGTCCATGATGTCCACCAGCTCTCCCACCGGCGCCCGTCGCGCCGCCTGATTCAGCAGCAGGTCGAAGTCCTTCAGTCCCGACGCCGCACGCGTTTTCAGGGGGCCCGGTGAGATCGCGTGCACTCTTATGCCCTTGGCGCCCAGCTCGTGGGCGAGATACCGGCAGCACGCTTCCAGCGCCGCCTTGACCGGGCCCATCACGTTGTAGTTCGGCACGACCTTGTTGGCGCCGTAGTAGCTCATCGCAAACAAGGTCCCACCTTTCTTCATCAGTGGCGCCGCGAGCCGCGCCATGCGCACGAACGAGTGGCACGAGATATCCATGGCCACCTTGAAGCCCTCGGCAGAGCAATTGAGCAGCCCGCCCTGCAGGTCCTCTTTCGGCGCCCACGCGATCGAATGGACGAGGATGTCGAGCTCGCCCCATTCCTTGCCGATCTTCTCGAACAGCGCCTCGAGCATGCCGGGCTGGGCGACGTCGAGCGGCATGAAGATCGGCGCGCCGAGCGCCTTGGCGAGCGGCTCGACGTAAGTCCTGGTCTTCTCGTTGACGTAGGTGATCGCGAGCTCCGCCCCGAGGTCGCGGAACGCCTTCGCGCAGCCGTAGGCGATCGAATGCTGGTTGGCGATGCCGACGACGAGCGCCTTGGCATCTTTCAGGATCGGGCTGGGGTTTCTGGTGGCCATGCCTCAGCGCCCCATGCGCCGGTCGTATGCCCGGGAAAAGCGGTCGGCGAGTCCCGGGTCCTTCTGCGTCGGGCCCTTCGAGTCGAACTGGACGCGCACGCTGCCGTCGGCCTGGCGCGCAACCGTGACGACGACGTCGATCCCATCCTTGGTGCCCCGGATGAGCCCCGTGCTCGGCTCCGCGGACGTTACCTGAACGCCCGCATCCTGCGTGCCGCCCAGCGCCGCGCTCCAGGCGCGGTCGAAGTTCGACCCGCCCGGGTAATACGCCGGGACCGGCTCGTAGACGACGCAGCCTGAGAGCGGCGCGCCGGCAAGGACGGCCACGATTACGCGAAGTAGTCTCGACTTGCCTACCAGGGACATAAAAAAGTCTCCGTCATCGATCTTCGTGCTCCCGGTTACTGCACCGGCTGAATCGCAAAAGCGTGATACCCCCAGGGCGGCATGTCGAGGTAGAGGCCACGCGCTCTTAGATCATCTCCATCGCGGTCGTAGACGTTGGCGCCAAGTCGGTCGCTCAACCGCCAACTCGAGCCGGCGAGCTCGTTCCATGGCAGTGACACGTAGCACTGGCTCCGATGGGGCGCGTAGTTCACTGCGACGAGACGACGTACATCACCCGGCCCCGTCCAGGAAAAAGCGACGAATGCCTCGTGGCTCCCGTTTCCGCCCCACGCGGGACGGGTTTCCAGCAACTGCCATCGCCCATCCTTGTAGCCCGAATCCTTGAGGCACGCGAGCAGTGCGGAGTAGAACGCGGGGAGCGACCCGTCCGGGGCCTCCGTGGGTCCCCGTCCGAGGTGTACCGGTATGCGGACCTTCTTCCCCTCGCGCTGCCCCTGGTGGAAGAAGCGCAGCCCGGGTGTGAGGAAGGTTACCACGGCGGCCGCCCGATGCACGGTAGAGTCGAACGTCGCCGCGGCACGCGGCTCGTCGTGATTCTCGAGGAAGCGCGCGAGGCGATCTTGGAAGTCGAGCCCCGCGAGCAGATGCTCCCGGACGGGACGCGCAGAGCCGTGCGCAAGGCGGTCGTATAGGCGCTTGTCGTACGCGTAGTCGAACCCCTGCTGCTGCAAGGTCCACTCGAGATCCCAGTAGACCTCGGCAAGGAAGAGGAAGCCCGGGGCCTCCGCGCGCACGGTCGCAGTGGCCTGCGGCCAGAAGGGAGGCGCTGTGATGCCCCAAGTCCGTGCAAAGACCTCCGGCAGCACCAGCATCGCCATGTCGCAGCGGACGCCGTCGCACTGATGCGCAATCCGCCGCAGCTCGTCGAGCATGGCGCGCCGCAGCGCAGGATTGCCGTAGTTGAGCTGCAATGTGTCGGGCCAGCCGGCGAAGTACGGATCGCGCCCGTAAGCGAGTATACGGCTCGAGCCGCCCGCGCCGATGCGGCAGTAATTGTGCGGCTCCGCCGCGAGCTGCTGCTCGGTGCCCGTGACGAAGAAATCCGGGTGCTCCTCCACCCAGCGGTGATCGGGCGCCATGTGATTCGGAACGAAATCGAGGATGAGCCGCAGCCCGCGCCGGCGCAGGCGCTCGCGCAGACGCGCAAGGGCTTCGTCGCCGCCGAAATCGGCATGGACACGGTAGTCGCGGACGGCAAAACAGGATCCGCAGACGTCGGATTCCCTGAAGTCCGGAAGAACGCGACGGTATTCGGCGCGCCATTCAGGATTGGACGTCGACACCCGGCGCGCGGCTTCCCCGGTCTGCCACACGCCGAGGAACCAGACGAGGTCGAACCCGTCGCGCGCCAGCCGGTCGAGCTCCGTGTCCGTCACGTCGTCCAGAGCCGCAGGCCGGCCGAGCGCGGCGGTGAGCTCCGACAGGCGCACGCGCGTGTTGATCTGGAAGAGCAGAGGATAGCGTGGCCGGGCCATCGTTGTGCCCTATTCTCTGTCCGTAGCCCCGGGCACGAGGACCGACGCAAGCCGCTCCTTCGACGTCATCAATACATCGGCTGCCCCTAGCCGCCCAAAAATGTCCAGCACGCGAGCGATAGTCCCTGTCCACCCGGTCTGATGGCTGGCGCCGAGGCCCGCCCCGTTATCGCCGTGGAAGTACTCGTAGAAGAGGATCAGGTCGCGCCAGTGCGGATCCTGCTGGAACTTCGCGGCCCCCCCGTAGACGGGCCGGCGCCCGCTCTCGTCGCGCAGAAACAGGTTGCCGAGCCGCCGCGAGATCTCGTGCGCCACCTCGAAGAGCGTCATCCGCTTGCCGGACCCGGTTGGGCATTCGACGGTGAAGTGGTCGCCGTAGAACCCATACAGGTTGAGCAGCCCGCGAACGATCAGAACATTGACGGGCATCCAGATCGGCCCTCTCCAGTTCGAATTGCCGCCGAACATGCCGGTATTCGATTCCGCAGGCAGATACGAAACGGTGTGGGCATGCCCGTCCACATTGAAGACGAACGGATGGTCCTTGTGGTAGCGCGACAGCGAGCGGATGCCGTAGGGGCTCAGGAACTCGTTTTCGTCCAGGAGATAGCCGAGCACCCTTTCGAGCCGCCGCCTGGAGAGCGGCGAGAGCAGCCGGCGTCCGGCATGCCCGACATAGCCGTGTTCCGTCGGGGCGACCTGCTTGATGACGTCCGGGTGCCGCTCGCGGAACAGGTTTATCAGGGCGACCAGTCTCGGGTGTCCGGCAAGCACTTCCGGCTCGAAGATCGTGGACGCACAGAGCGGCAGCAGCCCCACCATGGACCGTACCTTGAGCCGCATCGCCGAGCCGTTGGGAAGCCGCAGCACGTCGTAGTAGAAGCCGTCTTTCTCGTCCCACATCTCGTCGTTGTGCTCGCCGATCCGATCCATCGAGTAGGCGATCCAGATGAATTGCTGGAGGAACTTGAACGCGTAGTCCTCGTACGACGGGTCGTGATCGGCGAGGACCATCGCCATCTCGAGCATGCTCTGGCAGTAGAAGGCCATCCAGGCGGTGCCGTCGGCCTGATCCAGCGAGCCGCCGGTGGGTAGCGGCGCGCTGCGGTCGAAAACGCCGATGTTGTCGAGGCCCAGGAACCCGCCCGCGAACACGTTGCGGCCGTCCGGGTCCTTGCGGTTCACCCACCAGTTGAAGTTGAGCGTCAGGGCGTGGAACGATCGCTCCAGAAACCGTATGTCCTCGCGACCGAGGTTGCGCTCTATCTTGTAGAGAAAGATCGTGGCCCAGGCGTGTACGGGAGGATTGACGTCGCTGAAGTTCCACTCGTACGCAGGAATCTGCCCGTTCGGGTGAGCGTAGAGGCTCCGCAGCATCAGCAGGAGCTGCTCTTTGGCGAAATCGAAGTCGACGAGCGCCAGCGCGAGCGTATGGAACGCGAGATCCCAGGCTGCATACCACGGGTACTCCCATTTGTCGGGCATGGAGATGATGTCGCCGTTGAACATGTGGAACCATTCGGCGTTCCGGGCCTTGCGCTTCGCGTCCCCCACAAGCGGATGTGCATCGTGCTCCTTCAGCCAGGTGTCCACGTCGAAGAGGTAGTACTGCTTCGACCAGAGCAACCCGGCGAGCGCCTGCCGGTGGACCCTCTTCTCGTCCTCGCTGAGCGGGTCGGGGGCGATCCGCTGGTAGAACTCGTCGGCATCTGCAAGGCGCGCGGCGACCGTTGAGTCGAATCCCTTTCCGAACGATGCTGCGGGCAGAGCAGCGGCCAGCCGCAGGCGAACCACGGCTGAGCCGCCGGCAGGGATGTCGAACACATAGCGCGCCGCCGCTTTGGTGCCTGTTTTCGCGGGGTTGACCGCGTCGGCTGCTCCGGAGACGACGTAGCGGTGGAAAGCGTCCTTGACCCACGGGCTGTCGTTGGGCTGCTTCCAGAGCAGGCTGGCGTTGCTCTCGTTTTCCGTGAATAGGAATTCCGGCTCGCCGTCGCAGGCGAGCGCATAATCGCCCAACTCCGGATGCGAGGCGCGGATCGATCGCCCGTCCGCTCGCAGGACCGGCTTAACTGCCCCTTTTTCCCACGACCAGGTATTGCGGAACCATAGCGTCGGGAAGAGTTGCAGCGGCGCGGCCTCGGGACCGCGGTTGTGGACCGTTATCCGGATCAGTATGTTTTCCGGGCCTTCCTTCGCGTATTCGAGAAACACGTCGAAGTAGCGGTTGTCGTCGAAAACACCGGTGTCGATCAGCTCGTACTCCAGCTCCTCGCGCGAGCGGCGCCGGTTCTCCTCAACGAGGCGGCTGTAGGGAAACTCCTGCTGCGGGTACTTGTAGAGGTATTTCATGTACGAATGCGTCGGCGTCGAGTCGACGTAGAAGTAGTACTCCTTGACGTCCTCGCCGTGGTTGCCCTCGCTGTTGGTGAGCCCGAACAGCCGCTCCTTCAGGATGGCGTCGCGCCCGTTCCAGAGAGCGAGCGCGAAGCACAGGCGCTGCCTGTCGTCCGAGATCCCGCCGAGGCCGTCCTCTCCCCAGCGGTAGGCCCGCGACCGCGACTGGTCGTGGCTGAAGTAATCCCAGGCGTTGCCGTCCTCGCTGTAGTCCTCGCGCACCGTGCCCCACTGCCGCTCGCTCAGGTACGGCCCCCACTTCTTCCACGGGACCCCCAGTTCCCGGACGTCGTTCAGGCGCTTCTGCTCGGTCGCCTCGGCCAAACGCGGACGCGCGCCGGACCGGGCTACGGACTTCGTTCCCCTGCTCTTGTTATCCATTTGGCCATCCTTTTCTCAAGTTACGGGCGCCACCGCACCCTTGATTACCTGCTGCGTTTGCCGCGCGATCATCAGCTCCTCGTTCGTCGGAATCACCCACGCCGTCACCCTGCTGCCCGGAGCGCTGATGCGCGGCCCGCCTTTCTCGTTTGCCGCGCGGTCGAGCTCCACCCCCAGCCATGCGGCATCGCGGCAGATCCGTTCACGAATGGCCGCGCTGTTCTCTCCGATACCGGCTGTGAGCACCAGGGCGTCCAGGCCGCCGAGCGCCGCCGCAAGCGAGCCCACCTCGCGCCGGATGCGATACACGTAGAGGTCGATGGCGAGCTTCGCCCGGGGATCGTCGGTGGCGAGGAGCTTCCGCATGTCGCTGGAGATGCCGGAGACACCGAGCAGGCCCGACTCGTTGTAGATCAACTTCTCGATGGCCCGCGCATCCATCCGGCGCTCGTCCATCAGGTAGAGCAGCACGCCCGGATCGAGGGCGCCGCAGCGCGTGCCCATCGGCAGGCCGTCGACGGCGGTGAAGCCCATCGTGCTCGCGATGCTGCGGCCGGCTTCGATCGCGCACATGCTTGAGCCGTTGCCGAGGTGGCACACGATGGTCCTGCCGGCGGCTGTCCCCGCATCGTGCTTCGGCAGGACCGAGGCGACGTATTCGTACGAGAGGCCGTGAAACCCGTAGCGCCGCACCCCGGCATCGTGCAGCTCGGACGGCAGGGCGAAGCGCCGGGCGATGTCGGGATTCGTTGCGTGGAACGCCGTATCGAAGCAGGCGACCTGCGGCAGGGCGGGCTGGCGCTCGAGCAGCATGCGGATCGGCGCGAGGTTGTGGGGCTGGTGCAGCGGCGCCAGCGGAATGTATTTTTCCAGGGCCGACAGCGCCGCGGCATCGAGCCGCATCGGCCGCGTGTAGTCCGGTCCCCCGTGAACCACGCGGTGACCTACCGCGCGCAGCTCGAGCCCGCTGCCGTGTCCGCGCAGGGATTCCGACAGATAGGCTACGGCCCCGTCGTGCCCCAGCGCGACGCGCTCGCCCCAGGACTTCTCGGCGAGGAGGCGGCCCTCCGCGTCGCGCGCGATGAAATGCGGCGCCGTGTGGATGCCTTCGATCTGTCCGCGTATACCGGCTGCCAGCTCGCCGCTGTGCTCCGTGAAGAGGCGAAACTTGATGCTGGACGAACCGGCGTTCAAGACCAGGATGGCGCTCGTCATGCCGTCCTCACGCCACCGCTTTCTCGAGCTTCTCGCGCCTCGATTGCGCGACCAGTACCGCCACCGCACAGGAGGCGAGGCGCGTAGTAAGCGAGTCCGCCCGGCTCGTGAGTATGATCGGCACCCGCGCCCCCAGCACGATTCCCGCCGCGTCGGCGCCCGCCATGAACGTGAGGCTTTTGGCGAGCATGTTGCCGGCCTCCAGGTCCGGTACGACCAGGATGTCGGCTTGGCCGGCGACCGGCGAGTTGATCATCTTGACCTTCGCGGCGGCGAGATCGATCGCGTTGTCCAGCGCCAGCGGGCCGTCGAGTATGCCGCCGGTGATCTGCCCGCGGTCAGCCATCTTGCACAGCGCGCCCGCCTCGATCGTGGAGGGCACGCTGGGATTGACCGTCTCCATCGCCGAGAGTATCGCCACCTTGGGCGATTTGCGGCCCAGCGCGTGGGCGAGATCGATCGCGTTCTGGATGATGTGCACCTTATCCTCGAGCTTCGGGAAGATGTTGACCGCCGCATCGGTGATGATGAGCGGCTGCTCGAGCGCCGGCACATCCATGATGAAACAGTGGCTGATGCGCCGGTTGGTTCGCAGTCCCGTCTCGCGCTTCACCACCGCGCCCATCAGCTCGTCGGTATGGAGGCTGCCCTTCATCAGCGCCTCCACCTTGCCTTCGCGCGCGAGCCGCACCGCCGCCTCGGCCGAAGCCTCGCTGTGGGGCGCGTCCACGATCGAGTAGCGCGACAGGTCGAGCCCGCACTTGGCGGCCACGGCCCGGATCCGCGCCTGCGGGCCGACCAGAGTAGGCGCGAGGAGGCCCTTCTGCGCGGCCTCGACCGCCCCGCGGAGCGAGCTTTCGTCGCAGGGATGCGCGACCGCGCACGGCACCGGATCGAATTTCCTGCACGCCGCGATCAGCCGCTCGTATTTTTCGTGAGTGCGTTCCATCGTCACGCTCGTCCTCGTTCAGTGTGTAGTCGGCCGCGACGGCGGCCGCCTGCCCGTGGGCCCATCCGCCCGCAGCATCGTGTTGATCCGGTCGAGCATCGCAACCTGGGCGGCGGTCGGCTTGACGCTCTGTACGCGCTCGTCGCGCAGGACGCGCCCGAACAGGGTCAGCAGCCGCTTCCTGTCGGCAGGATCGGCGAGGAGTCGGGGCAGCGTCTCGACCGCGCGCTCGGGCTCATAGTGCACGATGATGTCCTGCTCACCGCGGATGCGCCGCTGCTGGTCGGGCGCCGTTTCGGGCAGCAATTCACGATAGTCCTCGATCAGGTCCCGCCTCAACTGCAGCCGCTCGAGGGGCAACGGCTCGCCCTGGCGGGCGAGCAGCGCACCCACGCGCGCAAACGCCTCGGGGTAACCCCCCTCCTCGATCGCGGCCAGCGCCTGCTTTACGACCGGCTGCTCGCGGGGTTCGGCCGCCCGCGGCCGTTCACCGTCCCCAATCCCGCGCTCCGCGAGGTGCGAGAACAGGTTGCCGTAGATCTGGTAGAACGCGGCTTCGCTCACCGCGTCGCGCACCTCGCGGTAGTAGTCGAGCGCCGCGCTGGTGATCTCGGACATCGCGCGCTCGGTCCGCCGGAACGGCGTGTCCGGCCCCAGCGCCTGGCGCCGCTCCTTTACCGCCGCTGCCGCCGGCGCGAGCCAGGCGAGGAAAGGATTCAGGTCGGAAAACGCCCAGCGCTGAACGCGCAGCGGGTGGAACGCCTGCTGGAGCTTGGCCAGGCCTTCGCTCGCCCCGGCCTGCACGAGCGGCTGGGCGAACAACTCGTAGGCGCGCTGGTTGAAATCGGAGGCCGCCGCGACCGCCTCGAATGCCTTTTCGTCGGCGCGCTCGAAGCGGTTCAGCCGCTTTACGATGTCCTCGAGCCGGTGCTCGACGAATTCGACGTGATACCCGACCTTGCCGCCCGCGGCCTTCTCTTCGCTGATCTTCATGCCGTAGAGTCCCGGCGGCAGCGTCTCCACGGATTTCAGCACCGAGACGATCTGCGCGTGCTCTTTCTTCGCGACCCTGCCCGAGACGAAGATGCCGAGGTGCCCGATGTCCTGGTGCAGCAGCCCGACGATCACCTGGCCGTTCGCCTTGATCTCCTCGGTCGAGCCGTAGACGTCGGCGACCCAGTTGAAGGCCTGCTGCGGGGGCGTGATGTTGTCGCCCATCGACGCGAACAAGATGATCGGCGACCTGATCTCCCGCAGATCGAACACCTTGCCGGGCGCACTGCGGGTGCCGCCCGTCCAGAGCTTGTTGCCGACGAAGAGGTTCTGGGTGATCCACTCGATCTCTTCGCGGTTCATCAGGTAGAAGCCCCCCCACCAGCGCTCGAACTCCAGGAACCGCGGCGGCTCGGTGTCGACGTTGGCGAAGAGATGGTAGTACTTGTCCCAGTAGGTGTTCGCGGGATTCAGGTTCTCGAAGTTGCGCACCAGCCACGCCCCGTCGAACTTGCCGTTGTTCAGATCGGAAACGAACGACGACAGCCACGTCCCGCCGAGCAGCCCGCCGGCATAGCGCATCGGGTTGTCGCCTTCGCCTTCCTGCCATGCCCCGCCCCAGTACGACATCGGCGCGCCGTTGATGACGATCGGCCCGGTATTCTCCGGATCGGATGCCGCCAGCATCATCGCTGCCCAACCGCCCTGGCAATTGCCGACGACGACCGGCTTGGGACTTGCCGGGTGCAGCTCGCGCACCCTCGCGACGAACGCCTGTTCCGCCGCGCATACGTCCAGGAGCGTCTGACCGGGCTCGGGCTCGGGATAGAAAATCACGAAATAGACCGGATGGCCATCGCGCAACGCGACGCCGACCTGCGAGTCGTCCTTGAAGCCGCCGATGCCGGGGCCGTGGCCCGCACGCGGGTCGATGATCACGTAGGGTCGCCGC
Source organism: Burkholderiales bacterium (assembly GCA_035259205.1). Taxonomy (GTDB): domain Bacteria; phylum Pseudomonadota; class Gammaproteobacteria; order Burkholderiales; family SG8-41; genus SG8-41. Next base: position 5,727 of record DATFWO010000066.1, on the reverse strand, counting down.
TTCGCATCCACCGTCACTCCGGCGGGCGGCACGATCCGCACCAGCGCGTAATTGACCGGCCGCGCGAGCTTGCGACCGTCGACCACCACTTCGTACTCGAAGTGCAGCAGCGGCGGCTTGCCGGCGCGCTCGTGCTCGACGAAGCTGTTCCCGCGCTGGCGCAAGGTATCCCAGAACAGAACCGTGCGTTGCGTGAAATCCAGCACATATTGGTAGCTCGATTCCCACAATCCCCATGGGGTGACCGGCTGAGCGGTCAGTTGCTTCCCGTGGGTCTGCCAGACCTCGCGAACGCGCTTGGCCAGGTGCTCGCGGGCCAACTGAAGACGCTTTTGCAACACAATCCCGCCCTTGGCGGCGAGGGTAGCGGAATGAGAGAGTCTATCGGCTTGATTTTTCATGATGATGAACCCCGAAGACAGAGGAACTGGGGGATCAGGAGCGTGCAGGCGCCGTCGGGGAATTCAAGGTTCATGCGCCACACTCGGATCCGCATGGGTGTGCGTACGACATTAAGCCTCAAGCGACTGTGATATGGAAATGGGACCTTGGTGCTATCGGTGGTGCTATCGGTAAGCTTGCGGCCAGGATCCGGTAACAATTTCTTACAAGAATGGAAACCCTTTTGTGATACGCTGGTCTCGGAGGTTATGGCCATGAAGACGATGAAAGCGGCGATAGGCGCGCTCGTTATTCTCTCGGCCGTCATGGTAAGTGCATCGGCACTGGCGGCGAGAGGTGGTGGACATGGCGGCGGGCATGGCGGCTTCCACCATGGCGGGCACCACTCGCACGTAGGGGTCGGTGTTTTCGTCGGCGGCGGATTCTGGGGCTGGCCGTACTATGGCTGGCCCTACTACGGCTACGGCGGGCCGTACTACGGCTACCCCTATTACGCCGGCTACCCGGCCTACTATCCCTATGCGGCAGGCGACACGCCGACCTACGTCGAGCAGGGTGACGCGCAGGCTGCGCCACCTGCACCATCACAGGCCAACTGGTGGTACTACTGCGCCGACTCGCAGAGCTACTACCCGTACGTCAAGGAGTGTCCGAGCGCGTGGCAGCGCGTGCCACCGCGGCCGCCTTCGTAACGACCCCGCCGTCGCTTCGAAATCCCTTGCCGATTAGGCCTCCGGGCAGGCGCGTGTAACATGCACCTGCATGGAAGCTGCGCCGACCACAACGCGGCCGTCCCTGATCGACCGGGTCGGACGCATTGCACCGGGGCTCGCGTCCCTCGCCCGCTACCGTCGGGAGGACTTGTCCCATGACGTAGTCGCGGGCCTCTCCGTGGCTGCGGTCGCGTTGCCCGTGGGCGTGGCCTATGCGGAGCTCGCCGGCTTCCATCCGGTCGTCGGACTGTATTCGAGCATCCTCCCGCTCGCCGCCTACGCGCTCTTCGGCTCCTCCCGGCAGCTCGTCGTAGGGCCGGACTCCGCGACCTGCGCGCTGGTCGCCGCCGCGGTCGCACCGCTCGCCGCCGGCGATCCCGCGCAATATCTGTCGTTGTCGGTAGCGCTCGCCTTTCTCGCGGGCCTGCTCTGCATCGGCGCGAGCTTCCTCAAGCTCGGTGCGCTGGCGGATTTCCTGTCGCGCCCGATACTGACGGGTTTCCTCAACGGAGTGGCCCTGTCGATCATGCTCGGTCAGTTGGGCAAGATATTCGGCTTCGGAATCGACGCTGGCGGCATCGCCCCCCGGCTCCTCGAATTCGCATCCAAGATCGGGAATACGCATCTGCCCACGCTCGCTGTCGGTGCGTGCTCGTTCGCAGTGCTGCTCGTTTCGCCGAAACTCCTGCCGCGGGTGCCGGCGGCGCTGGCGGTCATGGCGCTCGCCGCGCTCGCGGTCGGGCTCCTTGGCCTCGACGCGCGTGGCGTGCACATCGTGGGTGAAGTGCCGGCCGGCCTGCCTGCGCTCACCGTTCCACACTTTTCGCTCGACACGCTGAAGCCCGTGCTCGTGAACGCCGCCGGTATCGCGCTGATCTCATTCACCAGCCTGATGCTGACGGCGCGCAGCTTTGCCGCGAAGAACGGATACGACGTGGATGCCGACCGCGACATGGCTGCGCTCGGCGCAGCCAACATCGCCGCCGCCGTCTCCGGCGGCTTCGCGGTGAGCGGCGCCGATTCGCGTACCGCCATGAGCGACGCCGCCGGGGGCCGCACCCAGGTCACCGGGCTGGTGAGCGCGGCAGCCATCGCACTGGTGCTGGTGTTCCTGACCGGACCGCTGAAATACGTGCCCGTCCCCGCGCTCGGCGCTGTGCTCGTGATGGCGGGCGTGTCGCTGGTGAACATCGGCACCTTGCGGATGCTGTGGCGCGAGGACCGGGGCGAGTTCGCGATCTCCATCATCGTGACGCTGGGCGTGGTGGTCGTAGGATCGATCGACGCGATCCTGTTTGCGGTGGTCCTCGCGCTCTTGCGTTTCATTCGCATCGTGGCGCGGCCGCCGGTCGAGGTACTGGGCGTCATCGACGGGCTGCCCGGCTTCCACGGCGTCGCTCGGCATCCGGACGCCAGGGTGATTCCGGGCCTGTGCCTCTTCCGGTTCAATTCGCCGGTCGTATTTTTCAACGCGCCCTATTTCAAGCGCTCGGCGCTGGATGCAGTAGCGGCCGCCGCTCCGGGAGTGCGCTGGCTCGTGCTCGACGCTGTGCCGGTCACGGGCCACGACGTCACCGGACGCCAAGCGCTGCGCGAGCTCGCGCGCGAGCTCGCCGCTCGCGGCATCGGCATAGCCATCGCCGGGCGGCAGACGGAGATTGCGGACTGGCTGCAGGAGAGAGGGCTGGAGCAGTCGCGCCCGGAGAACGTGCGCTACTTTCCGACCTTGCGGCGGGCGGTGCGCTCGCTTCAGAAAGAGCTCGCCGTCACCGGCGATTTCTCAACCCAAAACCAGGTACAGGAGCCGCAGATAAACGCCGATACACGCAGCTAGGTCATGCAGTAAACAGATGAATCAAGCTCATAGAAGAATCTGGGATCCGAAAGTATCTATGTTTGTCTGTGCTCTTGACGTCGAATCCAGGAATCTGCGTTCATCTGCGTTCATCTGCGTTTATCTGCGGCTGAGAATTGCGCTTGAAGCAGCCTGACGCATTAGAATCTCACGGGGGCGAGCGCGCTTGCGATGGGCTTTGATATCCGACCGTAGCTTCGCCGACTTCGTCCTGTTCGGCGTCACTTCCGCCGAACTGGTGCTCCTCTTTCAACTGACACCCACCTTCACGATCGCAGACTGGGTTTACGTTTCGCAGCACCTGCTGGTCCTGGGTATCGCGCTCACCCGCAGCCTCCCCATCGCGCAGGATCGCTCGCCGCTTTCCGCAGCCGCCGTCGTCGTGGCGTACGCGTATCCCTATGCCCAGGTGCTGTACCTGCGGTGGGTGCCCGGCGATCCGGCGTGGCCCGCGGGCGGGCTCGTTTTAGTGACGGCCGCCGCCGGGCTAAGCCTCGTCAGCCTCGTTACCCTGGGCCGGTGGTTCGGAATCCGCCCTGCCCTGCGGGGTCTGGCGACCGAAGGCCCGTACCAGCTCGTGCGCCATCCGATCTATCTCGCCTACGTGCTCGCCGATATCGGCTACAACTTGCAGGAATGGAATGCCGGCACGGCGATGCTGGTGCTGGCGGGGTGGACGTCGCTGCTCTACCGGATCCACGCCGAGGAGCGGATCATCGCCCGGCATGCAGGCTGGCCGGACTACGCCGCCCGGGTACGCTACCGCCTGATCCCCGGGCTCTGGTAGGCGGCACAGGAAGAAGGTCAATCACGCTTCATTTTTTCCGCGGGCGCCGGTATGGTAGGAATGCGCCTACGCCTTCCTCCGGATCCGCCGACGAAGCAGGACGCCGATGACCTCCCCGATACCCTCGTGGCTCATCCTGCTCACCCTGGCGGCAGTATTCACGGTCATGCTTTCGCTCGGCTTGCTGCTGGGACGGGAGCAGCTCGCGGCCGCCATGCAACGGCGCATGGTTCTGGCAGGGCTGCTGTTCGCCGTCGTCGTGCTGGTGCCGGCGAGCGCTGTCCTCCTGGTCAAGGCCTTCGGGCTCAAAGGCGCCGTGGCGGCGGGTATTCTGCTGATGGCGATCTCGCCCGGGGCGCCCGTCGCGTTGCGCCGCGCGATCGAGGTCGGCGGCCATCCCGCATTTGCGCCGGCGCTTCATCTCGCCATCGTGCTGTCTGCGATCGTCACGGTGCCGGCGAGCGTCGCGGCCCTCGACCTCATATTCGCCAAGGACTTCAGCGTGTCGCCGCTGGACGTAGCGCGCCAGGTGTTCTTCGCCCAACTGCTGCCTCTCGGCCTCGGCGCGGCCGTCCGGGCATATCGGCCGGAAGCTGCCGCGCGGATCGAGCCCCGCCTTGCGCGCGTCTCGAACGCGATGCTGCTCGCGCTCGTTATCGTGCTGCTTGCCACTCTGTGGCCGCTGCTGGTCGACATTGGATGGGCGCCGTTCGCCGCGGGCGCCGGGCTCGCAGCGTGCGCATTGCTTCTCGGCGCGGCGTGCGCGGGCCGCGACGCGCGTGTCCGCCCGGCCGGCGCGCTCGCCGCGGCAATGCGTAATCTCGGGCTCGCGCTTCTCATCGCAACGGTCAACAAGCTCCCGGCCGCCGTGATCGCGTCGGTCGTCAGCTGCGCTCTGGGACTGGCGATGGTCGTTACCGCGTTCGTCGTCTGGCAGGCGCGGCGCGCGCCGCCAAAACGTAACGAGGTCGAGACTTTCCGGTTTTCCTGACGCGGCGGATTGTCCGCCTTCAGCAGTGCGGCGGCAGATTGCTGAACGGATCAGCCAGGGCCGCGTCCGGCTGTGCCTGCCCCATACCGGGCGACGGCCTGTTCCAGGTTGAAAAACATCCGCTCACGGCCCAAGGTCTCGCCCAGCGGCGAATGCTGGACCACCTCCAGCACTTCAGGGTTGAGGCCGACCAGCCACAGCAGCACGCCGCTCTCCCGGCTTCTCTTCTCGGCCTCCGTCAGCATCTTGAGCGCGGTGTACTCGAGATCGAATACGCCGCTGAGATCGAACACCACGACTCTCGGGCGCGCCGCCTCGATCAACGGCCGTATCTTATGCCCGACGCGCTCCGCGTTCGCAAAGAAGAGGCGTCCTTCCGGATGCAGCAGGAGCAGGCCGGGGAAGGTCTCGTCCTCGGGATGCTCGTTCGAGCGGGGCCGGAACACGTTGGTGCCCGGCTTGCGACCCAGCACGTGGACGGGCGGATCGGCCACCTGGTAAGCGAGAGCGAGGAGCGACACGACGATCGCGACGAGGATGCCCTGCAGGGTGCCGAGCAGCACGACGCCGGCCAGCGCGGCGAGTGCCCAGAAGAACTCCGTGCGCCGCACTTTCAAGATCGCGCGGAACTCCGCCGGCTTGATCAGCCCGACCGAGTACACGATGACGACAGCCGCGAGCGTGGCGTTCGGCATGAGCGCGATGAAGGGCGCGAGCAGCAGCATCGTCAGCAACGTGGCTGCTGCCGTGACCAGTCCCGCCATCTGGGAGCAGGCACCGGCAAACCGGTTAACGGCCGTCTGCGACGTTCCGCCGCCGGCCGCCATCGACCCCAGGAGGGCACCTCCGGCATTCGCAAGACCTGTTGCCACGAGCTCGCGGTTCGGCTGCAGCAGCGGCTCCCGGTGGCGATGCGGCGGCCCTGCTGGCCGCCTCGGCGACATTGACGCTGCTGGTAGGCATCATCCTCGTCGCCGCG
>DATFWO010000065.1:0-12708 GCA_035259205.1 Burkholderiales bacterium | reverse complement strand
CCTCGCGTTCTTCGTGGTGGCCGTGCTGATCATGATATTTTCAAATCAGGCCTCGAGCGTTTTGCCGTTCCTGAACCTCCTGCCCTTCGCGCTCGCGCTCATCGCCCTTCGTCCGGAGTCGAAGCGTTGGGGTGCCTGGTTTGCGCTCGCCGTGAACGTTCTGTATGTGACCGCTCTGGTCGGAGTCGCCGTGTTTGCCGTGGCCGGACGCACCCTGGCTCCCATGCTGGTGATGACCTTCTGTCTCGCCCTCGCTGTCCCTTGCGCTCTCAACGCCAAGGCCCTGCTCGGGCGCTTGCGGCCGAGGCCATCGCTATAATCCCGCTTGCGGGAGCAACCAGAACCTATTTCATAAAAAAACGAGGAGAGTGATGAAGTATAGACGGTGGGCACTCTTGTTCTGGCTGGCCGCAGCTGCGGGCGTGTTGTGCGCGCAGCCGTCGGATTATCCTTCGCGCCCGGTCCGCATAGTTGTGCCGTTCGGCCCCGGCGGCGCTTCCGATTTCGTGGCGCGCATCATCGCGCCGAAAATCTCCGATAGCCTGGGCCAGCAGGTCGTGATCGACAATCGCAGCGGCGCTGCCGGCAACATCGGGGTCGAGGTCGCGGCCCGCGCCGGCGCCGACGGCCATACGATACTGCTCGGCAACGTCGGCGCTATGGCGATCAACCCGAGCGTGTTCCCGAAATTCCCGGTAAAGCCGCTGCGCGACTTCACCGGCATCACGATGGTGTCGGACGTGCCGGGGGCTCTGGCCATACATCCGTCGATACCCGGCACGACGACGAAGGAGTTCATCGCCTACGCCAGGACGCGCCCGGGACAGCTCAACTACGGCTCGACGGGGGCGAGCAGCGCGCAGCGCCTTGCGTTCGAGTTCTTCCAGAGCAAGGCCGGCATCAAGCTCCAGCACATCCCGTACAAGGCCGGCGCCGGAGGGGCCACCATTGCGCTCCTGGGCGGTGAAGTCGTGGCGACCATGCTTACCGTCGCGTCGTTCATCCCGCACGTAAAGAGCGGCAGGCTCAAGGTGATCGCGGTGGTGTCAACCAAGCGCGTGCCCCAGTTGCCCGACGTGCCGACGATGATCGAGTCCGGCTTCCCCGAGCTCACGCTCGGCTCCTGGCAGGGGTTGTACGTGCCTACCGGCACGCCGCGCGCCGTCGTCAGCAAGCTCTTTGACACCACGCTCAAGGTCATGGCCGACCCCGAGGTGATCGAGCGCTACAACCTGGGCGGAGCGCTGGTCGTCACCAGCAAGTCGCCGGAAGAGTTCGCGGGCTTCATGAAGACGCAGACCGAATTCTGGTCGGTACTGGTGAAGCAGCTGGGCGCCGTCGAGCAGTAACAACAATCCCAAATCTCAAATTTCTGGAACCCGTTTCAAAATAGTCACGGAATCACATGGAATACACGGACAAGCATCCGATTCGGTCAGTGTGCCTCAGTCATTCCAAAACTTCTGTGTGCTTCCGTGTGGTTCCGTGGCTGTAACCTACTCGGTCTTGATCTCCGCGTCCTTGATCACCTTCGCCCATCGGGCGATCTCGCTCTCCACCTGTGCCCGCAGCTCCTGAGGAGTGCTGCCGCCGGGTTCGATGCCCTGTTTGACGAGCATCTCCCGCACCTTGGGATCGCGCAGCACCGCGACCGATTCGCGCGAGAGGAAGGCGATGGTGTCGGCGGGCGTATTGAGCGGGGCGAGCAGCGAGAACAGGCCCACCGAGAGCAGGCTCGGCATTCCAGCTTCCGCGCTGGTCGGCACGTAGGGCAGTATCGCTGAGCGCCGCTCCGCGGTGACGGCCAGCACCTTGAGCTTTCCGGCCATGACGAGCGGCACGTAGACCGGGATGTTGTCGAAGGCGAGGGTGATGCGGCCCTCGACCAGGTCCGGGCGGAAGCCGGTCGAGCCCTTGTAGGGGACGTGCAGCACGTCCACCCCCGCCGACTTCTTGAAGAGCTCGCAGGTCAAGTGCAGCAGCCCGCCCACGCCCGAGGAAGCGCAGGACTGGCCAGGCTTGGCCTTCAGGTAGGCGACGAACGCCTTGAGATGGTCGACCGGCAGCAGCGGCGTCACGAACAGGCCATTCGGAATCTCGGCCACTTTGGACACCGGCGCCAAGCTGCGCCGCAGGTCGTACTCGATGCGCCCGGCGCCGTACGTCATCTGGATGGCGAGCGAGGCGGTGGAGGCCATGAGCAGCGTATAGCCGTCCGGCGGCGCCTTGACCACGCTCATGGCCGCAATGTTTCCGCCGTCGCCCGGCCTGTTTTCCACGATGACGCGCTGGTTGATCCTGGCCGAAAGGCCGTCGGCGAGGGCCCGGTTGAGATGATCGGCTGACGAGCCGGCGGCAAGCGAGTTGACCATCCTCACGATGCGGGCGGGATAGGCTTCGCCTTGGGCCCAGGCCGTGCCCGGGAGGTCGGCGCTCGTCCCAAGGAGCAGGATGAGGATGGCGCCGAGCGCTCGTGCGGCGCGACAGGCGCTGAGCGCAGCCATGGGAACGGATGTCACGGGGACGGCCCCCGGAGCAATCTCAGCCGCCGACGGTGGCGTGCACGCGGCTCTCCGCGGTACCGATGGCCTTGTTGATCCGCGGCATGACTTCGGTCGCCATCAGCTCCATCGAGCGCCTCGCGAGCCGGGGATCGACCCAGTCCATCCCGGCGTATACGATCTCTCCGAAGGCGCCGGTTTCCTCGCGCAGCTTCAGTATTTCGTCCACGACCTTGTTCACCGTGCCGTGGATCACCAGCTTGTCGAGGATGTACTCCTCAGTGAGATCCGAGTCGGGTTGTGATGCGTCGGTCTTGAACGCAATCTGGCGTTTCGCCTTCATCAGTTTGTAGACCAGGGTGCGCCAATAGTGGCGGTACGGGCTGCTCGCGTCGTCGCGTCCGTAGCGCCGCGCGACCTTGTCGTCGTCCGCGACGAAGATGGTGCGCGCGATACGCCAGTCCGCACGATCCGCTTCCAGCCCGGCCTTGCGCTTGCCCTCGCAGTAGTTGGCCCAGTGAGTCGGCAGCCACTGTGTAAGGAGGAAGTTGGCCGAGAGCGGGTGAAAATCGCGCTCGCCCATCGCGATGACGCCCTTCGAGTGCGGCGCGACCACCGTGCCCACGATCTCGGGCCGCGGTTGCTGGTACGGCTTGTAGAGAAAGCCGCGCCCGATGCTGAGATCGCGGGTCTTTGCAACCGAGACCTTGTAGCGGTTACCGGGAAAATCGATGTCGTACGGCGACTCCCGCTCCCAGATCGCGAGGATGACGTCGATCGCCTCAGCGAACATTTTGTTGCGGTCCTCGTTCAGGTTGCCGAGCGCCTCCGCGTCGCACGAGAGCACTCCGGCGCTGATGCCGAAGATGAAGCGGCCTTTGGCGAGGTGGTCGAACATCGCGGCGTGCGACGCGATCAGCACGGGATGCGACTGCGACAGGTTGGAAGTGCCGGTTGCGAGCTTGATCGTTCTCGTCTCGCTGATGAGCGTCGCGAGAAACAGCATGCTGCTCACGATGTTCTCGGTCTTTTCCGTGAGGTGCTCGCCCACGAACGCATCGTAGAAGCCGAGCCGGTCGGCGAGGATGATCGCCTGACGGTCTTCCTGGAGCGTTTCGGTGGGATTGCGCTCCTGCGGGTGGACCGGCATCGTGAAGTAGCCGAGGCGCATGGCTCATCTCCTCAGTCGGAATTGCGGATGATGATACTCAAGACCCATCTCCGGATGATCGACGGCGGGAAGAAACTGTTTGTCCGTTATTTCCGCGGACGCAGGGGGCGCTGCGGGGACTTCGAGCGGCGCGTGCGGGGTTCCAGGCCCGGTTCGCTGCCAGGAGGCAGGCGCGTGATCTCGACGAGGAAATCGATCATTGCGCGCAGCTTACGTGGTACATGCCGGGTCGGCGGATAAACGAGACTGATGGGCCTGCCCTCGACCGCGTAAGCTTCGAGGAGGGGTCTCAATGTTCCCATCGCGAGATCGTGTCTCAAAGTCCACCAGTTCGACTGCGCGATGCCGAGCCCGAGCAGGACGGCCTCTCGCAACGCGTCGCCGCCGGTGACTACGAGGTTTCCCCGCGCCAGAATCTCGATGCGATCGCCGTGATCGTTGAACGGCCAGACCGGGCCGAAGGTGCTGATGATGCAATTGTGGCCCGCGAGATCTGCCGGCGTCTTCGGTTCCCCGTGCCGGGCGAGGTAAGAGGGCGCCGCGGCCGTGACCCGCGGCCCGTGATTCAGCACGCGCGTTACGCAGCGTGAATCGCTCAGATTGCCGACCTGGACCGCGATGTCGAGGCCGCGTTCTATGAGATCGATAGGCCGGTCATCGAAGCTCAGGTCGAGAACCACGTCGGGATAACGCGCGTGGAATTCCGCGATGCGCGGCAGAAAGGTCAAGCGCCCGAACAGCACCGGCAGCGCCATCCGCAGCCGCCCCTTCGGCATTTCTCGGGCGCTCTTGACCGACCCTTCCGCGTCCTCGATATCGTTGAGGATCTGCTGACACCGCCCGTAGAACTCGCGGCCGTCGTCGTTCAACGCCAGCCTGCGCGTCGAGCGCGCGAGGAGCTGCGCCCCGAGATCCTCCTCGAGGCGGGCGACGGCCTTCGCCACGGCCGACACCGAGACGCCGAGCTGCCCCGCGGCGGAGGTAAAGCTGCCGCTCTGCGCAACCCGCACGAATGCCACCATGGCCTGCAGCTTGTTCACGGCACGGAGGGGGCAGGGCGATCGTGGAAGAAAAGGAAAAGGTGATTCTACCTACCTGTCCGTTTTATCGGCAATCGCCTGCTCTACACTTCAAACTGATGGTCCCGGGGACGGTAAGGTAAGCATGGAATCGAGATCGATCGACACGGACGGCCACGCGGCGGATCCGGAAGCTGCGTCGCTGTCGGGCAAGGCTGCAGCAGCGGCTGCGGTCGCGATCGATACGCAGAAGCTGCGCGACGCGTTGGGGTGCTTCGCCACGGGCATCACCATCGTGACCGCGCGCGCACCGGACGGCCAGGTCGCCGGCGTTACGGCCAATTCGTTCTGCTCCGTGTCGCTCGAGCCGCCCCTCGTGCTCTGGTGCCTGTCGAAGTCGGCGCCCAGCCAGTCGATCTTCGTGAAGGCCGGCCATTTCGCAATACACGTACTCGCCGAAGACCAGGCGCATCTCTCGGCGCGTTTCTGCAAGCCCTCGAAGAACAAGTTCGCGGGCCTGGCCATGGCGGAAGGGCTGGGCCGGGCGCCCCTGCTGGACGGAGTAGTCGCGCTGTTCGAGTGCCGCAGCGAGCACCGTTACGAGGGCGGTGACCACTACATCATCGTCGGCAGGGTTGAGCGCTACCACCACGCCGATCGTCCGCCGCTGCTGTTTCACACTGGTGGCTACCGCGGCCTGGGCCGCCCCTGACTCGCAAGCCCGTCCTCGTCGGCGTGCGCGACGCGCACGGGCGGCGGGGAGTTGATAGAATCTCCGCGCAACAGCCGCAGCCGCTCGCAGTGCTGCGGCACAAGCGGGAAACCTCGGGGTAGTCATCTTGAACACTCGCCGGCGCGCCGGCGGAGATCGTTGCGTGAACTCATGAAGAGTCTCCAAGACCGGATCGCGCTGCACACCTGGACCCTCGACACGACGCCCCTCGCGGACGCGCTGCGCGCGGCCCGGGACGGGGGATTCAACGCGGTCGAGTTGCGCTACGCCGACTTCAAGCGCTGCTTCGATGCGGGAATGACGAACGCGCAGGTTCTGGATCTCGTCCGGGCGAGCGGCATCAAGGTGGCGGTCATGGGCACCGAGTACGGAGTGATCTTCGCGAAGGGCGAAGAGCAGCGCCGGCTCTTCGACTCGCTCGACCTCGTCTGCTCCAATGCGGCCGCTCTCGGCTGCGACGTCGTCATGGTTGCGCCGGGCGCTAATCCCCCGGGTACGATACGTGAGGCGGCCGTGAGCTTCCGGGCTGGAGGCGAAATCGCGCAAAAGCACGGCATACGCTTTGCGCTCGAGTTCAACTCCCGTCATCCCGTCATCAGCCGCCTCGAGGTGGGACGCGAGATTGTGGCGCTCGCGAACCACCCGAACTGCGGGCTCCTGCTCGACTTCTATCACATGCAGTGCGGCGGCGACGGCGGCCGGAGCTTCCAGGATGTCCCGCTCAAGGACATCTTCACCGTCCAGTTCAGCGACGTGCCGCCCGGGCCCATTTCGAAGGAACGATCGGCTACCGACCGGCTGGCTCCGGGCAAAGGCGTCGTGCGCTGGACGGAAGTCTTTCAGCTGCTCATGGAGAAGGGCTACCAGGGCTACCTGAGCTACGAGGCGCCGAATCCCGACCATTGGTCCCGGCCGCCGGAAGAAGTCGCGCGTGAGGGCGTCACCGCGACGCGGGCGCTGCTCGCCGCCGCCGAGGCGGGGCTCGCCAAACGTAGTAAGTAAAAGCCTCAACGCAAAAGTTGATGCCCTCCGGCGAAAAGCGCGTCGCGTTGGTAACCGGGGCATCGTACGGGATCGGTGCAGCAACCGCGGTGGCGCTGGCGCGCGACGGCTACGACGTTGCGGTATCCGAGCTGCGCGTGGAAGATCTGTCCGACACGCTCGACAGGATTGCGGCCGTCGGACGGCGCGCGGCGCCGGTGGAGCTCGATGTGCGCTCGATGCGCAGCATCGAGCAGGCTACCGGGGACGTCATCTCCGCGCTCGGTCGGGTCGATGTGCTGGTGAACAATGCCGGCGTGACCTTGCGCCGGCTCGCAGTCGACGTGACGCCCGACGAATGGAACGAGGTGATCAACGTCAATCTCAAGGGCACGTTCTTCATGAGCCAGCAGGTGGCCCGGCATCTGGTCGCTGCCGGCCGGTCCGGGTGCATCATCAATATCGCATCGATGCACGGCATGCTGGCATTCACGCAGCGCTCGGCCTACGGCATCTCCAAGGCCGGTGTAATCCATATGACTAAAATGCTCTCGTACGAGTGGGTAAATCACCGCATCCGAGTGAATGCGGTTGCCCCGGGAACGGTGGAGACGCGAACCCGCGCGGCATACTTCAGGGACCATCCGCAGGCGCGCAAGGCCATGATGGAAAGAATACCGGTGCATCGATTCGGCACGCCGGAGGAGGTGGCTGCCGCGGTGTGCTATCTCGCAGGGCCGGCGGCCGACTACATCACGGGGCAGACGCTGTCGCTGGATGGAGGACTCAGTTCGTACTAACAGTTTCTAAGGGGTGACGACTGACGGGTGACGGACAGCCCGCGATGATCAACGCGGGGTGGAGGAAATCAAAATGGGCCCGGTGTGGGAGCGGCCATGAAAAACGTCATAGGGTTCTGGTTGATTGCCCTGCTGCCGATGACTGCATCGGCCCAGGCGCAGTATCCCGTCAAGCCGTTGCGGTTGATCGTGCCGTTTCCGCCGGGCGGCGGCACCGATACCATCGCGCGCATCGTCGCCGTGAAGCTTTCCGATCAGCTCGGCCAGCAGGTGGTGCTGGAAAACCGGCCGGGAGGCGGTGCCAACATCGGCGCCGAGGTCGCCGCGAAATCTCCACCGGACGGCTACACGCTGCTCATCGCTACCATCACCAACGCAATCGGGCAGACCCTCTACAGCAAGCTCAATTTCGACCTCGCGAAGGATTTTTCACACGTGACGCTGCTCGCTACGACGCCACACGTCCTGGTCGTGCATCCGTCGGTTCCGGTGAGGACGGTCGGGGAGTTCATCGCGTTCGCCAAAGTGAAGCCGGGCCAGCTCGCCTATTCCTCGTCGGGCAGCGGATCGGCCGCGCATCTGGCCGGCGAGTATTTCAGCAGCCTGACGGGCGTGAAGATGGTGCACGTTCCGTACAAGGGTGGAGGGCCGTCGATGATCGCGCTCGTGGGCGGCGAGGTGTCGGCGTGCTTCGCGACCATGCCCTCGGCGGTCTCGTACGTGAGAAACGGCAGGCTACGCGGCATCGCCGTGACCACCGCTCGGCGCTCGCCCTCCATGCCGGATCTGCCCACCATTGAGGAAGCGGGCGTGGCGGGCTACGAGGCGGGATCCTGGTACGGACTGGTGGCGCCCGCCGGAACGGCGAAGGAGATCATCGGGCGGCTGCACGCCGAAACGCTGAAGCTGCTCAAGCTGCCCGACGTGAAGGACCGGCTCGACAATGCCGGCTTCGAGGTGCTTACCAGCACACCCGAGGAATATGCGGCGTTCACGCGCAACGAAGTCGCGAAGTGGGGCAAGATCGTGAAAGCGACGGGGCTGCGCGCTGATTGACTTCATAAGGCATGACAAGTGACGGGTGACGAGTATTTCGCGTAAGCGCTGCGAACGTCCCATCACCCATCACTCATCACCGATCACCCTTCCGCTGCCGAGGTAAAAATGACGCGTGTCGAGCCGCTGCCGGCGGACGCCACCCCCGATCTGAATGACACGTTGCAGGTCTACCAGAAGTATCTGGGCTACGTGCCGAATAGCGTGCTCATCATGCAGCACCGCCCGAAGCTGGTGAGGGCGCTCGCCCAGATGGCGTCCGCCGTGTGGGACAAGGACACCAGCGAAGTAGATCTCGGTTTCAAGCGGCTCGTTGCCTACATGGCGAGCCGCACGCACGGCTGTAACTATTCGATGGCGCACGCCGCGGAGGCGGCGCACCGGCTCGGCGTGGACGACGCGCGGCTGGCTTCCGTCGTGGACTACCGCCACAGCAACCTCTTTACGGAGGCGGAGCGCGTTGCGCTCGACTTCACCGTCGCCGCAGCGTCACAACCGAACGGGGTGACCGGGGAACTGTTCGAGAAACTGAAGAAGCACTGGACCGATGCGCAGATCGTCGAGCTTGCCGGCGCGGTCGCCCTCAACGGCTTTCTCAACCGCTGGAACGACACGATGGCGGTCCCCCTCGAGCCCGAGCCCATCGCGTTCGGCATGAAGCATCTGAAGGGGCACGGCTGGAAGGTCGGAAAGCATAGATAGTGACGAGATACGTGTGACGAGACATGGGTGACGGACGTCTGCTGCAGGTTAGTCACCTTTAGTCGTCACCCGTAATCGTCACTCATTCGTCACCGTCTTAGAAAACGCCGAGAGCGAGGCCCGCTGCGATCGCCGCGCCGGTTTCCTCGCAGCGATGCAGGTCTGCAGGCCCTATGGTCTTCGGGGCGAGTATCGCTTCGGGTGTCTGTGCGTGCGTGCATACGATGATCGGCTCGCAGATCGGCTTCAGGCGCCAGCCCGTGCAGATGCGCTCGATCTGGCGCACGGCGTTCGCGCCGTCGCTGCCGGCGCACACCAATGTCGCGTACGGCCGGCCCGCGATGCGGTCCAGCGCGGCGTAGTAGGTGCGGTCGAAGAAATCCTTCATGACGCCGGAGATCGCCGCGAGATTTTCGGGCGTGACCCACACGTAGCCGTCGGCCGCGAGCACGTCTTCTCCCGTTGCGTCTCTTGCGCTGCGGAACCGCACCTCCACCTCCGGTTCCGACGACGCGCCTCGGCGCGCCGCTTCCGCCATCTGGCGCGCGCCGCCAGTCATGGAGTGATAAACGATGAGCAGCGTTTTCAACGCAGGGATGAGGGATGAAGGATGAGGGATGAGGGTGCGAGCCAGGAGCGCGATGAGCGGCGGTTTGCCGTCCGCTCGATCGCGCTCAAATAAAGCGGTGCGTGAGCATCCGCATTTATTCGGGCTTGATTCCGGCGTCCCGCGCGACTTTCGTCCATTTCACCGTCTCGTCGCGTATGTAGCGCCCGAATTCTTCGGGCGTGTTGCCCACCGGGTCGGTGCCGTCGGCCAGAAAGCGCTCCTTGATGTCGGGCAGCTGCAATACCCGGATGATTTCGGCGTGGAGCCGCGCGACGATTTCCTTCGAGGTCTGGACCGGTGCGAGCGCCCCGTACCACTGGACCGACTCGAAGCCCGGCAGTCCCGACTCGGACACGGTGGGGATCTCGGGCGCGGCGGCGCTGCGCTTCAGGCTGGTAATGCCCAGCGGCCTCAGCCGGCCGGCCCGGATCTGCGGCATGCCGGTCAGTATCGTCGCAGCCATGACCGTAACATGGCCTGCGAGCATGTCGACCATCGCGGGCGCCGTGCCCTTGTAGGGGATGTGGACCATCTTCAAGCCGGCCATGCTGTTGAACAACTCCATCGTCATGTGCGGGTAGGTGCCGATGCCGGCCGATGCGTAGTTCAGCTGACCGGGCCGCGCGCGCGCGAATGCGATCAGCTCCTTCACCGTCCTGGGCGGCAGCGAGGGGTGCACGACGATGATGCTGGTCGAGCCGACGAGTTGGGTGATCGGCGCGAAGTCGCGCTGCGCGTCGTACGGCACCTTCTTGTAGACGACCGCATTCAGAGCGAGGGTCGAAGGCGCCACGAGGAGCGTATAGCCGTCGGGCGGAGACTTGGCGGCAAGCTCGATGCCGATCATGGTGCCGGCGCCCGGGCGGTTGTCGATGATGAACTGCTGCCCGAGGCGCTCGGTGAGCTTCGGGGCGATGATGCGCGCAACGATGTCCGTTCCGCCTCCGGCAGAGGACGGCACCACGATCCGCACCGGCTTGCCGGGATATCCCTGCGCCAGGCTGCCGCCGGCGGCGATGGCGAGCACTGCCGTGCACACAAGACGAAGAGTGATTCCGGATTTCATGCTGATCTTGCTCCTCGGATTTTTGAGAACGTATGTTACACAATGTGAGATATCGCTTGCGGACTGTAAGGCTTGGATCGACAATCGCGCCTCGCTCACCCTGACCAGACCCGTCGTGTACGGCGGGACTGGAGAGGGGAACGGACTGCGGAAATGGCTGATGCCATTTCCGATTTGAGAGCCGGATGATCGCGATGATCCGGCGCCCTCACCCCTAGCCCCTCTCCCGAGAGGAGAGGGGAACGAACTGCGGAATTGGCTGGTGCCATTTCCGATTTGAGAATGGGAGGTAACTTGGACCGAGCCCTGTGGATTTCCTGGTACGACCTGCCCGATTCCGGGCGCGACGCCTATCTGTCCTGGGCGCACGGCGCCTACATGCCGGCGATGGTGAAGCGACCCGGCGTGCTCTACGCCGCGCACTTCAAGTCGGTCGTCGTGCCGGGCGAAGTCCCGGGCGCCGGGCGGCTTTCGCACACGAAGGACCCCAAGGTGCCGGCGGGCAACGGCTACATCATGATTGTCGGCGCCGGGGATGCGCATGCCTTCGGCCGCCCGACGCCGCGCAAGCTGCACGCCGGGCTCTCACCGGACGACCGGAAGATGCTGGCCGTGCGCCAGGGCGAACGCGTCAACATCATGACCGACGAAGCGCGCGCGGAAGGGCCGGACGCAGGAAAGCGCGAAGCGAAGGCTGCGCTCTCCCCGTGCATACAGCTCGGCACGTTCCAGGCCGGCAGCGCCGACGGCGAAGAAGACGAGATGCTCGAGTGGTACGCGCAGTGCCGAATGCCCAACATGACGCGGCTTCCCGGCTGCGTCGGCGTGCGCAAGATCGTGTCAGTGTCCGGCTGGGCGAAGCACGGCGTGCTCTACGAGTTCGTCTCGCTCGCGGAGCGCAACAAGCACTTTCCCGGTCACGAGAAAGGCCGGCCTCAGGACGAGGCGTTTACCGACCGGCTGGTGCGCACGCTGCTGCACGCGCCCGGCTCGCCCAACGTGGCGGAGCGGATCGCGTTCGTCGTCAAGTAGTCGAAAATCAAATCAGCCACGGAATCACACGGAAGGGCACGGAAATTGCCTGGACAATGACGTACGCAGCGGATGTGCGCTAGCCGCCGGCCCTGTTACCCATTCCGTGTTTTCCGTGTCTAAATCCTGATTTCCAACCAACGAGGAGAACGACGATGGCCACGAGCGATTTCGAGAAGCGGCGGTTCGACAAGGGAATGGAGGTCCTGAAGCAGATGGGCCGCGAACACACGATGATGAATCAGAAGGAGCTCTATCCCGACCTCTACAACCTCTCGGTGGGATATCTCTTCGGGGAGATCTGGTCGCGTCCGCATCTTAGCATCCGCGACCGGGAGCTGATCACGATGGCCTGCAACATCGCGCTCGCGCGCCCCAACGGCACGCATTCACACTACCGCAGCGCCAAGCACATCGGGCTTACCAGGGAGGAGATCATGGAACTGATCATCCAGGTGGGTCACTACGCGGGATGGCCGGCGATCGCGCACGCGATCATCCAGTACGAAGAAGTGCTCAAGCAGGACGCGGAGAAGGAAAAGCAGAAGAAATGATGCTGTAGTCGGCGACTGTCCGGCGCGTGACGATACTTCAGTCGGGGATCTCGATCTCCAGCAGGGGTCCGTATTGCTGGCATCCCAGTATGTCCCAGTCGCCGGGGCTGCCGCTGGGACGCAGACGGTAGATCGTGAACTTGATCGCATTGGCTGCATCGAACGCCACGAAATCCGAGATCCGCGAGGTCGAGATCCGGAACAGCGCCGCGACGCTCTCTTTGGTAATCGCCCGGGTTGCGAGCACGCGGCGATAGCTTTGGCGATCCGGAAAGATGATGTCGAATGTGATCTGATTCACTCCCGCGTTCTTGCTCCGTACGGTCGACGCGAGCTCGCTAAGCTTGGTCATCTGCCTCTCCATTGGGAAGAACGAGCATTGTGCGACGGGGGGTGCGGGGGGAATGGGAAGGCCCCTCGGATTCTCAGGAAGGGGCCCTCGGTTCTCATCTCGCAATAAAGATTAATTTGTGCGACGGGGGG
>DATFWO010000064.1:0-60283 GCA_035259205.1 Burkholderiales bacterium | reverse complement strand
ATGCAACAGGCGCGCGACCGCGGCTTGAAGGTCGAGCTCACGAGGAGCGACGGCACGAAGGTCGCCGGCGTCGGCAGTCCCATCCGCTTGAGCGCGACGCCTGTGCAGTACCGCAGCGCGGCGCCAAAGCTCGGAGAGCATGCCGCTGCCGTGATCCGGGACTGGCTGGGTGGTGGAGCGGACGAGGTCGAGCGGCTGCGCGCCGCTGGCGCGCTGGGCTGAAGGCGGAAGGGCGAAAAACCCGCCGGGGGTCAGGCGTCAGGGGGCGGGCGCGCTCGTCACTAACGGAGCGTGCGTCGTCACCACAAAGTTCGTCACCGCGAAACTCGTCACTGCGAAGCTCAGTTGCTGATCGCCTTCAACAAGCCGTTCAACGTTCTCTGCCAGTTCACCGGCGATGGGGGGCGGCGCACGCTGGCCGACTTCGTGACGGTGAAGAACGTCTATCCGGCCGGCCGGCTCGACTACGACAGCGAGGGCCTGCTGCTCCTTACCGACGATGGGGCGCTCCAGAAGCGCATCGCCGATCCGCACCACCGGACGAAGAAGACCTATCTCGCCCAGGTCGAGCGCATCCCGGATGCCGCGGCACTGGCTGTTCTGCGGCGCGGTGTGAAGCTCAAGGACGGCCTGACGGCGCCGGCAGGCGCGCGGCTCATCGAGGAGCCGGACTGGCTGTGGCCCCGCGAGCCGCCGATACGCTATCGGCGCGACGTGTCCACGGCATGGCTGGAGATCACGTTGACGGAGGGCCGCAATCGGCAGGTCCGCCGCATGACGGCCGCCGTGGGCCATCCGACCTTGAGGCTGGTGCGCACGGGTATCGGCGCGTGGTCCCTCGGCAGCCTGCGGCCCGGGGAGTGGCGGGAAGTGCGGCGCTGATCGCAGCGTCGCCGCGTCCAGCATAGCCTCCGGCGCTGCCCCTCGCCTTCCTCCTTCATCCTTCCGCTTTCAGATGGCCCCCACCCCCCATCTCCCGTCTTAAAAGAGTAAGGTGACGAATAATAGTGACAAGGTATGGCTGAAGCGCTTGGTGACCCGTATCTCGTCACCCGTAATCGTCGCCTGTAATCGTCACCCGTATCTCGTCACGCAGTTCACACCAGGAGGAGGAACGGCATGGCTACGATTCGATGGTTCTTCGCATTCGCTCTGTTGTTAGCGTGCGGGCCGGCGTTGCCGCAGGCCTATCCGACCAAGCCGGTGCGGGTGGTCGTCGTGTTTCCGCCCGGCGGGGCAACCGACATCGTGTCGCGGATCGTATTTCAGAAAGTGGGCGAGTACCTCAACGAGCAGTTCGTGATCGACAACCGGGCCGGCGCCTCCGGAATGATCGGCGCCGTGATCGTGGCGAAGAGCCCGCCCGACGGCTACACGCTCATGGTTTATTCGCAGACGCTGCTCAACAACATGCACCTCTACAAGAAGCCGGCGTACGACGCGCTGAAGGACTTCGTCGGGATAGCGATGCTCACTCGGATAGTCGGGATGCTCGCCGTCCACCCCTCGATGCCGGTGACGACGACGAGAGAGTTCATCGCGCTGGCGAAAACGCGGCCCGGACAGATCCTCTACGGTTCGGCCGGCAACGGCGCATACCAGCATCTCGCCACGAGCGTTTTCGCCAACATGAGCGGAATCAGGATGACCCATGTCCCGTTCAAGGGCGGCGCCCCGGCGGTGCTTGCGCTGATGAGCGGCGAGGTGCAGACCATCATCACGCCGATAGCGGAGCTCTACCCCTACCTCAAGCCGGAACGCGTGCGGCCGATTGCGGTGTCCTCCGACAAGCGAACGACTCAGTTCCCAAACATCCCCACCATCGCGGAAACCGTGAAGGGCTATGAATTCACGTCGTGGTTCGGCTGCTTCGCGCCTGCCGGCACGCCGAAGCCGATCGTCGACCGGTTGAGTGCGGAGATCAAGAAGGCGCTGGCGGATCACGAAGTCACCGCGAAGCTCGCGCCCCAGGTACTCGATCCGCTGTACAAGGGCCCCGAGGAGTTCGCCCAGCACCTCAAGGCCGAGTACGACAGGATGAGGGAGGTCGTGAAGCTTTCGGGCGCACAGATTGAATAGCGCGGGCTTCGCGGCTCGTCACCCGTAATCGTCACGCGTATCTCGTCAGGCCGTTTCCAGTGAAATCGGGGGACTTGCGCCGAGACGTTGTTAAAACGCCCGAAGGAGGATTATGGAAGCCATCCGCCATGAGGTCCTGCCGCCTGCTCTGCTCTCCTTCTGGCTGGTGAGCGCGTTCGCGCCCGGGCTCGCGGTCGCGCAGACGGACACCTACCCGAACCGGCCCGTACGCCTCGTAGTACCGTTTCCGCCGGGCGGCAGCGTGGACCTGAACGCGCGGCTGCTGTCCGGGAGGTTCGGCGAGCTGCTGGGACAGCAGATCGTGGTGGACAACCGCGGCGGCGCGTCCGGCATGATCGGCTCGGAAGCGGTCGCTCGCGCGGCGCCGGACGGCTACACGCTGCTCCTGCAGAGCGTGCCGTTCATCACGAGCACGGTACTGTACAGCCGCGCGCCATACGATCCTCTGGGTGATTTCGCGCCGATCTCGCTCATGACCAACGTGCCTACCACGGTCGCGGTGCATCCTTCGCTTCCCGTGAAATCAGTGCGCGAGCTGGTCGCGCTGGCGAAGTCCAAGCCCGGAGCGCTCAACTACGCGTCTTCGGGAATCGGCAGCAACTCGCACATCACCGGCGAGCTGTTCAACCTGCTCGCCAAGACGAACATCGTCGCCGTCCAGTTCAAGGGCGGCGGTCCCGCGCTCATGGCGGCGGTCAGCGGCGAATGTCCCGTGTCGTTCTCGAACGTGTCGGAGACGGCGCGGATGGTCGAGGCCGGGCGCCTGCGCGCGCTGGGCGTGAGCAGCCCGAAGCGTTCGCCGGTCCTGCCCGACGTCCCGCCGATCGCGGAGGTCTTGCCGGGCTTCGAGTTCTTTGCGTGGCACGGTCTCCTCGCGCCCAAGGGCACGCCGCCCAAGCTCGTGGCGTTCCTGAACGAGAAGCTGCGCAGCGCGATGACGGCCCCTGACCAGGTGAAGCGCTTCGAGGAACGGGGAATGGAGGTCGTCACCAACACCCCGGAGGAATTCGCGGCCTATCTCAAGCGGGAGGTCGCGAAATGGGGCAAGGTGGTCAAAGAGCGCAACATGAAGGCAGAGTGAAGATGAGGCATGAGGGATAGGGGATGAGGGATAAGGAACCTGCTGCTCGTGCGCGTGCGTATCGGTGCCCGGTCGCGCAGCGACCTGCGTCGCCCCGGGGAATGGGACGTTCGCCGCTAACCTTGGCGTTTCTTCTTTTGGTCTGCAGCGTCCTCGCCGGTGCGCCACCCGGCAGCGCTGCGGAGTCCTGCGAAGCACGCAATCTCGATTTCGGTCGCAAGGATGTGGGGTGGATGCATCAGCCGCTGTCGAAGCTCAAACGGGACACCGTCTACACGCTAGCGCCGGAAGACGGCCACACCGTGCTGCGTGCCGAAGCCGACAGCGCAGCCTCGTTCTACATGGCGCACTTCAACCCGGCGGTGGGCGTGCCTGCTATTCTGAGCTGGCGCTGGAAGACGGACGCGCTGGTTCCGGGGGCCGACAACCGCGACAAGACGCGCGAAGACGCACCCCTGCGCGTGATCTTGGCCTTCGACGGCGACCACGCCACCCTGCCGCAGGCCGAGCAGCGGTTCCTCAGGACCACTCGCCTGCCCTACGCCATGCTGATGTACATCTGGAGCGACCACGTCCCGGTGGAGAGCGTGATCCCTTCGGCTCATACCAGCCGGATAAAGATGGTGGTGGTCGCGTCCGGCGCAGGCGGGCTGGGAAGCTGGCACACGGTACGGCGCAACGTCGCGGATGACTACGTGCGCGCCTACGGCACCGCGCCGGGTCCCGTGCTCAGCGTTGCGGTGATGACCGATACCGACAACACCCGCACCCACGCAGTCGGCCAGTACGCCGACATCCGCTTCGAATGCGCGCGCGGCGTGGATTCAACCAGGGATCGAGAAAGGCCGCCGGACCGACCGGTCGAAGAGCCTGATCGGGAGCACTAAGGACGGTGGGATAGGGGGAAGCGCCTGGATCGGACGCGGTCTTGCCGCCCGACCCGGCGCCGCCACCCGGTCCGGTCGTGGTTATAATCAAATTAACGTGTCGTTGGGCGAGAAACGTCGGATGACGGAGTCGGCCCTGGAAGGAACCATGGTGCGCCGGCGCTTCGCGCGCGGGGAGACGATCTTTCACGAGCGCGAGAAGGCGAATTGCGCCTTCGTGATTGAGTCGGGGCTCGTGGAAATCTGGACCAGCCTCGGATCGGAGCGGAGAGTTCTTTCCGTCCTCGGTCCGGGCGAGATGTTCGGCGAGCTGGCCGCCCTCGACGGGACCGAGCGATCGGCCACGGCGACGGCCATCGAGGACACCGAGCTCACGCTTATCGTGCAGGAGCAATTGCGCTCCCGGGTCGAGGCGGCGGACCCCGTTCTGCGGCTCCTCCTGCGAGTGATCCTGAACCGCTTCCGCCACGAGCAGAATCTGTTTCGCCAACTGGGTGCGGGCGGGCTCAACAGCCTCGGCGCCGGCGCCGAGGCCGAGATCGCCAAGCTCGCCATTGACAAGATGAAGCTCGAGAGCGAGCTCCGCAATGCGTTCGCTCGCGAGGAGCTCGAGCTCCACTACCAGCCTTTGGTGCGCCTTGGCGACGGCCGCACTGCCGGGTTCGAGGCGCTGCTGCGATGGAAACATCGCGATCTCGGCACCATTCCTCCCGAGAAGTTCATCCATCTCGCCGAGGAGACGGCGCTCATCGTGCCCATTGGACGCTTCGTGCTGGAGCGGGCCTGCCGCGATCTGGCGGTGCTTCAGCGCCAGCGCGAGGCGCAGCTCACGATGAGCGTGAACGTCTCGGGGCGGCAGTTCGCAGAACCTTCCTTTCTTTCGGAGCTCGCCAAAGTGATCGAGTCGAGCGGCATCGATCCCGGCTCCCTCAAGCTCGAGATTACCGAAGGGGTTCTGATGGACTACCGCTCCCAGCCCCTCCGCTGGATCGAGGCCTGCAAGAAGATTGGGACGAGCATCGTCCTCGACGACTTCGGGACCGGGTTCTCCAGCCTGAGCTACCTCGCGAGCTTCCCCATCGATACCCTGAAGATCGACCGCTCCTTTGTGCAGGCGATGGGTGGCGACCCGCGAAGCCTGAAGATCGTGCGCGCCATCAATCAGCTTGCTCATGCCATCGGGCTTGATGTAGTTGCCGAGGGTATCGAACAGGAGACGCAGGTCCGGGAACTCGCAGGAATGGGTTGCGAGCTCGGGCAGGGATTCTTCTTCTCCAAAGGCGTCCCTTTGGACGCTGCTGCCGCCGCGGTGGCCGCATCCCGAAGTTCCGGTAACGCGACAACGGACTGATGGCAAGCCACAACTTCCCCTCTTTTTTCTTCACAGACAACGCAGCGACGGATCGCGCACGAAGCGCAGATAGGAGCGTACCTTGCGGAAGCCGCCCTGGTCCGCGAACATGCGCTCGGCCTCCTCGTCCGAGATGAAGGGCAGCACCACCGTGTCATCTCCCGGCTTCCAATTCGCCGGCGTTGCCACGCGATACTTCGCCGAGAGCTGCAGGGCGTCCAGTACACGCAGGATCTCATCGAAGTTGCGGCCAATGTACGCCGGGTAAGAGAGGATCAACTCGACTCGCTTCGACGGCGAGATGAAGTACACGCTGCGCACGGTCATGGTTTCGCCCAGGCTGGACCCGTGGCGGAAGGTGGTGGGGTCGAGCATGCCGAAGAGCATCGACACCCGGCGATCCTTGTCCGCGATGATCGGGAAGTTCACCTGCGTGTGCTGGGTCTCGTTGATATCCGCGATCCAGCGCTCGTGGTCGTCAGCGCCGTCGACGCTCAGACCGATAACCTTGGTGCCCCGTTTGCCCCACTCGTGCTGGAGCTTGGCCGTCACACCGAACTCGGTGGTGCACACCGGCGTGAAGTCTGCCGGGTGCGAGAAAAACACGCACCACGAGTCGCCGATGAACTCGTGGAAGCTGATCGGGCCCATGCTGCTCTCGGCCGTGAAGTCGGGGACAGTGTCACCGATGCGGATGTAGCCCTGCTTCTTCAGCTGCTCCTGCGTCTTGGTGAAGACGCCGTCCGGTCCCAGATACCTGTACTCGAACGCCCTGTGCCCCACCTCGTCGATGTCCGGCAGCAGGGTCTCGTATTCGTGGTCGAGCAGCTTCACGGTGCGCTTTTTTACCGCGCCGGCGAACGCGAACGTGCCGTCCGGCCGCCGGATCAGCGGCAGGTCAAAACGGAACGAGCTGTCGTCCAGAAAGTCCACCTCCGCCATGGTATTCGCCCGCTGCAGGATCTTGTTGCGGTGAGGGAACCGGCCAAACCGCTTTATCACCGCGACGTGCCGGTGGAAGATCTCGTGAAAGACGTTGAGCGGGTCATCCGGCGCCAGCTCCTCCATCGCCCGGCCCCACTCCTCCATGCATAAGAGCTGGTCGTCCAGCGCCTCGGAATGGGACAGCACCAGGCAGAGGAAGACACGCTCGATCGGGCGGAGGCGCCCGCCCACGCCGACGCGGAGTCCCCGCTTTACCAGAGCCTGACAGCGCGCGTCACAGGCATACATGTGGGGCGTGTCGCGGTACATGTTGCGCGTGAACTGGTCGAGCATGATCACCAGCGACACCAACAGGCGCGGATGCTCGACATTCAGGGCCCAGTGGTCGTAGTGCCCCCTGGACGCCAGGGCCACGTCCGCGCCGAACCGGTTCAGGATATCCAGATCCGTCTCCTCGGACTTGCCAAACCACAGGTTCAGGCACTCCTCGATATTCGGGCGCAGCATGTACTGGATAACCTGTTCAGCCTTGTCGATCTCCGCGTTCGCGATCTGGATGCGGTTGATCTGAAGCAACATGCGCAGCTCACGCCCCAGGGCTTCCAGGTCCGATCCGGAGAGCGCGTCGCGCTCTTCCAGGCCGGCGAGGATCACTTGCAGGCTTTGCTGAATGCGCTGGCCGAGCATTTCGGCTGGTGCGATGGAGAGTAAATTGTTTATCTCGCGAAACCTGCGGACGAGCGTCTTCATGAACATGAACGCCCGTTCCGGACCGTCCTGCATCGATGGGATGAACTCGGCATAAGAAGTCACGGCGCATTCGGTATCGGTCACTGCTTTGACCGTAGCTGATCGCGGGCCGGGCTCAATCAGGCACATTTCGCCGAACACTTCGCCCGCACCCAGCGTTGTGAGCGTCTTCGCCTTCGCCTCTCGGCGGACGCTGACCTCGACCGAACCCGAGACGATGAGGAATGCGCTGTTGCCGTCTTCACCCTCGGCAATAATCGTATCCCCGGCCCTGAACTTGACGGTCTGCATTGATGTCCCTCCGAAGGCGGCCGACAACTCGTCCACGGTTGTCGGCGGAACAATGGCTGAGTGGGGATCATTACATTACATAGCGGTTCCCGACGCAAGAACGCGAGCCCTCCCTGAAGGCGGAAGGATCAAGGAGGAAGGCAGAGGAAGCAGCGCCGAAGCCGATTCGTCCGGATTCATTCAATCTGCACCCTTCGGTCGAACCGGCGTCGCAGGGTCAAGTCCTGGTCGGGGCGCAATTCCGGGAAGACGACGTAACGGCGGCCCTTGGCTGACGGGCCAAGGAAGGATAAGGTTTGACAGCGTGACTGCCCGCAGCCATCGGGCAAGGAGCGAGAGATGCGGTCTTTCCTGAGCCGGGCGATGATCGTACTGATGCCGGCCTTTGCGCTGTGCGCGCCCGCGCCGTCGTTGTCCCAGCAATATCCCGTCAGACCGATACGTTTCATTGTGACCTTCCCGCCCGGGGGCACCGTCGACATCACCGCGCGCATCGTGCAGCCGCGGCTCTCGGAGAGCTTCGGGCAGCCGATCGTCATCGACAATCGAGGCGGCGCCGGCGGCGTGGTCGGCACCGAAGTCGTCGCGAAGAGCGCGCCCGACGGCTATACGTTCCTCTTCACGCTCTCGTCGCACACCATCAACCCGCTGCTCTACAAGCTGCGCTACGACGTCGAGCGCGACTTCGCGCCCGTGTCGCTCCTCGTGAGCGTGCCGCAGCTCATCGCGGCGCATCCGGGCGTGCCGGCGAAGACGCTGCGCGAGCTGGTCGCGGCGGCGAAGGAGCGCCCCGGCGGCTATTCCTACGCCTCACCGGGCGCCGGAACGCCTGGCCACATCGCCGCCGAACTGCTGAAGCTCAAGACCGGCATCAACATCGTGCACGTGCCGTACAAGGGCGGCGGTCCCGCCGTTGCCGACGTCATCGCGGGCCAGATCCCGCTTCTGGTTCTCACCGCGCCCGCGGCCCTCTCCTTCACGCGCTCGGGCAAGCTGCGCGCGATCGCCGTCACGACGCGCAAGCGCACGCCGACGGCGCCCGAGATTCCCACCGTTGCAGAGGAGCTCAATCTGCCGGACTACGAGGTCGATTCCTGGGTCGCGATGTTCGCGCCGGCGAAGACACCTGCGGCCATCGTCGCGCGCATGCAGAAGGAAGTTGCCCGGGTGGTGCAGCTGCCGGACGTGAGGCAGAGGCTCCTCGAGCAGGGTGCGGACCCGGTCGGCAGCAGTCCCGATGCGCTCGACCGCGTCGTGAGAACCGAGCTCAAGAACTGGGCCGCCGTGATCCGCAGCGCCGGAATCAAGTTGGAGTAACTGAGCTGATCCGTCTAGTTCGTGTCAATATCACAGCCTGATTGAATACTTGATCATTTGATCATCACCAACGGATAAGGAAGAGCCCTCGACCTAAAGCACGTGAGGCCATCGCGAGATGCAGCGGGAGCGCCCTAGGCAGAAAGCAGGACCCGGCCCGCTTAATGTCAGACTCCTTTTCCGCCTGTTCACGCACGCGGGCGCCGCTTCGACTTGCGATATTGACGCTGACTAGACGGCCAGTTCAGTTTTCTGACCGTCCGTTGCCAACATCCCGATCTTTTCCTCTATCATTGATCCCCCCCACCGGCCAGGAGAAAAACCATGCCGTTCTACCAGAGAGGCAACGCCCGCATTCATTACGAAGAAGCCGGCTCCGGCTTCCCCCTGTTCATCATCTATGGCGGGGGATTGAACTCGCGTGTCGTCTACCCCAACGGCCCGTTCGACGCGATGGCCGAGTTCAAGTCCGAATACCGCTGCATCACCATGGACCTGCGCAACGCGAACGGCGGCCAGTCCACCGGCCCGCTCGATTTCGACGAACCCTGGGACGCGCACACCGCCGACCAGCTCGGGCTGCTCGATCACCTCGGCGTCGACCGGTTTCTCGTGATGGGCTTCTGTATCGGCAATCCGCTCATCTGGAACATCATGAAGCGCGCGCCTGGGCGCATCGTCGCGGCGGTGTCCGCGCAGCCCAGCGGCGTCGATCCCAGGCACCCCGATTACTTCATCAAGAACAATCTCGCCAAGTGGGCGCCGGGTCTCCTCGCCAGCCGGCCGGACATCACGATGGAGATGGTCCAGAAGTACCTCGACCGGATGTACAAGGGCATCGACTTCGTGATCACCGTGACGCGGGATTTCGTGCGCAACTGCCAGACACCCCTGCTCGTGCTCCCGGACGACATTCCGGCCCACCCGTACGCGGTCGCCATGGAAATGGCGCGGCTCGCGCCCAATGCGCAGGTGAGCCTCTTTCCGTGGAAGGACTCGAAGGAGAATGTTGCGTTGGCGGTGCGGCACGTGCGCGCGTTTCTCCGGGCAAATCAAGGCGGCGGCGCCGACGCGGGCGACCAGGTCGTGCCCAAAGCAGGCGCGCAGGGCGCCCCGGTTCTACTGGCTCAGAGCTGATCACGCCGGTGAAACGTCGCAGATGAGGCGTCCCGGATGAAGCGTTACAGATAATTCCCCTGAGGCGCAACCTCATCCGGGAATCTCGGGCTCCACGAGCGTAGCGAGTTGCGCGAGCGACTCCTGCCAGCCGAGATAGCACATCTCGGCGGGAATGGCCGCCGGTATTCCTTCCTGTACCACGCTCAGTTCGGTACCGCACGACACGGGCTTGAAGATCAGCGTTGTCACCATCTCTCCGGGCAGGTTCGGATCATCGAAGCGGTCCGTGTAGCGGATGAGCTCTCCCTGGACGAGCTCGAGATACTTGCCGCCAAACGAGTGCGCGCTACCGGTGCCGAAGTTCGTGAAGGACATTCGGTAGGTGCCGCCGACCTTCGCCTCCATCTGATGGACCTTGCAGGTGAAACCGTACGGCGGGAGCCACTTGGCCATGGCGTCCCCATCCAGGAACGCCCGATAGACGCGCTCCGGCTTGGCGCGGAGCACCCGGTGGAGTCTGACAGTATTGGTGGTCATGTCTGGTCGCCTTTCGAAATGGTGTTAGTTAGACCGGTTGAGGAACCGTTCACTTCCTTGTCGATCAGGGCAGCCCGAAATCGACAGGGAGCCGCGAAAGCCCGACGAATAAATCGTCACCCGCACCTCGTCACCCGTAATCGTCACGCATCCTCGTGACTTTACTGATCGGCGCAGGCGAAGCTCGAGGCTTCGTTCGGGTCGCCACGGCCGTCATAGCGCGGCGTCAATGGATAGGGGCACATGGGGCGCGATGCGGTGACCTTGAACGGCGCCTGCCCTTCCTGCGTGACCTGGGTGAGCTGCTCCGGCGCCTTTCCCGTGTCTATCCAGGAATCGAGCGCCCCCAGCAGGTCGACTTTCGCCGGCACCGCCGCGCCGGAGCTCAGGAGCCCGTTGCCGGCGTGGTTCACACCGGGTGTCACGAAAAAGCGAACGAACCGGTTGACGCGCTCCTGTCCCATCCTGGCCACGACCGACTGGTAATAGACGATCTCCTGCATCACGCTGCGCTGATAGTCGGCGCCGTTGCCTTTCAGGATCAGCTTGCCGCCGCGGGCGAGGAAAGCCGACAGGTCGGGATCGGTGGTATCGAACATCTCGGAGATCGCACGAACGCGCGCCGCGTGATCCGCTGGCTTGAACTCCAGTGAATTGAATTTCGGATCGCGCACGAACATGTAGCGCACGAATCCGTCGGCGTTGTTCCAGCCGATCGACTGCGTTTTCGCCGATTTGATGGGGAATTCCGGCTTTTCCTTCCCGGTGATGGTATCGACCAGGCCGCCCGGCTGATCCTCCCCGCCATAGTTCCAGCCGGGGAAAGAGGCGACACCGTGCTTCATCGGGAACGGGTACTCGAACGGGCGATGCGCCAGCCTGTCGGCCTCGATCTGCGCGTCGGAGAGGCAGGTGTCGCCGGTGTCCGCGCCGTTGGGGCAGCGCAGGGTCCGCACGTCGAACACGGTGAGGCACTTTTCGTAAGCGCCGATGACCCCGTCGGCGAGGCCATCGAGCTTGTCGCAGGCCGCGACGACGGCGTCGTGGATCAGCTTCACCTTGGCGGGGTTGATCCAGCCGCCGTCCCTCTGGATCTGGCCGAGCCTCGCCCGCATGAGATTGGCGCCCGTGTAGTTGACGACCGGGACCACGCTCACGACGCCGTCGAAATCGTGCGGGTAGCGCTGCGCCATCAGAAGGGCTTCGCGGCCGCCTTCCGAGCCGCCGAAGAAGTACATTTTCGCCGGCGCGCGGCCGTAGAACGCGGTGGCGATCTTCACGCCCGCGTCACGCGTCTTCTTGTAGGCCGCATACGCCATGTTGGCGAGCGCTTCGTCGTTCAAGGCAAACTCCCGCGGCTCCGCGAGCTTCCTGTTGTCGTGGCCAGCATCGGTGCCCCACGTCGCGAAGCCGCGCGCCACCGGCACCGGACTATCGGCACGCGCGTCGCGCAATGGATTCAAGCCGGTGATCAGGACGCCGTTAGAGCCGCCGCCGCCATATTGCACGGCCTTGCCGTTCCACTGCACCGGCAGATTCACCTGGAAGTTCACCGGCGGCGCAGCGGGATCGACGGGCTGCACCGCTCCCAGCACCTTGCAATAATCGCGCTTGACGTCCGGTTTCGCGGCATCCGCGGGCACCGTCGCCATCGCTGCGAAAGCAATGGTCGCGCCGCCGCTCGGAAGACCGATGTCGCCTGGTGCGATCTTCAGATTGACGAGATCGGCGCACGGAATCGCCGCTGCCGCAGGGGCGGCGATGGCCGCGGCGGCGGCAAGCAACATGTGATTCAGCTCGAAGCGAAGCATCGGTTTCCTCCTTCGGAAGTCCGCGCGTATCGTCTTGTGGACTGTGATTATAGGTGCCGCTTCGCAGCGTGGCGAAGCTAATAAGGGTGACGAGGTGATGGTGACGCTGGAGGGCCGGATTGAAACCTGGAGCAAGCCACAAAGTTGTGATCCGCTCCCGTCACCCGTATCTCGTCACCCATATTCGTCACCCGCATCTCGTCACGCTTTCCATGAAAGTGCTAGTCTGAGCGCTGGACGGCACACCGGGGCCGCAGATGAATGCTCGCAGGAGTTGTGTGCTACTGCTTGGAGGGCTCCTCTTGTGCGCGCTCGGCGCAGCCGCGGCGACGCAGCACGACTACCCCAACAAGCCGATACGCTATATCAGCCCGTTTCCGCCGGGAGGCAGCACCAGTTTCATTGCGCGCCTGGTTGGACAGCAGCTCACCGAGGCGTGGGGACAACAGGTCGTCGTGGACAACCGGGGCGGGGCCAACACCATGATCGGCACCCTTGCAGCCGTGAAATCACCCCCGGACGGCTACACGCTCGTGTCCTTGGGCAGCACACTGGCCGGCAACCACACGCTCGTGAAAACGCCCTACGACGCGCTGAAGGACATCGCGCCCATTGCGACCGTGTCGAGCTACGAGAACGTGCTGGTGGTGCCGCCATCGCTGCCGGTGAACACGGTCGCCGAGCTGATCGCCCTGGCAAAGGCGAAGCCGGACCAGATCACCTATGGCACGTCGAGCACCGGCGGGCCGACCCATCTGTTGGCCGAGCTGTTCAACACCGTGGCGGGCGTCAGGACGCGCCAGATTCCGTACAAGGGTGGCGGCCCCGTAGTGGTGGATCTCATGGGCGGGCACATTCATTTTTTCTTCTCGAATCCCCTCAACGTCGCCGCGCAGATCAGAGGTGGGCGGCTGCGGGCGCTTGCGGTCACCGGGCAGTCGCGCGTGGGAGCCTTTCCGGATGTTCCGACCTTCACCGAGGAAGGGTTTCCGGCCATGACGTTGACGAACTGGCAGGGCGTGGGTGGACCGGCCGGCATCCCGAAGTCCATCATCGACCGGATATCCGCCGAGATCAGAAAACTTGTGGCCCGACCGGATACCAAGGAGAAGCTCAACGCTCAGGGATCGGAACCCTACTACAATAACCCTGAGCAGACCGCAGCGCTCATCAGATTGGACATCGCCAAGTACGCCAAGATCATCAGGGATGCAAACATCCCGGTCGAGGAAGGCGCGAGGGGACTGGCTACCCGCGCGTCACCTGCAGCACCATCTCCACCTCGACAGTGATCTGCCCGGGCAGCGCGGCCATGCCTACGGCCGAGCGCGCCCCGCGCCCGCGTTCCGCGCCCAGCAACTCGACGAAAAGGTCCGAGAAGCCGTTGATCACCTTGGGCATCTCGGAAAATTCCGGCGTGCAGTTGACCATGCCGAGCACTTTGACGACGCGCTCGATGCGGTCGAGCGAGCCCAGCACCGACCGGATGTTCGCGAGCATGTTGAGTCCGACCACCCGCGCCGCCTCGTAGCCCTGCTCGGTCGTGAGCTGCGCGCCGACCTTGCCGGTAATGGCGGTCCCGTCTTTGCGGCGCGGTCCGCAGCCGGACATGAACAGCAGGTCTCCCGTCAGCACGCCGCCGGTGTAGTTGCCCATCGG
The DNA here is from genome assembly GCA_035259205.1 of Burkholderiales bacterium. GTDB lineage: Bacteria > Pseudomonadota > Gammaproteobacteria > Burkholderiales > SG8-41 > SG8-41. The sequence continues at coordinate 46,435 of DATFWO010000064.1, read as the reverse complement.
CCTCGGCGCGGGCGGCAGCTCGATGCCGAGTTCCTTCAGACGCAGTTCTATGCTCATTGCTTGTCGCTCCTCGATGGTGAAATTCCGGCCGCACCTCCCTGCCCCGCCTGCTATCGCAGCGCAAGGCGTTGGCCGGATGATCATTCCCGACCGGCAGGAGGCCTTACGCCGGTTGCATCATTGCAGGCTGATTCGGGCGTCGTTGATCACCCTGCCCCACTTGGCCAACTCAGCGCGGATATACGCGGCGAACTCGTCCGGGCGATCGCCGCCAACGGTCGCTCCGGTACTGATCATCTGATTCCTGATCGCGGGATCTTTCAGGGCGTCCACCAGCTCCCGGTGCAGGAGGCTGATCACCGGCTTCGGCACACCGGCAGGGGCGCAAATGCCGTTCCATCCAGTCGCTTCCACGCCCGGCAGACCGGCTTCCGACATCGTGGCGATTTCGGGAGCCACCGGGAGGCGCGTTGCGTCTGCGACGGCGAGCGCCCTGAGCCTGCCGCTGCCGAAATGCGGGCCGATGATCTGGAAGTAGTTGAAGGTTGCGTTGATGTGACCGCCGAGCACGTCCGGTATTTCGGCGGACGTCGACTTGTACGGAATTCCCTTGATGTCGACGCCGGTCTTCGATTTGATCAATTCGGCGAGCAGGTGGCTGAGGCTGCCTTGTCCACCGGTGGCATGACTCAAGCTTCCCGGCCTGGATTTCGCCAAGTCGATGAACTCCTTCAACGATGCGGCGGGAACCGATGGGTGAACGGCCAGAATGAGCGGTCCCGACGTGAGACGCGTGATCGGAACCAGCTCGTGATTCAACCGGGACACCGGATCGGGATTGAGCAGGTCGTTCAGGACGTGGTTGACGTTGCAACTGAGCAACGTATAGCCGTCCGGCGCCGCCTTCGCGGCCTGCCTGGCCGAGATCGCGCCATTCGCTCCCGGCCGATTATCGACGACCACGGGCTGCCCCAGCGTCTCGGAGAGCTTCTGCGCGACCTGTCGGGCGCGCACGTCCCCCGGAGACCCCGCAATACCTGGCAGGACAATTCTGATCGGCTTGCTCGGGAAGTTCTGCGTCGGCGCTGACCATGCGCCTGCCACGGGCGCCACCAGTGCTGCAATGACGATTGCGCGGAAGTTACCCATGAGTTCCGCTTTCAAGCCAGGAGCCGGTAAATGGGTGATGGCCCAGTTTGTTCCGTTCTGTTGCGGCCGGCAAGGCTGAACGGCGAGCATGTCGGGCTCCGCTCTGCCAGTTCTAACAGCGTGACGACTAAAGGTGACGAATAATGGTGACGAGGCAATGGTGACGACATGGTGGTTACGTGTAAGGCAGCGCTAGCTCTAGTTCATGTTCAGCTGAGTCGCGTCACCCGTATTCGTCACCTGTATCTCGTCGCCCGTATCTCGTCACGCTGTTCGCGTTGCTGCGCAGCGCAGGTAGCGATCCAACGATGGAATGCGAGTAGGATGCTGACGAGGATTGAGACTTGATGGGTGCCACATGGCCTTGAAGGACAAGATTGCCGTCGGCATTTCGCTTCCCCACCGCTCGCCCGATCCAATCGACATGGCGGCCGTCGAGCGGGTTGCCCAGCGCGCGGAAGCGCTCGGGTTCAGCGATCTTTGGGTCACGGAGAATACTCTGGACCACGTGTTTTGCTTCGATCCCGGCGTGATCCTTTCCTATGCGGCTGCCATAACCCGGCGAATCCGCCTCGGTGTTGCGGTAACCGTGCTTCCGGTGCATAACCCGAGCCATGTCGCTAACCAGATGGCGACGCTCGACTACGTGAGCCACGGCCGTGCAATTCTCGGTATTGGTCTCGGGCGGGAGCATCACTACGCGGATTTTCAGGTCCCGATGGAACGGCGCGTGCGCCGGTTTCGCGAGGGCGTCGAGATCATCAGGGCGCTGTGGACGCAAGCGAAAGTCGACTACCAGGGCGACATCTTTCGACTCCACGGGGCCGAAATGATGCTCAAGCCGGTGCAAAAGCCGCATCCGCCGATCTGGTTTGGCGGCGATCATCCGGATGCAATCCGCCGTGCCGCCACGCTCGCCGACGGATGGATGGGTTCGGGCGGCTCGAGCATCGCCGGATTTGGAAAGAGCGTCCCGCTGCTGCGCGCCGAGCTCGAAAAGGTTGGCCGAGATCCAGCCAGGTTTCCCATCTCCAAGCGGGTCTTCCTTTCAGTCGCCGAGCGCGCGGACGCAGCCCGCGCCGAGCTCGACCGCTGGTTCGTGACGGTTTATCGCAATCCCGTTGGGGCCGAAGCCTCCGGGATCTACGGCACGCCCGGGCAAGTGCGCGAAAAACTGGAGGCGCTGGTCGCCGTTGGCGCGAACCATCTCCTGGTCAATCCCGTCGCCTGTTATGCAGATCAGGTGGAAGCGCTCGCGGAGGTGGTCGGCTTGACGTAGTGACATGCGGGTGACGATTACAGGTGACGAGATACCGGGACGATTACGTGATGAGCACCGACAATCAAGGCGCGGGTGATCCCTCCACAAGCGAAGCGATCGCCCGGCTTCATGCCGCGATGGCAAGAGTGGCCATGGGCGACGTCTCCTCTATCAAGGCTCTTTATTCCCACGGCGCGGACGCGACAAGCTTCTTCGGCTGGGGCGGCTACGAGAGAGGCTGGGAATCGGTCGAGAAGCGCTGGGACTGGGCCGGACGGCAGTTCAAGGGCGGCAGCGTGAGCTACGAAAACGTCACGACCGTCGTGACGCGGGACATGTTCTTCGTGACCGAAATCGAGACCTATACCAGCCAGCGCGTGGCGGCCGTCGCGGGCGTAACGCAGTGGAGCAATCGCGTGACGCACATCTTCCGCCGCGAGGGCGACGAGTGGCGGCTCGTGCACCGCCACGGCAACCGCCTCGAAGCGCAGTACGAGCCCTCGACGCGGCTCAAGCCCGTTTCGGGCTAGCCTTAAACGGCGTGACGAGCAGATGGCCCGGTTACTCTCCGTTAACGTCGGGTTGCCGCGCGACATCGAGTGGCGCGGAAAAACCGTGCACACCGCCATCTGGAAGGAGCCCGCACAGGGCCGTCGTCGTGTCAAGCGGCTCAATGTAGAAGGCGACGGTCAGGCCGATCTCGGCGGCCATGGCGGCGAGCAGCGAGCGGTTTTTGCCTATCAGATCGAGTCGTATCGCTACTGGGAGCAGCGACTCGACCGCCGCGGTCTTGTCCACGGGCAGTTCGGCGAGAACTTCACGATCGAGGGATTGCCGGATGACGAGGTCTGCATCGGCGACCGCTACCGGATCGGGACCGCCCTGTTCGAGGTGACCCAACCCCGCGTCACCTGCTACCGGGTCGGGATTCGCATGGACGAGCCGCAAATGGCTGCCCTCCTGACCTCCAGCGGACGGCCGGGCTTCTATCTCCGCGTCCTCGAGGAGGGTGACGTCAGCGCCGGCGATCCGATCCTGACAATCACTCGAGGGGCAGAGCGCATGACCATCGCTGAGGTCAATGCGCTGCTCTACTCCTCCCATCACCCTCGCGACCAGCTCGAGCGGGCGCTGCGAATCACGGCCCTGTCGCCGGGCTGGCGGTGGTCGTTCGAGGCTTTGTTGCGAAGTCAGGATGCCCGTCCTGGCGCGACGGGCAACGCGGGCCTGATGCCGGCGGCGGCTGCGCAGACAGCGGCGCCCGGGTTTCGTCCCCTGCGAGTTTCGCGGATCGATCGTGAATGCGTGGACGTGATCTCGTTGTCGCTGCAGCCGACGGATGGAAGGCTCCTGACGACCCCACTCGCCGGCCAATTCGTCGTGCTCCGCTTGCGCCCGACGCCGGACGGTCCTCTGCTCTTTCGGAGCTATTCGCTCTCCGGACCTCTCTCCGACCAGCACTACCGCGTCAGCGTCAAGGTGGAGCCCAACGGAGCCGCAGGGAGCTACCTCAACAGCAGCGTTCGAACGGGCGACGTCCTGGATGTGAGCGAGCCGAGGGGTAGCTTCACGTTGCGGCCAGGTGATACCCCGGTAGTGCTGCTGAGCGCCGGAATCGGCGCGACACCCGTACTTGCGATGCTGCATGCGCTGGCTGCGAGCGCTACGCCCCGGGAGGTCTTGTGGCTGCACGGTGCACGCAATCGCAAAAACCATCTATTCGTCGCGGAAGTGCGACAGCTTCTCGAGATGCTTGCTCGCGGGCGAAGTCGCGTCTGCTACAGCCGGCCGGATGCGGACGATCGGGAAGGCCAGGACTACGACGCGACCGGCCGTCTGGGGATGAAGGTTCTCGACCAGCTGGGCGCCCCGCGAAATGGCGACTTCTACATTTGCGGCCCAGCGAGTTTTCTCGGCGACCTGAGGTCGGGCCTGACTGCGTGGGGCGTATCTTTGGACCGGATCCATTCCGAGCTCTTTTCCGGCGGCTCTGCGCTGATGCCCGGTGTGATCGCCGGGCCGACGCGCGCGCCGCACCAGCCGGCGGGTAGCCCCGGTGCGGGGCCACTCGTTTCCTTCGCACGCAGCGGTATCGCCGCTCGCTGGCGCCTCGACGACCAGAGCCTACTCGAGCTGGCGGAAGCGTGTGATGTACCGGTCCGGTGGTCGTGCCGCACCGGTGTCTGTCACAACTGCGAGAGTGGATTGATCTCCGGGTCCGTCACTTACCAGCCCGATCCGCTCGACCCGCCGGCGGAGGGAAATGTCCTGATCTGCTGCTCCCGGCCGCTGGGCGACGTGGTGATCGACCTCTGAAGTCGGAAGGATGAAGGAGGAAGGCGGAAGGTAAGCGCCGGAGATGATCCGTCCAGCCCCTGTTCCGCCCCCTCGACGCGCGTCGTCAGGCTTTTTTTGGCGTTCGCGTTCCTCTACAATCGCGCGTTTCACTCCGTCACTTCGTCACTCCGTCACTTCGTCCTCACCATGAGCGCTTTCGAATCTCGCACAGCCGGACGTCATCGGGCAGTTCTTCTCCTTCTCTCAATCGCTTTCATCGGGCTCCTCGCCGGCGCCTGGTACCTGTGGCCGCGTTTCGAGCGGGAGCCACCGCAGATCCGGGTGACGCCCGACGCGGACGTGCTGGGGACGGCGCCCATGGAGATCGTCGTCACCGATCAGGGCGCCGGATTGAAATCCGTTACCGCAACGCTTTCTTCGGGCGGCACCGAGCACACGCTGGCCGCCGAGCAGTACGCCCAGCCGGTGGGCGAGAAGAAGATCACGGTTCTCGCTTCGAAGCTCAAGGGCGTCAAGGAAGGCCCCGCCGTCCTGCGCGTGAGCGCGCGCGATCACTCGTGGTGGGGCTATTTCAACGGCAACGAGACCGCGTTCCAGAAGAATTTCACCATCGACATCACCCCGCCCACCGTCGAGCTCATCGCCGACGATCGCTACGTGAATTTCGGCGGTGTCGGCGCCATCGTCTACAAGCCGTCGGCCGATACGGCAACGAGCGGAGTGAAGATCGGGGATTACTTCTTCCCCGGTTACCGCGGTCAGATCAAGGACCATCCGGATCACTTCCTCGTGCTTTTTGCCCACCCCTATAACGTGCCAGCCGATGCCAGGGCCGTGCTTGTCGCCACCGACAAGGCCGGCAATACCAGGGAGCTGCGGCTCGTCTACGAGCTGAAGAACGTGAAGTACAAGAAGAGCACCATCGCGATCACCGACAGCTTTATTCAGAACAAGGTCGCGCCGCTGTTGAACGACGTGGGGGCGCGACAAGGAAGCGCGAAAGAGATTTTCATCCGGGTCAACAAGGGTCTCAGAAAAGAGAATGAAGACAGGATCGCCGCGATCACCAGGAAGACAACTCCGTCGATACTTTGGAAAGGCGCGTTCACCCAGCTCTCCAACTCCAAGGTCGAAGCCAACTTCGCGGATGCGCGGACCTACACCTACAACAACGAAACGATCGATAACGCCTATCACCTTGGCTACGATCTGTCCGTCACGAAGCAATATCCCGTCGAAGCCGCCAACAGCGGTGCCGTAGCCTTCACTGGCGACCTCGGCATTTACGGCAATGCGGTGATCCTGGATCACGGCCTGGGACTCTTCACGCTCTATGGCCACCTGAGCACCATCGACGTCAAGCCCGGCGATACGGTCAAGCAACGGCAGATCATCGGCAAGACGGGTGAGACGGGGCTCGCCGCCGGCGACCACCTCCACTACGGCGTTTACTTGAATGGAGTCGCGATTCTGCCCGTCGAATGGTGGGACCAGAAGTGGATCGACGACAACATCCAGCCCAAGCTGGAGGGTCACAGCGGGGAAGCGATCGCCAAATCGCAGGAGGCGCAAGCGCCCCGCAGAACTGCGGGCAGGAGACGCCGATAGCCCTGGCTTCGGGGAGGGCGCCAGTGCGCGAGAGCGGGAGGTCGAAAAACGTCGGGAGCGCGTGAAAGCAAGAGATCAACCAGGCGACACCAGCGAGTCTTGGAGGTCTTTCGATTTTCCCGACTTCCCGACCTCCCGATCTCCAGATCTCTGCGAGAATGGGATCGGGTCCTGATTCACTCGAACCACATTCTGGACTGATTCGTCTCGAACCGATGACCTTCCCAGGAAAAACTGCTCTGCACTACGCCTGGATCATTCTCGCAGCGGCGTGCGTGTGCAGCATGCTGAGCCGCGCCGACTCCGCGTCGTTCGCGGTGTTCGTCGATCCGCTCGTCGAGAAATTCGACTGGAAGCGCGGCGACATCTCGCTCGCCTATTCGCTGGCGTTTCTCGCCGGCATGCCCGCCATGCTGGCGTTCGGCTGGCTGAGCGATCGCTACGGCGCGCGCGTCCTCCTGATCGGCGCGTCCTTAATGATTTCCGTGGGCACGATCCTTCTCGGGACGATCCGGGAGCTGTGGCAGTTCTACGTACTCTACGGCCTGTTCGTCGGGGCGCTTGGCCATGCCGTGTTCTCGGTGCTGCTGCCGGTCATCGTGACCCGCTGGTTCGAACGAAAAATGGGCCTCGCGCTGGGCATCTACTGGGGCGCCCTCGGCGCCGGGCCGGTCGTCTTCGCGCCGCTCTTCCGCTGGATGATCGACACGCGCGGCTGGGAATCGGCGTTCACGCTTATCGGCCTCGGCTTCGGCGCCGTCCTTCTTGCCTTTTCCTCGTTGATCCGGAGCAATCCCGGCGAGATGGGGCTCGCCGCCTACGGCGCCGAGGAGTCGGCGAAGCAGCGGCACGGCGCCGGCGCGCCGGTCGCGGCCGCCACCCTGCGCTCGGTGCTCGCCGGCAGGCCGGTATGGCTCCTCTCGGGTTGTCACCATCTCGGTTGTGCCGGCCACGCGGTCGTCCTGGCGCATGGGGTCTCCATGGCCACCCACCACGGCATTCCCGGCCTGGAGGCGGCGGGTGTGCTGAGCACGATCGCCGGCGTCTCGATGGTGAGCCGCTTCGCCTTCTCACTTCTCACCGAGCGACTCGGTGGCCGGACCGTCCTCACTCTGGCGATGCTCGGCCAGAGCACTTCGATCCTCATGCTGTTATTTGCCACCGAGGCGTGGCACTTCTATGTCTTCGCCGTCATTTTCGGGGTCTGCTACGGCGGCGAGATGGTCGGCTTCCCGATCATCAACCGGCAAATGTTCGGCACGGCGGCGCCCTTGAGCTCGATCTACTCGTTCGAGATGGTGGGTGCAAGCACCGGCATGGCGCTGGGAGGCTGGATCGGCGGCGTACTGTTCGACGTCTCGGGCGACTACACCTGGGCGATACTCGTCGCCGCGGGGCTCGGTTACCTCGCTCTCCCGCTGGCCCTCTCGCTGCCCCGGCATGACCGGGCAGTCCTGGCGGACGCCCGAGTCGCCGGCACGGCGTGACACTCGTACCGGCGATTACTTGCGACTGCTATCGAGCCCAGTCGTACGTGTAGTAGCGATAGGTCGATACCCTGGGTTCGGTGTTCGGCCACTGCCCCGAATACTCATAGGTCGTGACGGTTCGCAACGGAACTACGCGAAGCTCCGGCGGGCGTGGCTGCGACGGTTGGTAAATAACAACCGGACGCTCAACGAAATACGTGCTCGCAGGGTACTCGACAGTGTACGTCGTGACAGAGCGCTCCGGCACCATCAGCCCGAAATCGGACACCGCTTCGCTACACGCGCGGTAAGGCGCATCCGCAGGATTTGGCTCGCAAAAGACTGTCGCCGTGGATACGGCGCTCGATCCAAGTCCACCTGCCACTGCTAACGCCAATAATGTTTTACGGTTCATCACCGACTCTCCTTCTCACTAAATACCCCATTGACCTGGGTATGCTTATCGAACCGCAACCATCGTGCCAAAATCATCTGCGAGAATACAAAGACTTATGCCGTGAAATCTGCCCGGAGAGTCGCTCGATGACGACAGCGGCGGCCAGGGAGCCGCAGGCTACGGAAGACTAAGCGTTTTTTTGTCGGCCTACGCCGACACAGCTCGACAAAAGGGCTCCCTTCAGCGACACCCCTTCGCCGTGGCAAAGCCGCAATCGATGAAATGACGAAAATGCATGTGGTCATCCATAATTCCACGTTCCATATTCCACGTTCCACGTTACCGCTGTGGTGCTCTGATGGCACGATCGAGCGAACAAGTCGGCTACCTGCCCGGTGACCCGCGCTACGGGCTGACCGGCGAAGCGCTGCGCCGGTACTATCGCGAAAAACCGGCGCAATGGGTGGTCATCGCGTGGGACGGGGCCGGCAAGGCCGGAGTGCGCGTGGCCCATATCGCCGCCCAGAAGGACTATGCGAGAGCGCTCGGCGAGCGCCTGATCGGCTACGGCCACATTGTCTCGGACGACGCATCCGCAACGCTGGCGACTACGTGGTTCGTCCAGCTCGAGGACCGGACCGCCGCCGAAGCTTTGGTCGCGGCCGACCCTTTGACTCGAGCGGGCGTCTACGAAAGAACGGATATCCGCCGCTGGTCGAACAGCTTTCTCAGGCGGGCGGCCGATTACCGGCGCAAAGGGATGCAGCAGTTCTTCTGCACCGGGTCCAAGGTTCCCGACGCGGCGCCCTTCTTCGCCAAGCACCTGCATGCGCACGAGAGTTACTTCAAGGAATATGAAGAGAGCTTCATATTCCGCGGACCGCTGCGTTCGCCGGACGGAGCCGACAACGTCGGGACCGCGCTCTTGCTCGAACTGCCCGACCGCGCGGCGGCCGAGCGCTTCTGGGCGAACGAGCCGTTTGCTGCGAACGGCGGTTACCAGGAAGACTCGCGGATCTACCGCTGGCAATTTGGTGATGAGTAGTGATGGGTGATGAGTGATGCGTTTCCCGCAGCGCGGGACTAGCCTTCCTCCTTCCGCATTCCTGCCTCAGCCCTCAGCCTTGATCCCTCAGAAGCGCTAGGTCCGCGCAGCCGCTACCGCCGGCGCCGACAGAGACTCACGAATGAGCAAACCGCACAGGGACAAAGCTAGGCTGGTCAGGCCCCAGGTGAACACCGCGCCCCACAGGCCCGCCCATTCCGCGACGAAGCCGAACACCAGTGCGCCCAACACCATGCCGAGATTGAACGATGTAAGGAAATAGCCGAAGGCTTCGCCCCGCCTTTTCGGGTCGCACACGTCCGCCGTGAGCGCGGCCACCGCGGGCGTCGCGAAGGCCGATCCCGCGCCGGCCAGCGCGACGGCAAGGAACAGAGCCCAGTAGCTGCCCGCTGCCGAGTACCAGAGCACGCCAGCGGTCGCCACGAGCGATCCCAGGAGCGCCGGAAGCCTGCGGCCCATCCGGTCGCTCATCATGCCGCCTGGAATGTTGAATACCGCCAGGCCGAGGCCATGAATAAACATGATGCTGCCGATCATCTGCGGCGTGGCATCGATCAGCGCGATCGCGTACAGCGGCAACAGCGCGTTGTTGAAGCTCGAGCACATGCCCCCGCGCGCGCGCACCACGCATCCCGCGGCAAACGTCAGCAACATCCCGTGCTTGATCAGCGGCGTATCCGCGTTCCCGCGGACTCGCGTGCGTATCGCAGCCTGCCCGCCCTGCGCCGATTCCTTGAGGGCGAAACCGCACAGCAGTGCGCCCAGCAGGGCCACACCGGTCCACGCGGTGAACACCGCTTCATGCCCCAGGGCGCTGGTGATGAAGCCGCCGAGCAACGGTCCGATGCCGACGCCGAGGAAGAACACGGTGTTGAAGGCGCCCATCAGCCGGCCCCGCTCGGCGGGCTCGATGTTTTCGGTGAGCATCGCCATCAGCGGCGGCCACAGGCACCCGCCCCCGATGCCCGCGAGCGCCTGCAGCAGCACGAACTGACCGGAGCCGGTGGCGAAGTGATAGAGCGTCGCGGCCACTGCCATGAGGCCGAAACCGAACACCACCATATAGACCCTGCCGATCCAGTCGGACAGCCGGCCCATGGGGATCTGGGTCAGGAGCTGCGCCGCCGCGAACGCGGAAATGATCACTCCGATGTCGGCATGGCTCGCGCCCAGGGTATGGGCGTGTACCGATAGAGTGGGAATCATGATCCCGTAGCCGAGCGTCGCCAGGAAAGCCAGCGCAAACAGGACCAGGATCTTGCGGGTAATCATGCTGGTGATACAGCGTGATGGGTGATGAGTGATTATAGGGGATAAGTGTCCCGCGGCGCGGGAGGTCGTCCCTCATCCTTCATCCCTCATCCCTCAGGGCTCGTGCGCCGCGATGCCGTCGTGCTGCGCGGCGAAATGCAGCAGTTGGGTCGCGCACGCAGCCGGATACATGAGCTGCACCTTGTGGAACGTCCCCGGCAATTCCACGAGGCGCACGTTCTTCAGGCTGTCGCGCAGTATCTGCTTCTGCTCGGGCGTCGTGATGGGCCCTTCGCTGGGGTAGAGCCCGAGCACGGGCGCCTGCACCCGCGGCAGATACGGCAGCATGTTCGCCGAATTGACGAGGCCGGCGGCCATCGCGGCCTGGACATCAGCGCGATTCTTCTGGAATTCGCGCTTGTACCAATCGAGCAGCCCGGGATCGGCATCGGCCGGAAAGCGCATGCTGCGGTTCGTCGCTTCGATGTAAGCATCGCGGTCGGTCTGCTCGGAGACGCCGGTCATGCCGTACGTCACGCGGCGCTCCCTGGGAATGTGCACGGGAGTGGAGACGAGCGTCAGCGTGCGGACGCGCTGCGGATGGAGCGCCGCGAGCGCGATGCCGACCATGCCGCCTGCCGACTCGCCGCAGACGTGCACCGACTGCGCGTCGAGATCTTCCATGATCGTCACAAGGTCATTCACGCAGTTTTCGAGCGTGAAATCGCTCTTCAGATCGAAATCGGCCGACGAGTCACCGAGGCCGCGCATGTCAGGCCGGACGACGCGATAGAAGCGGCTCAGGTACGGCACCCAGCTGTACCAGAATGCGCCCGAGCGGCCGTTACCGTGCTGAAGCAGGATGTAGGGCGCATTCTTCCATGGGTCGGTGTAATCGTCGACGACATAGTGCAGCGCCGGGCGTCCGGGCTTTTGCGCGACTGGCATGGAGATGTTGCCGACGAGATACGGGTGACGAGATACCGGTGACGATTACAGGGGACGGGTGTGTGCGCAGCCAGCAAACCTCAAACTATCACCATTATCTCGTCACCTTTACTCGTCACCCCTAATCGTCACCCTTATTCGTCACCTCATTGCTTGATCCTCAGCAGCTTCGCCGCCGTCTCACCCAGGATCGCGATGCGCTCCTCGTCGGAAAGGCTCGGCGTGTTCATGATGTGATCGACCGCCTTGTCCTCCCATGGGTAGGGATAGTCGGTGCCGAGCATGATCTGGCTGGCTCCCACGTTCGCGGCGAGATGCCGTAATGCTTCCGGCGTGAAAATGAGCGCATCGTAATAGAGCTGCTTGAGGTACTCCGTCGGCCGTTTCTTGAGCGTGCGGTTGCAGCGGTGGGGAAAGGTGAGGCAGCCGTGGTCGGACCGGTCCATGTAGGCCGCGAGGTAGCCGCCCCCGTGCGCGGAGCAGATCTTCAGCCGCGGAAACAGGTCGAGCGTCCCCTCGAAGATCAGGTGCGAGAGCGCGATCGTCGTGTCCAGCGGATTGCCGATCACGTTGTCGAGCACGCCATTGCCTTTCAGGCGCCGCGCCAGGTCGGGCGTGCCCTGGGGGTGCAGGAAGACGAGAACATCGAGCTCCTCGCACTTCCTCCAGAACGGATGAAACTTCGGATCGGCGAACTCGTCGTCGCCGACGCTCGCGCCGACCGCGGCGCCGCGCAAACCAAGCTGCTTCACCGCGTGCTCGAGCTGCTGTGCGGCGAGGTCGGGAAACTGGAGCGCGATGGAGGCGAACGCGACGAAGCGGTCGGGATTCCGTGCGCAGATTTCGACGAGCCCTTCGTTGTTGAGACGCACGACTTCCACGGCGGTATCGCGGTCCGACCGATACCAGAAGGGGTTGATGCTGAGCGCCTCCATATCGATGCCCTGCGCGTCCATGTCGCGGAGACGCGTGGTCGCATCCTCGAGCACGATGCCGCTCGTATGGTGCTTGTAGGCGTCCTGGCCGACAAGCTTGCACGCCCCGGGTATGAGACAGTGCGCGTGCACGTCGATCGTCTTCACGCGGCGGCCCTTGACGACGACTTCGCGGCGCCTGCCCGCGGGTTGCGCCGAGCCCGAGCCTGATTGCGCGGCCGCGGCAAGGCGCGACTCCTGGGCGGCGATCAGCTCACAGCTCGTGAAGACAATCGCGGGATCCACCGCGCGCTGATGGGTTGCGTTGTGCGTGTTCACCGTTCGTTTCTCCGTTGGTTGGCTGCGCTACTATACAGTGCAATGACTACGCGCATCTGTAGCACACTGCTCGCCGTCGCCGCGTTCAACCTCGCGGCGGCGCAGTCTTATCCCGTCAAGCCCGTGCGGCTGATCTTCCCGCTGGTCCCCGGTTCGGTAAGCAATGATATTCTCGGGCGGGCGGTCGCGCAGCGGCTGTCGGAGTCGCTCGGCCAGCAAATCGTGGCGGATTACCGGCCTGGCGCGGCGGGGACGATCGGCTCGGCAATCGCGGCGAAGTCCGCGGCGGATGGATATACGCTGCTCATCGGCTACACCAGCTCGATCATGATCGGCCCGACACTGCTCTCGAACGCGGGATTCAATCCGGTCACCGACCTGGCGCCGATCGCGCGCTTCGCAGTCGTTCCCTACGTGTCGGTCGTGCATCCGTCCCTGCCGGCAACAAATCTGAAGGCGCTCGTCGCCCTCGCGAAAGCGCGCCCGGGACAGATCAACTTCGCGTCCGCGGGCGCCGGAGGCCTGCCGCACCTCGCGGGCGAGTTGTTCAAGCTGACCGCCAACGTCGATATCGTTCACGTCCCGTACCGGGGCGCGGCGAACGCGCACACGGATCTGCTCGGCGGCCACGTGCAGATGCAGTTCACCGGCATCAGCGGCGTGGCGCCGTCGATCCAGGCGGGAAAGCTGCGCGCGCTCGCGGTGACCGGGACCAGGCGATCGGCATTGCTGCCGGAGGTGGCCACGGCGGCCGAATCGGGGTTTCCAGGGCTTGACGTGAGCTCCAGCCTCGGCATGCTCGCGCCCGCGAACACGCCGCCGCCGGTCGTGCGCCGCCTGCACGAGGAGATCGCCAAAATCGTCAACGGCCAGGACATGACCAGCTTCATCGTCCGCCAGGGCGCCGAGCCTGCCCTCATGGACCCGGCCGAATTCGGCGCGCACATCAAGGCGGAGTCCGCGAAGTGGGCGCGCGTGATCAAGGCGGCCAACATCAAGCCGGAGTAGCCTGACGGCTCGTCAGGCGTCAGGGGTCAGGCGGACCAACAACCCGTCAGGGGTCAGAGTCATGCGTCCCAGAACCCATCGGTGTTTGTGCGTCATAGGATCCGACCGGCGCCTGACGGCTGACCGCTGACGTCTTTTGCATGGAGAAGAGAGCTATGTCCAAGTACGAGGTGGTCTTTCCACTGGGCAGGCGCGCGCGGCGGGCGCAGGGGCGTGCGGCACGCCCGAGCACGCTGGACGGGGTAACCATAGGCGAGCTGTCCAACGACAAGTTCGACAGCGAGTTCGTGTTCGAATCGATCGAGAAGGCGATCCTGAAGCGCATCCCCACGGCGAAGTTCGTGTCGTACGAGCGATTCGGCAACGTTTACGGACCGAGCGAGTCCGAGGTCATCCGCGATTTGCCCGCCAATCTCAAGCGCCACCGGGTCGACGTCGTCATCTCGGGCATGGCCGGGTGAGGAAGCTGCACGGCCGCGAGTTCGCGCGCCAGTGTAGCCGCCGAGAATGCCGGGGTCCCGAGCGTAACGATCGCGATCGACCAGGGCTTCACGAGATCGGTCAAGGCGATCGGCAGACAGGCGGGCCTCGACCTTCGCGTCGCCACGTATCCGGGAGTCATCTCGACCCACGAGCGCGCGACGATCCTGAAGAACGTTGAAGACGTCCTGGTCGATCAGATCGTCAAGCAGCTCACCGCGGAAGGAAGCCCGGACGAAGCGCCTGCGGATGAAAGGGAGCCCGGCGACCGCGACATCGTGTTCGCCGGAACCTTCGAGGAAGTGAACGAGTACTTCCTGCGCAGCCAATGGAGCGATGGGCTCCCCGTCGTTCCGCCCACCCTGGAGAAGGTCGAGCAATTCCTGAAGTTCACCGACCGGTCGCCGGAAGAGGTGATCGGCATCATGCATCCCAGCCTCGCGGCGGCAACGGTCTGGAACGTGGCGGTCAACGGCGTGATGGCCGGATGCCGTCCTGAATACATGCCCGTTCTTCTCGCGGTGGCGGACGTCATGGCGGATCCGGAGTACGGCCTCAAGCACGGCGGGAGCACGCCGGGCTGGGAGGCGCTGATCATCGTGAACGGGCCGATCCGCGAGCAGCTCGGATTCGACCATGGCCAGGGCGCCCAGCGGCCGGGCAACCAGGCGAATACGAGCGTCGGCCGTTTCTATCGCCTGTTCGCGCGCAACGTGCCGCGGTTCCTGCCCGGGTCGACCGACATCGCCACGTTCGGCCAGATGTTCAGGACGGTCCTTGCGGAAAACGAGCGGGCCTGCGCCGAAATCGGCTGGAAGCCGCTCCACGTGACGCGCGGCTTCGAGCCCGGCGACAGCGTCGTGACCATCACTTCCGTGAGGACGACGAGCGATCCATTCACCACCGCGGGCGAAAACCCGGAGCGGCACCTCGACTACATCGTCGACTGGGTCAAGCGGATGATCGAGCCCTATCAAAGCTCGCGCGGCTACGTCGAGACGCACGTTCTGCAGCTCACGCCCGTCATCGCGTCGCTGCTTGCGAAAGCGGGGTATTCGAAGGAGGACGTGGCGAGCTACCTGATGCAGAACGCCGTGGTGCCGGCGCACTATTACCAATGGAGCATGATGCAAGCCGACCACCACGCGCCCGGTACCACGCTCGCCGGTCTGGTCGAAAAAGGCGCGCTGCCGAAGGAATGGCGCCTTTCCGACGACCCCGACCGATTGGTGCCGCTGCTGCTCCCGCAGTCCCAATGGCTGATCGTCGTCGCCGGCGACCCCCTCAGGAACCGGTCATGCATCTACCGGCAAAACTTCAAGCAGGGCTATGCCACCAGCAAGAAGGTGCGGATGCCCAAGAAGTGATGAGCTTCGCGGTGACGAATTTCATGGTGACGAACCTCGTGGTGATGAGGTTCCCAGTGAAGACTATAGAAGCCTAACTCTTGTCGTAAGTGCGCAGCTCGTCACCGCACTGCTCGTCACTGCGGCGCTCGTCACCGCAGCGCTCGTCACCAAGCTACTCAGGCTTAGAGCGGATTCACCCGCTCGTTCAGCTCGATGTACGTGCCCCACGGATCGTAGATGAACGCCAGCGCATCGCCGGTCTTTTCGTTCTTGGTATAACCGCGGTCGATCTTGACGCCGGCGGCTTCGAGCTTCTTCAGGAACGCGCGCAGGTCCGTGACATCGAAGCCGAAGTGATCGAGCACACGCCCTTTGGTCGTGACGGTCGGCGTGTCAGTCTTGGCGAAGCGCATCTGCACGCCGGGGATGTCCGCGACCGGCGCCTTGTTGCGCTCCGACGGCTTCGCGCCGAAGGTCTGCGCATACCACGCCTGCGCTCGCGCGAGCTCGGTTTCGGGCATAAACAGGTGCACGTGCTCGTGGCGGATCGGCACGCCCTGCGTTTTGTCCTCGAGAATCTCGATGCGCAAGCCGTCCGGGGTGACGACGTACGCCTGATCGAGCCGATTGTTGTTGCCCGGCAGCACCGGCACGCCGGCAGCCTTCCACTTCGCGACCGAGTCCTGCACGTTCTGCACGATGAAACCGACGTGGTTCACCACCGAGCCGACGGTGCCGCCGGTCGCCGGCGCGGCGCCCGGACGCTGATGCAGATACACGGCGACACCGGGGAAGCGCACGATTTCGAAATCGCCCGGCTTGATCGCGGTGCCGCCCATGGCGACGAAAATCTTCTTGTTGGCCTCAACGTCCTTCGAGTTGAGATGCCAGTGTCCCATGGTGACGCCGGCCTCGTTCGGCGGATAAGCCTGCGCCCAACTTGTTCCAGGCGCCAGCAGCAAGAGCGGCATGGTCAACAGCAGCGTGCGTATCATGGTCGGTCCTCCAGGATCGGCCGCGAAGGGACACCGATTGTAGCGCCTTTGCCGATGGCGTTGGAATGCGCGACTACCGCGGGCTCACCCCCGCCGCCTTCAGCACCTTGCCGTAGGTGGACATCTCCGCCTTGATCATCGCGAGCAGCTCCTCGGGCGCGCTGGACGCGGCCTCAATGCCCGCCTTGAGGAAGAGCGGCTTCGTCTCCGCCAACTGCAGGTAGCGCGTGATCTCCTGGTTGAGGCGCGCGACGATCGCCGGCGGCGTGCCGGCGGGAGCGAATACGGCGGAGAGCGCATCGGAGTCGTAGCCCGGGACGCCTAGGGCGGCGATGGTCTGCAGGCCGGGCGCGAGCGGTGACGGCTTCGCGCTGCCCACTGCGAGCGCACGCAGGCGCCCCGACTGCACGTGCGGCGTCGCGGCGCCAGCGGACGGAAACATCACCTGCACTTCCCCGCTCATGAGCGCCGTCATCGCCGGCGCGGCGCCCTTGTACGGGATGCGCGTGATATTCACGTGGGCGAGGTAGTCGAACAGCACCGCGCCGAGGTAGTTGGAGCTGCCGGGCGCGCCGACCGACGAATTGAGCACGCCGGGGCGAGCTTTCGCGAGATCGATCAATTGCTTCACGGACTTGATCGGCATCGACGGATGCACCACCAGCAGCACTGGCGCGCGGGCGACCAGCGCCACCGGCACGAAATCCTTCAGCGGATCGTACGAGACCTTCTCGATGAATGGCCCGACCCAGTGGGTGCTCCCAGCAACGAGCACCGTGTAGCCGTCGGGCGCCGCCCTCGCCACGATCTCAGGAGCCAGGATCGCGGGCCGGTTATCGACGATCACCTGCTGGCCGAGCGGCCCCGAGATGCCGCGAGCGATCAACCGGGACGGCAGGTCGTTGCCGCCGCCCGCCGGCGAGGTGACGATGCGCACCGGCCTGACCGGATAATCCTGGCCGAGCGTTGGCCCGGCGGCGAGTACCGCCGAGGCGAACAATGCATAGCGCTCGCGATGACGCGTGCCCGAAAGCGCGCGCGCTCGGGCGCCGCAACCGATTGCGTCGTTAGGTATCAATGGCCCCGCCGTTATTCCGGCTTGATTCCAGCCGCATCGATAACCGGCCACCACTTCTTGATTTCCGCCTGCTGAATGGCGGCGAGTCCTTCGGGAGTCTGCTTCTCGCGCGTGGCGATCTCCATCCCCTGAGTCTCGAGTCTTTCCCGAACCTTCGGACTGGCGAGGGAAGCGGTCACCGCACGGTTGAGGACATTGATGATCTCCCTTGACGTCCCCTTCGGGGCGTACAGCGCCGACCAGAGTGAGAACTCCATGCCTCCCTGATATCCCGCCTCCGCCATGGTTGGCACCTCGGGCAGGATTTTCAGGTGTTGGGCGCTCGTCACGCCGAGAGCTTTGATCGTGCCGGAGCGCACGTGCGGCGCGGCAGTGGCTGGATTGAGGAATCCCATTTGTATCTGCCCGCCCAAAAGGTCCTGCATGATCGGCCCGGCGCCGCGATAGTGGACCGTCTCGAAGCGCGTGTTCGTCTGCTTTCGCACCAGCTCATCGAGAAGGTGGGGCGGACTGCCGATGCCGGCGCTGCCCGAAGAAAGCTTGTCCGGGTTGGCCCTCAGCCAGGCGATCAGCTCCTTGTAGCTGTTCGCCGGCACGCTCTTGTGGAGCGTGAGCAACATCGGCGCATCCGTCAGGAAGGCAATCGGCGCGAGGTCTCCGACCGGGTCGTAATCCAGCTTCATGAGCTTGGCAATGGAGACCTGCGTATTCCAGATTCCCAGGAGCACCGTATAGCCGTCCGGCGCGGCTCGTACCACGCGTGCCGAGCCGATGGAGCCGTTTGCGCCGCCCACGTTCTCGATTACGACGTTCTGACTCAGCGACCCCTGCATTCCCTCCGCCAGCACCCGGCCCACGGCATCGGTCAGACCACCGGGCGGATAGGGCACGATCATCATCAGCGGCCGCGTGGGAAATTTTTGCGCCCATGCACCGGTAACCGCGATCAGCGCGAGGGCAACGATAGACACCAGTCTCTTCATACGATCCTCCTCGATCTTCGTTGGAATCCGCTTGCACGCCTCGAACCGAGTCCCAAGGATACGCCCTGGGCTCACGGAGCACTTCTATACAGGATGGGTGCTTGCCGTTTCCAAACAGTGGGGTGCCCGGTACCGACGCCTTGCCACATTTGAAAGTGATCCATGATCGGTCATCCGTGCCCGCAGCGCGGGACTTCCTCCTTTCGCCTTACTCCTTCCGCCTTCCTCCTTCTAGACAGCAGGGTCGGTGTAAGATTTCAGTGCCGGGAAAAGCTGCGTTTGACTCTACTTTGCAATGACGACTGCACCGCGCCCCCTGATTTGCGTCTCCGCCAACTCCCGGCAGCCGGACGACCGGCGGCAGCGGCAGCCGGTGTACTCCACCGCCGAGCGCTACGTCCAGTCGCTGTTGAAGATGGTGGATTGCATCCCCGTGCTGATGCCGCCCGTGGGCGGGGCGATGGACGCGGTCGAGCTCGTGTCTCGCATGGATGGGTTCCTGCTGACCGGCGGGCTGGCGAACGTCGAGCCGCATCACTACAACGCGCCGGCGTTTCCGCCCGATGAGCCCGTCGATCCGGCCCGCGACGCGCTGGTCCTGCCCCTGGTGCGTGCCTGCATTGCCGAGCGCGTGCCGGTGTTCGGCATCTGTCGCGGCGTCCAGGAGATCAACGTCGCACTGGGCGGCTCGCTGCATTACCGCATCCACGAGCTCCCCGGAAAGAACGACCACCGCATGCCACGCAGCGAGGATGTCACCCAGGAAGAGATTTACCGGCTGAAGCACATGGTGAGACTGACCCCGGGCGGAATGTTCCAGTCGCTGGTTGGGCGGGACGAGATGATGGTCAACTCGTTGCACGGGCAGGGCGTGGATCGCCTGGGCGCGGGCCTGGTCGTGGAGGCGATGTCCCCGGACGGCGTGGTCGAAGGCCTGCGCTACGACGACGCGATGCAGTTCATCGTCGGCGTGCAATGGCACGCGGAATGGCAACCCGAAGAGCATACGCTGTCGGGGGCGCTCTACGCTGCCTTCGGCGCCGCGGCGCGTGCGCGTGCGGCGCGACGCGCAGCGGCCGCCAGCGTGAACACGTAACGAGGGAAGACATTTTTGCACCGCGGGAAAATCACTCATCACTCATCTCGTTCTACACCATTTGGACGTGAGTGATTGACCTTGCGAAACGAGGGGTCTAGCATCCCTCAGGCAACAGCGTGGCCTGGAAAGGCCGTTGCCGCTCCGCTCTTCCTCCCGCAGATCGAAAAAGAGAATCGAGAATCAGCTGCTCTTGCAAAGGAGTCACTCTATGAGGCGCTTTTCCGGTTTGTCTCCCAGCACTCGCTTCGGGATCACCGTCGCTTCATCGCTGGTTGCCGTGCTGTTCGCCGCACCGGCCGCCGAAGCGCGCATTACGAGCATCGTCATCGACTGCTCCCGGTCGCAGTCACCTACGTTCTGCTCCGGACAATCGGCCACGTTCGGCGGATTGTCATTCGGCTCTGCAGGTCAATACGAGAAGTTGCGCGGCACGGCCTTCGGCGAGCTCGACCCCCTCGACCGGCGCAACGAGGTCATCACCGACATCTCGCTCGCGCCGCGCAACGCCAGCGGGAAGGTCCAGTATTCGATGGATATCTTCATTCTGAAGCCGATCAGCCTTGGGAACGGCAATCACAGAGTGCTGCTTGATATGAACAACCGCGGAGAATTGCGCCTCGCCAGGCTCAATGAGTTCTCGCTCGACAATCCGCCGCTGACCAACGATCCGAGTACCGCCGCGGATGCCGGTACCGGGTTCGTCATGAAACAGGGTTACACCGTGGTCGGCAATGGATGGGACGTGGGCGCCACCCCGGGTTCCGCCACCGGCGGCGGGATGACGATCTCGCTTCCCACGGCGCATTTCCCGCCGGGATCGCCCAGCACCGACATCACCGGGCCCTCGTACGAATACCTGGTGAACGACAGCGCCGGCGCGGGGGCAAGGATGACTTTCGCGCTGACATATGCGGCGGCAACGCCGGATAATGCAGTGCTCACGGCGCGCGCGCTCCTGAACGACACGCCAGTGGTCGTACCAGCGAGCGGCTGGGCGTACACGGACGCAACCAGGACCGCGATCCGGCTGTTGCCGGCCGGAACGCCATTCCAGCGAAGCTCGATCTACGAATTCACATACACGGCGAAGAATCCCGTGGTAACGGGAATCGGTCTGGCCGCGACACGCGATTTCGTTTCGTTCCTGCGGCACGGCACGGCGGCTCAGGGCAATCCGCTCGCCGGCGATGTGGTGCATACCTTCAGCTACTCCATTTCGCAGCCGTCACGCACGTTGAATGACTTCGTGCATCTCGGCTTCAATGAGGACGAAAACGGCCAGCGCGTTCTGGACGGCATACTGAGCCATACCGGCGGCGGCAGCGGCGATCAGATCAATTATCGGTTCGCGCAGCCCGGCAGAACGGAGCGCAACCGGCAGAATCACCTGTATCCGGAAGGCGTGTTTCCGTTCGCCCACGAGACGCTGACCGATAACCTGAGCGGCAAGACCGACGGCCGCGATGCGCGCTGCACGGCAACCAATACCTGCCCCAAGCGCTTCGAAGTCAATACCGCCAACGAGTACTGGGTCAAGGCCGGTTCGCTGCTGCATACCGACACGCGCGGCAACGATCTCAAGGATCCGGACGACGCGCGCTACTACCTGATGTCCGGGCTGTCGCATGGTGTCGGCGACGCAACCACTAAATCGACGTGCCAGCAGTTTCTCAATCCGGTCAGCCCCTATCGCGCTCATCGCGCGCTCCTGCTCGCGCTCGACCGATGGGTGAGCGACGGAGCGAAGCCACCGAAAAGCCGGATACCGGAAGGCGGCGATAGGGTGTTTGCAGTGACGGTCCCCGGTTCACAGGTGGGAATCGTTCCGCAACAGGAGCTTGGCTGGCCGAATATTCCGGGCGTGCTTTACACGGGTGTGATCACGACCCGCTACTTCCTCGACTTCGGGCCGGATTTCGATAACGGCATCCTGTCCAACTATCCGCCGTCGGTTGCAGGACGGCCGGCCTATCCAATCTTTGTCTCGAGGGTGGACAAGGACGGCAATGAAATCGCCGGCGTGCGCCTGCCGGGAGTCGAAGCGCCGATTGCCACCACGACCGGTTGGGCGTTGCGGGCGGCCGCAACCGGAGGCAACGACGGCTGTGAAGCGAATGGCCAGTACATCCCCTTCCAGACGACGAAGTCCCAGCGCGAGGCCATCGGCGACCCGCGCAAATCGCTCGAGGAGCGCTACAAGAATCACGCTGGCTACGTGAAGGAAGTCGCGAAGGCGGCCGACAAGCTCCAGAAAGATGGCTTCCTTCTTGCCGAAGACGTGCAGCGGTACATCGACGAAGCGGAAGCGAGCAACGTGCTCAAATGATTCGGGCAGAGTCCCAGGGCTTTGCTCAGGTGATGCGGGCAAAGTCCTGGGGGCTGCCGACCGCGGATAGACCAAAGGCGTGCAGTGGCACGCCGAATGGCAACCGAAGAGCATACGCTGTCGGGCGCGCTATACACTTTCGGCGCGGCGGCGCTTACACGCCTCGAGCCAGCGCCCCAGATGAAGCGTCCCAGGTGAGGCGTCCAAAGGGTGATCGGATGCGCATGACTCATGACGCATGACCCATAACCGGTCTTATCCCTCCACATTCCACGTTCCACGTTCGCCTCATGCTGACCAGCCACGAGATCGAATCTGTCGTCGCTCGCATCGAGCCCGACCTGATCGCGCTGCGCCGGCGCATCCACGAGCATCCCGAGCTCGCATTCGAGGAGCACGAAACGGCGCATGCCGTTTCACGCTACCTCTCCGCGCTGGACATCCCGTACCGGACGGGCGTCGGCAAGACCGGCGTCGTAGCCATGATCGAGGGCGGCACGGCCGGGCCGACAGTGGGCGTGCGCGCCGACATGGACGCGCTGCCGATCGAGGAAGCGAGCGGCGTGCCGTTCGCTTCGCGCGTGCCCGGAAAGATGCACGCTTGCGGCCACGACGTGCACACCACCATCGCGCTCGGCGTGGCTCACGTGCTTGCGGGCGCGCGCGCCGCGCTGCCGGGCCGGGTGAAGCTCATCTTCCAGCCCGCAGAGGAGACGCTCTCCGGCGCCGCCGCGATGATTGCCGACGGGGTGCTCGATGACCCCGCGATGGACGCGATCATCGGCTTTCACAACACGCCGCGGATAGAGACGGGGCTGCTGGGATACGCCGAGGGCACGGGCCACGCTTCTTCCGCCGCGTTCGACATCGTGCTCCGAGGCCAGACCGGGCACGCGGCCCATCCGCATACCGGCGTCGATGCGATCGTGGGCGCGGCGCAGCTCGTAACGCAGCTCCAGACGATAGTCAGCCGCGAAATCGCACCGACGGTGCCGGCGGTCCTGACCATCGGGCAGATCGCCGGCGGCACGGCGCGCAACGTCATCGCGGACCGGGTCACCATCAAGGGCACGGCGCGCACGCGCGACGCAGCGGCGGAACAGCGCGTGGAAGAGGCGCTTCGGCGCGTGGTAGCGGGCGTTGCGGCGAGCCTGCGGCTCGAACACGACATCGACTGGGTGAGGCAGACGCCGGTCATGCGGAACGACCCGCGAGTCGTCGCGCGCATGGTCGAAGCGGCGCGCGAGGTGGTGGGCGCCGACAAGGTGGTCAACATCGGCGAGCCGACGATGGGGAGCGAGGATTTCGCATGGTTCGCCGAACGCGTGCCGGCGGCGCACCTGCGGATCGGCTCGCGCGTCGAGGGCGTCGACACGGCGATCCACCGCGCCGACTACCAGTGCAACGAGCGGGCGATCGCAATTGGCGTGCGCGCGGTGACGCGCGTGGTATTGAGCCTGCTCGAACGTCGGCTCGGATAGGAGGAGTGGCTCGATCGAATCCGCCGACGATACGCCGCGCCCATCGAAGAAATGAAGTGACGACGCTGCGCTGGTGACGACGCTCCGCTGGTGACGACGCTGCGCTAGTGACGACGCTTCGCAAGTGACGAGGTGACGAAGTAATGCGTCACTTCGTCACGTATCGAGTCGTCAGTCGTCACTTCATCAGCCGTCACTTCGTCACTTCATCACTTGCAGTCTGGGCGGCGAAGATCGAGCGATAGCCGACCTGGTCCCAGCGCGGCGGCAGGCGGGCCGGATATGGCTCCATGTGGACGTGCAAGGGCTCCTCGCCTCGCACCAGCACGCCTGTCCGCTTCGTGGGCGACGGCGCCGGCGTGATCGGCAGCGTGTCGGCCGCAGAGTACACATTGAGGAGCAGCGGCCGGAGGCGCGGCGAGTAGTTGGCGGCCGACCCGTGCACCACGCGGCAGTGGATCAGCACGACCGTGCCGGCCGGCCCGCACATCTCGGCTAGCCGGTCGACGGGCAGCGTCGCGGCGTCGCGCTCTGAAAGCGCTCCGGTCCAGCGGCCGGCGTCGTCGAACTGGTCGTAAAGCGGCCCGCGGTGCGTGCCGGCCAGCGCGGTGAGCGGGCCCTGCTCCGGGCCGGTGTCGTCGAGGTAGACGCCGAAGGTGAGCACGCTGAAGCTCGTGTGCGGCCACGCCTGGATGTCCTGGTGCCAGCGCACCGCGTCCCCCCCATCCGACCACTTGAAGTTCAACTTCGAACTGTGGAAACGCAGGTCCGGGCCGAGCACGTCCGCGACGAGATCGACCACAGCCGGATCCTGCGCGAACGCCCACAACTCGGGATGCTGATCGACGGCCTTGCGCAGGCGGCGGATGTTCGGCTTTTCGGCGGAGTGATCCGGTGCCAGGTCGAACTGATCATCCGACGCCGTGAGTGCGCGCGACTCCTCGACCTTGGCGGCGACCACCGCCCGGAGCCGGTCGAGCCACGCCGCGCCAACGTAGCCCGGCACGACCAGGAAGCCGTCCTCGAAGTAGCGCTCGCGCGCCCGCCGGTCCAGCACCAGCGGGCTCCTCTCCAATACCCGTTCGTCGTTCATGAAAAATGGGAGCAGTGTTGCACTGCCCCCTGCGACTGCCGCCTCTACTTTAGGCGGCGGTGGCGTTCTTCCATGCGGCCGTAAGCGAAGTGGCCGCAACGCTGTTCAAATCATAGATCGTCTTGCACTTCTCCGCATCGGAGAAATCGATCATGACGAAATTGGGCATGAACGTCTTCAACATGCCACCGGCCGAGTCAGTTGTCGGATCGATGTTTTTCGCGAGGCGGGACTCGATGGATTCCGCAAGACCGTTTGACCAGAGCTTTTTCAGCGCAGACTGCTTGTTCTCCGTCCACATCGTGTCGTTGCGCTTCTTGATGTTTTCGAAGATACCAGTGGTCGTCCAGTACATCATTCCCATGACGTTAGGATCGGCATCGCCACCCTTTTTCATGAGCTTCGCTTGGTTTGCCTTGTTCTGCGAGATCTTGAAAAAGGGCCTCGCGACGCTCGTTCCGCCTTTGCCCAGGTATTGCAGGCCATTGAAGTCCGGGTCGTAAGTGCCGCCGCTGGCGAGGTTCCTGAAGCCGAGGATTCCCATGCTCGCGGGATACTTGGCCTCGGCCACGCCGGCTTGACCGAACAGCACGATGACCGATCCACCCAGGTCGCGGATCTTTTTGGTGTTCAGGTTACCAGCCTTGGAGTAGATCGAATTACCGAGAAACCTGACGCAGGCCTCTGCGATCGCCGTCCAGTTTGTGCACTTGTCGAACTTGAGGATCAGGAATTCATCCGGATTATCCTGGACAAACCTTCTTGCATCCGAGAGCATTTTCGTCAGCGCCTCGCCCCACTCACCCCCCGCAAGCTTGGCCATCTTTACGTCGGTTTGCTTCCCGAGATCCGTGAGGTGCCGGCTCCCCTCGCTCTTGAACTTGATCGCGGAATGGTAGGCCTTGAGTTGAGCCTGCTTGCCGAGCCCTTGATCCTTTTGCGCAACCGCAGCGATGCGGATATCGAACAAGCGCACACCGGCGTTTGCCTGCAGGTAGATGTCCATATTCTGGGTCTGCACGTTGCCGCCACCCTCGGTGACTCCCGCGTCGTGACTTCCAGCCATAACGATCTGGTTGAGCTGCCTGCCCGTGCCTAAGTCGGAATACTTGAGCATCCCATCCCCCTGTACTTTGTTGCGCTGACCGGAGCCAGGTCTTGGCTCTTGCCATGCATTCGGACGGTTAATTTCTTCTCGTGACGCGACCGTGGAGTTTGCCTGCTTTGAACCGGCTCGGCTCTTTGAGAAATGTGCACGGCTACTGTATCGCTGGCCCTGCAGGCGGTCAATCGTAAGGCCGACCAGTGCCGTGCTCAGCCTCGCGCTATGATTCATGTGGAGACCTCCGACACGAACGGCAATTTCCGGCGACTTGACAGCACACAGGACACACATGCCAAACATCCCCGACGACATCTTTACTGAACCCGACAATATCTCGCCGGACACGCTCGCCAATCTGGGCCCACTGCGTCGCCTGGCGGGCGTATGGGAGTCCGATCAGGGAGTGGACATCAGCCCCAAGGCGGAAGGCCCTCAACGGCGCATCTACCGGGAACATATCCGGATGGAGCCGATCGATCCGCAGCCCAACGGCCCCCAGCTCCTTTACGGGCTGCGCTACCACATCCATATCAACACGCCGGAGGAAGCCACTACCTTCCACGATCAGGTCGGTTATTGGCTGTGGGAACCGGCTACCGGGCTGATCATGCAGACCATCGCCATTCCGCGCGGGCAAGTGGTGCTGGCGGGCGGAACGGCGAAGCCGGACGACGAGCGCATTTCGGTGGAGGCGCGGCGCGGCGACACACGCTTTGGAATTTGCTCGACCACCTTCCTCGAAGAGGCATTTCGCACCGACTATTACCGCATCGACATCACGTTCAACGGTGACGGCAGCTGGACCTATGTGACACGCACCGATCTGGCGGTGCGGGGCAGCACGCCGCCCTTCAACCACCGTGACACCAACACATTACGGCGGATCGCGCCACCGTCGCCCAACCCGCTCGTCGATCTGCTGAAGGGCGGCAAAGCGGGCTAGGCGCCGGAGGGTCGATTCCCATGCCGCGCACCATCGCAGCCGGGATCGGCCTGATGAGGGTGATCGCCAATGAAGGAGGCTGCCGCCGAGGCCGGCCGCTCGATCGACGAGGATCACTACGGCGCCGCTTTTGCCTATCGCTTCGGCGGTGCGAACCACCTCGTGACGCGCGTGAAGTGCGGTAAGCTCACTCATCTTCTCTCGACCGTAGTGGTACTCGCATGAAGACCTCGTTGTTCTACCTGCCCTCCGTGGGAAGCCGTGCCGACATCCAGGCTGGCATGGCCGGCCTGCGCGGCGATCTCTATGGACGCATGCTTCAAGAGGTGAGCGAGCAGGCGCGCCTCGCCGACGAGCTGGGCTATGACTCGATCAATTTCACCGAGCATCACTTCCATATCGAAGGCATCGAGCTGTCCAACAATCCAGTGATGCTCGACTTGTTCGTCGGAATGCAGACCAGGCGTATTCGAGTGGGGCAGCTTGGCATCGTGCTGCCGGCCGATAACCCCCTGCGCATCGCGGAGGACATCGCCATGCTCGATCACATGACGGGCGGCCGTGCGAATGCCGGCTTCGCTCGTGGTTACCAGCGGAGGTGGGTGGACGTCATGGCGCAGCACACTCACGGTGTGCATGGCGTGGCGCCTCACCAGCATGATGCCGTCGATGCGGCCAACCGCGCCGCCTTCGAGGAGAACTTCCGCATCATCAAGCAGTGCTGGACGCAGGACATGCTGCGATGGGAAGGCAAGCTGTGGCGCATCCCCGTCGAGGGGACGCCGTGGACCGTCGAGGCCTCGAGCAAGTATGGCAAGGGCATCGTCGACGGTATCGTGCGCGAGATCGGCGTGGTACCCAAACCCATGCAAAAGCCGCACCCGCCGCTGTTCCAGCCCTTCGCTTCGTCGGAAAGCAGCATTCGCTGGTGCGCCAGGGAGGGAGTCACCGCGGTGCTACCGCCCATGCACGCCAAGCACGAGACTCGCCTCTCCGAGCTCTACGCGCGCGAGTCCGGCCGTCGCGTGGGCGATGGCGTGGCGTTCCTGCGCGATATCGTGATCGCCGACAGCGATGCCGAAGCCGATCATCTCTGGCAGCAATCGAGCCGCTTCATGGGCCAGGAGTGGTTCGAACCGTTCGGGTTCCGGCGCGGCATGATCGATCCTGATACCGGGGCGATCCCGACTCCCCAGGACATGATCGACCTGGGCTACGTACTCGTCGGGACGGTCGATACCGTGTGCAGACGATTTGAATCGATGTTGAAGCGCCTGCCGGTCGAATGGATCTTCTGCTGGACGTTCAACGGGCTCGTTCCCAACGCAGCGATCCTGCGCACACTCGAGCGCTGGCAAACTCAGGTCCTGCCGAAGCTGGGCCTCGCCTGAAAACGTACGATGGGTCGGTGACCCGGCTCTTGCCTAATCCTGCAAGAACCCCGCCCCGGTGGCTGGCATCAGGAAATCCTTGTTCATTTCCTTGATCGTGTTGATTCCCAGCATCGCCATATCCCGGTCGATTTCGTCGATCAGCAGCCTGACGGCGTGCTCGACGCCGGGCTGGCCGGCGACGGCCGCCGCGCACAGAAACGGGCGGCCGATGAAGCAGAAATCCGCGCCAAGGGCGAGGGCTTTCAGAACGTCGGTGCCGCGCCGGAAGCCGCTGTCCATGATCAGCTTCATGCCGCCGGCCGCCTGACGCAGGCCCGGCAGCACGCGCAACGGCGACACGGTGCCGTCGAGTTGCCTGCCGCCATGGTTGGAAACCATGATTCCGTCGAGCCCGTGCTCGCGCGCCATGCGCACCACGTCCTTGTGCAGCACGCCCTTGAGCAGCAGATTGCCTTTCCAGATCCTGCGCATGTGCGCGACGTGCTTCCAGGTGAGCCGGTCGCGCCGGCCGTAGCCGCGCAAGGCGGTCTTCGAGATCAGCGGCACGCGTGGCCCCATGTTTTCGACGTGGGGCATGCCATCCTTGATGAGCGTTTTCAGGAACATGCCGAACAGCCATTTCGGCCTGACCATGCAGTCCCACGCAAGCCGCGGCGTCGGGCGCAGCGGGTTGTTGTAGCCGGCGCGCACGTTGTTCTCGCGGTTGCCGGCGACTTGCACATCCACGGTGACCGCGATGGTTTCGAAGCCCGCTTTCGCGGCGCGCTCGAAGGTCTCGGTAATGCGATCTTCGTCGCCGGGCAGGTAGGCCTGGAACATCACGGTCCTGCCCGCGGCCCTCACCTCCTCCATCCTCTTCAGCGAGGCGCCGCTCATCATCATCGGTAGATTCGCCGCCGCCGCCGCGCGCGCGAGCACGAAGTCGCCCTGGTACGTTGCGATCGACGTGCCGCCCATCGGCGCAAAGCCGAAAGGCGCGCTGTAGGTATGGCCGAAGAGCTCGGTTTTCATAGTGCGTTGAGTGGTGTCCACCAGCGACTTGGGCACGAAACCGATTTCCTCGAACACATTGCGGTTGCCGCGCAGCGACATGCCGTCCTCCACGCCGCCGGTGACATAACCATAAACGGGGCGCGGGAGGACTCTACGGGCGTGGTCGATAAAATCCTGCAATGAAAGGTAGTCGCGCATCCCGCGCGGCAGCGTGCGCTTGTCGACGAACGAGAGTCCGCCGGCGGTGTCCGGCTTGGGTTCGAGATCGGTGACTGCAGTGCTGACCGGGGTGGCGGTATCCATGGTATGGGGCTGTCCGTGAGGTGGGAAAGTCGTACATTCGTGTTTTCCAGGCCATTATAGTCACCCCGCGACATCACAGTGTCGCAAGCCGCATATCCGGAGGAGCCCGTGATGCCAGAAAGGACCGAATCCGCTCTCGAATCCCGCCTGCGCATGGTCGAAGACCGGCTGGAAATCTACAACCTGATCGCCAGCCATCCACCGAGCGCCGATACCGGCGCCGATTACCACACGCGAGCGGTCTATCTGGAGGACGGTGCGATCGACCTCGGCGGGGGCAAGGCCGCAAACGGCAACTAAGCGGTGGCGGCCATCTCGCGCACGGCCGAACACCAGGCGGCGATAGCCGGCGGTCTCGCGCACTTTGCCGGCCTGCCGCACGTCACCATAAACGGCGATGACGCGGTGGTCGTGTCCTACCTGCAGATCCTGACGCCGCACCCCGGCGCGAAGCCGGTCGCGGTTCCCGGCCACGGGACCTCACGCGGCTATCGCGTCCACCGGGTCGGTGCCAACCGCTGGGAGCTCAAGCGAACCGCGCAGGGCTGGAAGATCAAGCGACGCACGCTGCGCGCGCTGGATGGCAGCGGCGACGCGCGTGAACTGCTGCGCACGGCGCTGAAGGCGTTCGCCAGCACGGAAACCTAGCGCGCATGCTTGCGAGAGTGCGGGTCTGATCATCCGTTACGTCATCGCTTTCGCGGCGGACGGTGCTCCCCTGGTAAAGCTCTCTGCAGCCTCAGAATCGCTGTTTCGACAGCAAAGTCGCGCGGTGATCAAGCCCATTCCGCGCTCAACGCGCCAATGGCTTGATCGACGTCCCGGAGCGAGTTGTAGCCGTGGAAGCTGAAACGAATGCGTCCCTGTCCGTTCCACGCCAGCACCCCGCGCCGCGCCATCGCATCCACGATCACCTGCGCCCGCGGCGATGAAACGCAAACACTGGCGCCATGCCGCGCCGGATCGGCTGGCGTAAGCGTCGGAACCCGCAGGGCTTCCAGTCGCTCCAGCATCGCCGTCGTCATGCCCTGGACGTGCGCCTGAACGTCGCGCACGTCGTAGGCGGCCAGATAGTCCAGCGCATCCGCGAGCACGTAGATCGAAGCGTGCGCGGGATTGCCGCGGGTGAAGCGTAATGCGTCGTCCCGCAGCGGCGGCGGGTTGTCATAGCTGCGGGATCCAGGCTCGAAGGAGTACCAGCCCGCGGAAGCGGGCGCCCACCCCGGCTGGCGTGCCCTGTTCCAGTAGGCGACGGCAACGCCAGTGACGCCGAGCAGCCATTTGTAGCAGGCCGAGAATGCGAAGTCCGCGATCGATGCCTCGAGTGGCAGATAACCGGCCGCCTGGGTGAAATCCACGACCAGCAACGCTCCAGTCCTGTCCGCGAGCGCCCGGAGCGCCGAAAGATCATGGCGTTCTCCGGTCAGGTACGAAACGTGACTTACACCGATGATCCGCGAGCGGGCATCGACACATTTGGCGAAGCGGTCGGGCCCGGTTCCTCTTGCCTGTCGCAAGGTCACCCCCGGACGGCGGCGCATCAGGAACGGTCCCACGACGGACGGGTACTCGTTGGCAGCGACAACGAGATTGTCTCCGTCACGCCAGTCGAGACTTTCCGCGACAATAGACACACCCTCGGCGACGTTGCCGACAAATCCAATCGATGCTGCGTCCACTCCCCAGCAGCGGGCGATACCGGCACGGGCGCGGGCAATCTCCGCTTCTTGCGCGACCCTGCCGGCCATACCGGAGCTCTTGTCACGGAGATAGCGGGAAAACGCGGCAGCGTGGCGATGCAGACACGCGCTTTCGCCGCCGGCGCAGACGTGGGCAACGCCATCGGGGATGATGAAATCCCGCGGATCGAACAATGGGCCTTCGCTCATGTCACGTTTTGCCTTGCCGATATGCTTCGAGTGGCGACTCGATCTCCTGCGACCGCGGACCTTACCACTTCAAGCCCAGATTTCAGCACGGGGCCGTGATTCATTGCGCGCGGAGCGTACTACGGCGGGAAGGGCCGATCATTGTGGTTTCTCCGATACGGCCTTTTACGTTTAGCATACAAGCTCGGCGTCGATTGGAGTAGCGCGATGCGTGTCCTGATTTCCGGCGGCGGCGTGATCGGCGCCTGCACCGCCTATTTCCTGGCCCGGCGCGGCGTCGAGGTCGTCGTCGTCGAGCGCACGGAGGTCGCCGGCGCGGCATCCGGCAAGGCGGGCGGCTTTCTGGCGCTCGACTGGTGCGCCGGCAGTCCGCTCGACGCCCTGGCGCGCCGCAGCTTCGCGCTGCATGCCGAGCTTGCCGCTTCGATAGACGACGATTGGGCCTATCGCAAGATGACCGCGTATGGCGGCTTCGTGGTTCCTGACGGCAGCGCGCGCAGAAACGAGCCCTCAGCGTTCGATTGGCTTGCCACCGGCACGCTCATCACGCAGCGACTGGGGACGACTGACACGACGGCGAGCGTCAATCCGCGCAAGTTCACTACGGCGATCATGCGGGCGGCGCAGCGACACGGCGCGCAGGTGCGACCGGGACGGGTCACCGGTCTGGCACGCCTGCGCGGCGAGTCGATCGTGATGGGGCTCCAGGTCGACGGTTCGGCTGTCGAGGCAGACGCTGTCGTCATCGCGATGGGGCCCTGGTCGATACTGGCTGCGGATTGGGCGCCGCTGCCCCAGGTGTTCGGACAGCAAAGCCCGAGCCTCGTCTACGACACCGGCACGGACGTGCCGGCCGACGCGCTCTTTCTCGAATTCCGGGATGCGTCTGGAGACGAGCACACGGTCGAAGTGTTTCCCCGCGCCGACGGCAGCACGCATGTCTGCGCTTTTGGTAGCCCGGCGCCGATGCCACTCGACCCGGCCGAGGTCGCGCCGGACCCGGATGCGATCGAGCGCCTGCGCTCGCTATGCGAGCGCCTGTCGCCCGCGTTCAGGCAGGAGCGGATCGTCGCGAAACAGGCGTGCTTCCGGCCGATTACGCGGGACTACGTGCCGCTGATCGGCCCGGTGCCGGGCGCCGAGGGCGCTTACATCGCCACCGGCCACAACGTATGGGGCATCCTCAATGCGCCGGCAACCGGAGAGGCCATGGCGGAGCTCATCGTCGATGGCGCAGCACACACTCTCGACCTGGCCCCGTTCGATCCCGGCCGTCTTCCCCCATTCACGCCGCCGTTGCGGCGGCGAGGCTGATCGTTTTTAGCCGTGAAAAGCCCCTTAACCTTCCGCCTATGGAATGACGCGCTGCCAGCTGAAGGGGCCGAAGGCGTTGCTGCCCGCGCTGAAGTTCTTGTGCGGGTCGACGTTCAGGCGCACATACTCCAGCGGAAAGGTGCTGCCATGCACAACCAGCCGGTGGAAGTTCGTCACGTTGTAACCCTTGCTGGAATGGTTAATCCAGGCGTCGTCGCTGCACGCGAGGACGTTCGGGCCTGATTCGATGACGCAGGGCTGCTTTTCCTTCAACGGATTGTCCGATCGGTACATGTGCGAGTCGCCATTGATGAGCAGGACCGGCTTGCCGAACGCCTTCGACTTGTCGGCGATCTTGTCGAGGAATACCTCGTAATTTGCGATATGCGACGGCGCCTTGCCGTCGAGGTCCCACATGTCGGCCTGCTCCACGATGACGACCGCCTTGACGCCATCGGCCTGCGCCTTGGCGAAGGCGGCATCGAGCCAGCGTAGATTGGCCGCAGTCCGCTGAGCGATCTCCTGGATCTGCGCTCCTGTCTTCGGCAAGCCGTACCAGTTGTCGTCGTCGTTGTTCGAGCCGCCGGGAATGTTCAGGGTCACGAACAGCACGCTCGCCCTCTTCCACATCACGTTCTCGACATACTCCGCGTCGGTCGGATGCGCCGGGTCGTTCGCCAGTGCCTGCGAGGTCACCCTCATGTTCCGCTGCCCGAGCGTTTGGCCGGCGACCGGGAAGAACATCGCGCGCACCAGCGCGAGATTGGCGACGGGATCGCCGTTGGCGTAATCGACAAAATTGCCGCCCGCATCCTTGACGTTGCCGCCCTCGCCGGACTTGTGGCAATCGGCCCATTCGTTGTCGCCGGGCGTGTACACGAGCGGATCCTTGTACTGCTCCCACAGCTTCTGGATCGTGCGATTGTAGGCAAGCGTGCAGAACTGGCTGCCCGAGTGGATGTCGCCGACGTGGACCACGAGGCGGACGTCGGGGTCGGAGTTGACCGCGTCGATGAACGCCGGCGTTGCCTGGATCTGCCGCGGATCGCCCGGATTCGGGCCGTTTGGCGTGTCGGGGCTGAACCCGTTGGGGCATTCTCCCGCTTTGCACCCGTAGGGAGCGTCGCCGTAGACCGCCAGGGTGATCGCACCGTCGGAATCACTATCGTCGCGGTCGTTCGACTTCTCATCGTCGGCCATCACCAGCGTGTAGAGACCAAGCACGCACGCCAGGAGGACTGCCAAAGCAGGTAGTCTTCTCATGAAAGCTCCCCTATGTTCCAGGTTGTTCGGAGTTTATTGTTCGCTCAAGCCGCTAGTGAGCCTGGACCAGGGCGGCACGAACAGAATCAACTAGAACCTATCTCAATAATAGGCACGTGTGCGACGGAGGCGATGTGGGATGCAGCTCGAGGAGGAGAGCCCGAAGCAATATGTCGATATTGCGAGGGCTCCCGACAAAGAGATGCGCCCAGAGCGCCCCGTCCCACTCGGGTTGTGGCCAGGACGGTCGTCTGCATCGTTGCCCGGCTTGACCATATCGACATATGGCCTGCGCCGTGCGCCTCGCATACGATCCGTCCTGGCCACAACGCATCACGCGCCTATTATTGAGATAGGTTCTGCCTACGCTAGCGGCTGGTCTTGTCAATTCAATGACAGCG
Source organism: Burkholderiales bacterium (assembly GCA_035259205.1). Lineage (GTDB taxonomy): Bacteria > Pseudomonadota > Gammaproteobacteria > Burkholderiales > SG8-41 > SG8-41. The sequence continues at coordinate 12,238 of DATFWO010000064.1, read as the reverse complement.
CCGTGAGTTAATTGTGAGTTAAGCGCAGAGAACCCAGGACGGACCACGGTTTCGGCGATGGCCGGATGGTCAAATAATGGTGGGCTGGAATTTTGACGTCTGGGTCCGGAGGATCTTTGCCGCGCGTGGCGATGAAACGCTACGCAATTTTCGACGAGTACTGCGCAGACCGGCGTTTGTGAACTTTCCATGAATTCTGGCGCGTGACGGTTGTACGACCAGGAGCCGCATGCTAGTTTCCATGGATGAATTCCAAGATCGAGAGTCTTGACGCGCCCCGGTCTACGGATGACCTCGAGGTGACCGCCGACGCAAGCCGGCGCGGCTACCGCCTGTTCGCACCGCTCTACGACACCGTCTTCGGTCTGAGTCTCCATCACGGCCGGCGGCTCGCGATCGATGCGCTCGATTGCCACGCCGGCGACCGCATTCTCGAGGTTGGCGTGGGCAGCGGCCTTTCGCTCCCGCTATATCCACCCGACGTGTGCGTAACCGGTATCGATATCTCGCGCGAGATGCTGGAGAAGGCGGCGCGGCGCGCCAGCCTCCGGCGCCTCTCGTGCGTCGCGGCGCTCCTTGAAATGGATGCCGAGCGCCTGACCTTTCCTGATGCTAGTTTTGACAAGGCGGTGGTGCTCTTCGCGATGGCGGGACTGCCGGATCCGGTGCGCGCGATGAGGGAGATCGAGCGCGTATGCCGGGCGGGGGCGATGATCGTCGTCGCGAACCACTTCCTCTCGCAGCGTCCGGTGGCGCAGCTCTTCGACACGCTCCTCTCGCCGGTCTACCGGCTGCTGCGCTACCGGGCCGATCTCGACCTGCAAGCGTTCGTGGCAGCGGCGAATCTCGACGTGACCGCGTCTCTTCCCGCCAACCTCTTCGGTTATTCGACAGTTCTCATCTGTAACAGCCGGCGCGACGCGAGCCGTCCGGGTTAGCCGGACTGAGCGAGGTCATTCGCACTACAGCTTCGCCTTGAAGAACGGGTCTTCCCATCGGGACGTCGATCCCAGCCAATCCCTAGGGTGCAGTCTTCCTGTTGCCCTCGTCCTTGAATTGGTCGAGCGGGGTGTCGTCCGCCGAGCTCCCGATAGCGACGCCCTTGCCCTGCAACGCAGCCTGCAGGCGGAAGTTCTCGCTCTCCGATTTCGCGCTCTCGGCGGCTAGCTCGACGGCCTCGGAATAGATCATGGGAGTCTTGCGCTTCCCGATCTGCAGCAGCCTGGACTCGTCGTTCACTCTGACGCTGTACTTCCCTATGTTGTAGAGGAGGTGCATGGCGTAGAGGTTGTCGAAATCCTTGTACTGTTCCCGGCGGAAGTCGCGCGACAGCACCGAGGGGAAGCGGTCGGGCAGGTCCTTGAACGCCACTTTCCCCTCCTCCCGCAGATCGACGTAGGTCGAGCCGGCGTACTTCCGGTAGAGCACGGCGTCCAGGCCGTAGCCCCGCGCGCTCCACTCCTTGATGAGCTTCATCGCCATTTCGGCGGGGATATTGGCCGTGGCGGCCGCCACCACTCTGCGCCCGGAGAGGAGCTTCGCGCTGGTGACCTCCAGGTCCTTGTAGCCGGCGCCATGCTTGAATGCCGAGCCGATCGTCTTGGCGCAATTGAGCCGTATGTAGTCGTACCTGACCTCGCCGTCGTGGTACTCCGTGTTTCTGGCACGCCCGCGATAGTCGTGGTTGATGCGCGCAAAGTAGGCCGCCAGCGCCTGCTTCTCGGCGGCCGGCACGCCGTAGACGCGCACACCGATGACGGAGCGCTTGTAGATCTCGCCGAAATCGAGTCCGAACGAGGCGGTGTCACCAAGCGACGACGATGTCTTGAACAGGTATTCCTTCTTCGGGATCCTGATCATCAGATCGTCGGTATAGAAACCCTTCTCGTGTTTGCGCGCCCGGTCGGCGTAGAAGTTCGCCGAGTAGACCGTGTCGTCGCTGGAGTCCGGGTCCCGGATAGCCAGGGCGAGGTGGCCCGCCGACCCGCCCCTGGACGTACCGAAGCTGATGAGCAGCTCCAGGTCATATGAGTCCTGTCGCAGGAGCCCGGCGATCTCGTCGATGTTCGCGGGCTCCGCTCCGCCCTTGCTCCCGTAGTCGGCCGCCAGCGCATTCGTCACGAAGACAAGGCCCGCCACTACGCACGAAAGGATCAGTCTCATTCGTTGCGATTATTGCATTTTCGATCGCGATGAATAATGCCCCTTGGTCCAATTGTGGGGTCTGTCGTCTGCGTAGCAGGCTTCGACTCATGACTACCGGGCCTGAACGGCTGGCCCGCTTCTCTTGCCTCATTTTTCTGAAAGGAAGGAACTGACATGCTTCCGACACCCGTAAACCTCGCGATTGTTTCTGCTGTCACCCTGCTCACGCTCAGCCAGGCGTCGTTCGCTGCCGAAGACCACCATCCACACTGGAGCTACGCGGGCTCGACTGGCCCCGCGAAGTGGGCAAAGCTCGAGCAGGACTTCGGCGCCTGCGCGCTGGGGAAACACCAGTCTCCCATCGACATCCACGACAATGCCGCAAAGAAAGCCGACCTTCCGGCCATTGAGTTCGACTACAAGCCGTCACCGCTCAAGATCATCGACAACGGACATACTATCCAGGTCAACTATGCCTCGGGCAGCTCTATAACTGCCGGTGGCAAGAAATACGAGCTCCTGCAGTTTCACTTCCACAAGCCCAGCGAGGAAAAGATCAACGGCAAGCCCTACGCCATGGTCGCGCACCTGGTGCACCGCGACTCCGGTGGGCAATTGGCAGTGGTTGCGGTCCTCCTGAAGACGGGTGCGGAGAATCCGTTCATCAAGACGCTATGGGCCAACTTGCCGAAAGAGAAGGAAACCGAGTCGGTGGTCGACACGGTCAAGATCAATGTCGCGGATTTGCTTCCCAAAGACACGGCCTATTACACGTTCACCGGATCGCTTACAACGCCTCCGTGCAGCGAAAACGTCACATGGTTTGTGCTGAAACACCCGGAAACGATTTCGACTGACGAAGTCGCGCGCTTCGCCAAGGTCTACCCGATGAACGCGCGTCCCGTACAAGCGCTCCACGGCAGGGAGGTGAGAGCCAGCAAATAACCGGCTATGATCGCCTCACGCCGAGCGTCCGCGGTACTCCCGCGGCGAGAGGCTCTGCAAACACCTTGGTGGAGCGCCGCATGGCAAAACCCTTCTGGTCCGCAATAGGCGGTATCCTGCTGCTTGTACCCGCAACTGCCTGTTGCCAAAGCTACCCATCCAAGCTGATCCGGATCATCGTCCCGTTCGCGCCCGGCGGAAACATCGACATCAACGCGCGGATCATCGCTCCCGGACTCTCGGAAGTTCTGGGGCAGCCCGTAATCGTCGAGAACCGCGGCGGCGCCGGAGGCAGAATCGGCACCGCTCTGGTCGCCAAATCGCCACCCGACGGATACACGATCCTGCTCGGCGCACCCGGCACGCTGGTGTCCCAGCCCGTGTTTCACGACGATATCGAGTACCAGCCGCTCCGCGACTTCGTGTATACCTCGCGCATTTCGCTCGTCTCGAGCGCCCTGAGCGTGCACCCGTCGCTGCCCGCGCATTCCGTCAAGGAGCTCATCGCGCTTGCAAAGGCGCGTCCAGGCGCACTCCTGATGGGATCGGCGGGCCAAGGTTCCGGCGGGCACCTGATGGGCGAGCTGTTCCAGTTCATGGCAAAGGTGAAATTCACCCATGTGCCGTACAAGGGCGGCGCCGAAACGTCGGTCGCGCTCTTGAGCGGGCACATTCAGCTGGCATTCGACCAGGTGAGCTCGTCGGGACAACACATCAAGTCAGGCAAGCTGCGCGCGCTTGCGGTGACCACTCCGCAGCGCACGAAGCTCCTGCCAGAGGTGCCGACCATCGACGAATCCGGGGTCCGCGGCTACGACTACTCGACGTGGACCACGCTCGGAATTCCGGCCGCAGCACCGAAGGAAGCGATTCAGAAGCTGCGCAATGCCATCGACGCCGTCATTGCGCAGCCGCGCACACGCGAAGCGTTCGAGAAAGTCGGCGCCGAAGTCGTCCCCAACTCCGCTGAGGCGTTCACACGCGAGCTGCAACAGGACCTGGCAAGGTGGACTCGCTTCCGCAAGGAAAGCGGGATCAGGATCGAGTGAGCGCTGATGAGCTCCGCGGTGATGAGCTCCGCGGTGACGAGCGCTGCAGTGACGAGCGCTGCGGTGACGAGCGTTGCGGTGACGAGATGGACTCATGTCGAACGTTGAAGGACTGGTCGTCATCCGGGATCCAGGCGATGACATTGGATACCGGTTTTCACCGGCATGACGGCGTCTACGTACTGGCTTTATCACCGCGAAGCTGTGAAACTCGTCACCACGAAGTTCGTCACGGCGTCAGCTCATCACTGCGAGGCTCGTCACCATGAAATTCGTCACTGTGAAGCTCATCATCGCAATCGCCGCGACGACCTGCCTTTCCGCCGCGGCGCACTCGCAGTCCTACCCGGCAAAGCCGGTGCGCTACGTCGTCCCCTTTGCCGTGGGAGACGGCCCCGACCTCGTCGCGCGGCTCGCGGCCGACCGGCTCAGCAGGGCATGGGGACAGCAGGTCTTCGTCGAAAACCGCACCGGGGCGGGCGGCACTGTCGGCGCCGCCTACGTCGCCAAGTCGCCCGCCGACGGCTACACCGTGTTTCAATGCAATATCGCTTCGAACGCAATCGCTCAGGCCGTTTACCAGAAGCTCTCCTACGACGGCCTCAACGATTTCGCGATGGTCTCGCGCCTCGCAATGACCGCGAACGTCATCGTGGTGCACCCGTCGATGGCGATCAAATCGATCCCCGAGTTCGTCGCCTTCGCGAAGGCGCGTCCAGGCAGGCTCTCCTACGGCACCGGCGGCGTCGGAACCTCGCCCCATATGTCCATGGAGCTCTTGAAGTTGCGCACGAGCATCGACATCGTGCACGTTCCCTACAAGGGCGGAAATCCGGCCGCGGTCGATCTCGTTGGCGGGCAGATCCCGTCGATGATCGCGAACGTGCCGTCCATCCTGACCCACATTCTTGCCGGCAAAGCGCGCCCGCTTGCCGTCACCTCCGAGAAGCGCGTAACGCCGATGCCGGAGGTGCCGACGATGATCGAGTCGGGCATTCCGGGCTACGTGGTCTCTCCGTGGTACGGGATGTGTGCGCCCGCGGGCACACCCGCACCCGTGCTCGACAAGCTCCACGCCGATGTGACGCGGGCGATGCAGGCACCCGACGTCCGGCAGCGCCTGGCCGACCTCGTCATCGAGCCCGCGCTCACCAGCCGCGAGGAGTTCGCCGCGTTCGTGCGCTCGGAGCTGGAGCGCTGGGAGACGGTGGTCAGGGACGCGCGCATTCCCCGCCAGTAGTGCAGGGACGAGGTCGGAGGGATGAGGGATGAGGGATTAGGACCCGCTCAGCGAACGTGGAATGTGGAATGTGGAACGGTTAAGGGGTCAAGGTCGCGCCAGCGCGTATCGTCACCTCGGCTCGTCACCACGAAGTTCGTCACTGCGAGGCTCGTCACCATGAAATTCGTCACCGCAAAGCTCTTCACTGTTGAACCTGAAGCCTGCTGATCCGATAAGCAAGGGGGACACGATGAATTTCAAAGGAAAGACAGCCGTGATCGCAGGCGACGCCTGGGGTCTCGGCCACGCGACGGCGCTGATGTTCGCGCGCGAGGGCGCCGAGGTGATTTGCATCGACGACCACGCGGACATGAAAGACGCGCGCCGGCTGCGCATGGATGGATTTGAGCTGCCGTACTTTCATGCCGATGTCACCGATGCTGCCCAGGTTCAGGCCGTAGCGGACGCCTGCGAAAAAACACTCGCCAAAGTGGACATCCTGTTCAACGTCGCCGGGCGCGATCCGATCCGGCAGACCTTCGAGAAAACGACGCACGACGCCTGGGCAACGATGATCGGGCGCAATCTGTCCTCGGCCTTTCTGTGCTCGCAGGCATTTCTGCCGCTCATGAAAAAAGCCGGTTCAGGCTCCATCATCAATCACGGATCGATCGACGGTGTTCTGGGCAACCCGTCAATCGCGGCCTATTCTGCCGGCAAGGGCGGCTTGCTGCCGCTCACGCACGTGATGGCGCATGACCTGGGTAAATACAATATCCGCGTCAATTGCATTTCCTCCAGCGGCCCGCGCAAGAGTACCGTTGCCGTGACGGCGGTAGAGAAATCCAGAGTGGCTGTCACGCCACTGGGCCGCCAGGGCACGGTACAGGATGTGGCGCCGGTCGTGCTGTTCCTGGCATCGGATGCCGCGTCATTCGTGAGCGGCGCAAACATCGTGGTGGATGGCGGACGCACGGCCACCACGCATGGTTGTTACGTCGAGCCGTGAAGCTCGTCACCCCGTCAGCTCGTCACCCCGTCAGCTCATCACCGCGTCAGCTCGTCACCGCGTCAGCTCATCACCGCGGCGCTCGTCACCGCGAAGCTCACACATTGAACCGGAAGTGCACGATGTCCCCGTCCTGCACCACATACTCGCGCCCCTCCAGCCGGTACTTCCCGGCCTTCTTGGCCGCGGCCTCGCTGCCGAGTGCTATGAAGTCGTCGTAAGCGATGACCTCCGCGCGGATGAAGCCCTTCTCGAAATCGGCGTGGATGGCGCCGGCGGCGCGGGGAGCCGAAGTGCCGCTCCGGATCGTCCACGCACGGCACTCGTCCTCGCCGGTCGTAAGAAAGCTGACGAGCCCGAGGGCCCGGTAGACCTCCCGGACCATGATGTCGAGGACCGGCTCGCGTACGCCGAGCATTTCGCGGAATTCTTTCCGCTCCTCTTCTGGCATGGCCTGGATCTCGCCCTCCGACTTTGCGCAACAGACGAACGTCGGGATGGCGGCCGCGGGCAGGCGCAAGCGCGCCAGGACCTCCGCCGTCGGCTTCGGGATGTCGTCCTCGCCCACGTTGACCACGGCCAGGACGGGACGCGCCGTCAGGAAGGCGTAGGTCCGCAGCTCGGGACGGGCCGCGAGCTCCGCGTCTTCGTGGATGCGCTGGCCGTTATCGAGGAGCTTGCGGCAACGCTCGAGCGCGTCGCGCTCGTCGCCCGGCATGCCGGGCTTGCCCTTCTTGCGCTCGACGCCGTCGCGTTCGAGGCGCGTCTCGACCAGCATCAGGTCGGTCAGGATCATTTCGGAGAGCAGCGTGTCGAAGTCCCCGTGCGGGTCGTTCACGCCCTCCTCATCGAAGGCGCGCACGACGAGCAGGAAGGCGTCCATCGGCTTGACCAGGTTCAGGAACCCGGCGTCCAGGCCTGACTTGCTCGTCTTTCTATCGTCCTTGTGAGGGGCGTGCGCCTCGACGAGCTCGATGACGGCGTGAGTCGTCTTCCTGGGCCGGTACATCTCGGACAGCTTGTCCACGCGTGCGTCAGGAACCTTTACGGTGCCGAGCGTCATCCCGCCCTTCTCCCGGCTTGGCTCGTTGCCGGTCAGCGCCTTGAACAGGGATGTCTTGCCGCTCTGGGGAAGCCCGACGAGTGCGACTTTCATTGGGTTCTTCTTCCGCTTGATTCACAATTGAGGCGCAATTCTCCCACCACCCCGTCACTTTAAACAGGCACCCCGCCCGGCCCAACTTGCCGCATCAAGTTGGGCGTTCACCGGCTCGAATGTGGGGAGGGACATTCTTCGAAGTCCCGGCTCACTCTCAGGCAGAAGGGAGTTTTCAGAAGACGCATTATCTGAGACGCATTATCTGGGACGCTCTATCTGGGACGCTTTTATCCGGAACGATCTGAGTGGACTGGCAGTGTAAGATTCGCGCAGCGGCGTATGTCGCTACTCAGGGAAACAACGATCCAGGGGAAGAATATGAACGAGCTTGAATCGATGGCCGCCTCGGTGGGCGAGGCCCTCAAGGCGCGGAGTGAAACCGTAATGGTGGCCGAGTCGTCCTGCGGCGGCCTGATCAGCGCGGCGCTGCTCGCCGTGCCCGGCGCATCGGTCTACTACCGCGGCGGCCTTGTGCTCTATACCTACGAGTCGCGGCGCAAGTTCCTGGCGCGGGACGGCAAGGATCCGTTCGAAGGCGTCACGCCCAGCAGCGAGGCCTACGCGGCGGCGCTCGCACGCGCGGTACGCGCCACCCTGAATCCCACCTGGGCAATTGGCGAGACCGGCGCCGCCGGCCCCACCGGCAGCCGCTACGGCCACGGCCCCGGCCATGCCTGCATCGCGGTGGACGGGCCGCTCGCGCGCGCGGTCACGATCGAGACCCGGCAGTCCGACCGCGAGACCAACATGCGGGTATTCACGCGCGCGGCACTCGATCTGCTCGCGGCCGCACTGCGCGAGGCCCCGCGCGCCTGACCACGAGGGGGTTCGATGCGTCTAGGCATGGCGCTGATCGCCCGGCCGCCGGCGGATCAGCAGCGCGGCTCCGGCCTGCAATGGGTAACCCGGTTCGGAATGATGGTTGAGAAGCTCGGCTTTGCGGGAGTCTGGGTCACCGACTCCATGGGCCGGGGCAGGCATACGCTCGATCCCGCCGTCACGCTGAGCGCGCTCCACGCCGGCACGAGCCATATCGAGCTGGGTACTGGCGTGTTGCAGGTGCCGCTGAGACGGCCCGGCGAGCTTGCGCACCGCATTCAGTCGCTGAACGTTCTGCTCGCAGGACGGCTGCGGCTCGGCGTCGGCGCGGGATCGACCCGGGCCGACTTCGAGTTTGCCGGCGCGGATTACGACACGCGGTTCGCGACGTTCAGGGAAAGCCTCGAAGTAATGCGCGCGCTGTGGCGCGGCGAGCGCGTGAACGGCGCGAGCCTCCTCGCCTGGCCCGGCACCGAAGGAGGGCCGCCGGTGTTCCTCGGCGCGTGGCGCAGCGCGAGGACGATCGAGCGCGCCGCGCGTGAGTTCGACGGATGGATCGCCTCCGGCCTCCACAGCACGTGGGAAGACCTGGAGACCGGCATGAAGACCTTTCGGGCGCATGGCGGCAAGCGCGCGATACTGACGAACATTCACACAGACCTGGGCGGCGGCCCGCCGTCGCACGCCGGCACGATCTCGCTCCAGTGTACGCCGGCCGAAGCGCGGGAGCGCCTGCAACGCCTAGAAGCGATCGGCTTCGACGACGTGATGCTCATCTGCCACGACCGGAGCGAGCGTCACCTGGCGAGCGTGCGGGCGCTGGTTACCTAGAAGCGGTCTCGAGATGCCTCTTCAGTCGAGCTTCACGCCCGCCGCCTTGATGACTTTCGCCCACTTGTCGGTCTCCGCCGCGAGGAGCGCAGCGAACTCCGGAGGGCCGCCACTGATCGGGTCGAAGCCGAGCTCGACCAGCTTGTCCCGCACGTCCGCCATCTTGAGCACCTGCGCCATCGCTGCCGCCAGCCGGTTGACAGCATCCTGAGGCGTGCGCGCCGGCGCGAGCGCTCCCCAGTACGAGCTTGCATCGACTTGCTTCATACCGGCCTCGCCGAAGGTCGGCACTTCGGGCATCGCGGGCGACCGCTTCTCGCCGGTCACCGCGATCGCGCGCAGCCTGCCGGATGCGACGTGCTGCTTCACCGAGCTGATGCCGGCGAACATCATCGTCACCTGGCCGCCGAGCACATCGGCGACCGCGGGGCCCGTGCCCTTGTACGGGATGTGCACGAGGTCGATCTTCGCGACGTACTTGAGGAGCTCGACGCCGAGGTGCGTCGAGCTGCCGGGACCGCCTGAAGCGAAGTTGAGGGCACCTGGCCGCGCGCGCGCCAGGGCGACGAGCTCCTTTACGGTGCGCACCGGCACCGACGGATGCACGATCATGATGACGGGCGCGGTCGCCGCGAGCGTAACCGGCACGAAATCGCGCCGGGAATCGTACGGCAGCTTCGAGTACAGGCTCGGGTTCGTCATGAAAGCCGTATCGACCATGAGGACGGTGTACCCGTCCGCAGCCGCTTTCGCGACGAGTTCGGTCCCGATCTGGCTGCCTGCGCCGGGACGGTTGTCGACGATGAGCTGCTGCTTCAGCACCTCGGAGAGCTTCGGCAGCATGATGCGCGTCAGGATGTCGGTGCCGCCGCCCGGGGCGAACGGCACGACGATCCGGATCGGTTTGGACGGGTACGCCTGCCCCGGGCCGGTCGAGGCGGTCTGCGCGAACGCAACTGAGGCGCCGAAGAGAAGGATGGTTGCCAGAACCTGTTTCATAACCAGGCGCGTGCTGCGTCGTGGCCAGGACGGACCGTATACAAGGCACCCGACGAAGACCATATGTCGATATGGTCGAGGAGGGTAACGCAGTAGACGACCGTCCTGGCCGCAACCCGAAGGGACGGGGCGATCTGGGCGCATCTCTTTGTCGGGAGCCCTCGCAATATCGACATATTGCTTCGGGCTCTCCTCCTCGACCTGCATCCCACATCGCCTCCGTCGCACACGTGCCTGGTTATGAAACAGGTTCTGTATGCAAGTCGCATGACCATGCTGGACCTCAATACGCCGAACGGCCGCCGTCCGCCGGAATGCTGGCGCCGGTGATCATGCGGGACTCGTCCGAAGCGAGGAAAAGCGCGATGCGCGCGATATCTTCGGGCGAGCCGACCCAGAACGGATATTCCTTCACGCGCCCGGCGGCGTCCTGGAGGTCCGCGACCGGGCCCTGCCGCTCGGGCGTGCCGTAGCGGCTGGTGATGCGTTCGGTCAGTATGCGCCCGGCGCAGATCGCGTTCACCCGCACGTTGTTCTTGGCGAAAGTCCCGGCGAGGGCGCGCGTGAGCGACAGGATCCCGCCCTTGGAGGCGGTGTAAATGTGGGCCGGGCTGGCTCCGCGGAGCGCGGCACCCGAGGACATGTTCACCACCGCGCCGCCGCCCGCTTCGACGATGCGCGGGATACCGTGGCGGCACATGAGTATCGGACCGAGGAGGTTGAGCGACATCGTGCGCTGCCATTCGGCCATGTCGACCTCGGCCACGAGAGCATCCTCGGCCGTCGATCCGCCGGCGCAGTTATAGAGCACGTCGAGCTTCCCGAAGCGCGCCACTGTCTCGGCGACGGTGGCCTTGGCGCCCGCCTCGTTCGTCACATCCGTCTCGACGAACAACGCTTCGCCGCCGGCGTCCCTGAGCATGCGCTCGGTTGCGAGCCCGCGGCTGCGATCGATCTCCGCGACCACGATGCGTGCGCCTTCGTCCGCGAAGAGGCGCGAAGCCGCTTTGGCGATTCCGGACCCGGCGCCGGTGATCAGGGCGACCTTTCCTTTGAGACGATTCATCGGGCTTGCACCTTGGCAAGAAACTCCGAATACGCGAGGGCGCACGCGTCGGGAATCTCGGCCGTCATGCTGTGCCCCGCGCCTGGAAATTCGACGTACGTCAGATCGCGCACGTGCCCGCGCATGCGCGCGTATTCGTTCCGCTCCACCATCGGATCGGGATCGGGCACCGCGAGCATGATCGGCATGTCGAGCTCGCGCAGGCGCTCGGTGAAGTCGTCGCTCGCCATCAGCGGCACGAAGCGCGCGAGGAACTGTGGCGTCACGCCTTCCGCGGAATCGATGTACCACCGGACGTGCTCGGGGCTCGCATCGCCAATGCGATCGCGCGCCGTTTCTTCCAGGAACTTGCGGACCCCGTCGCGACCGACGCGCTCGAGCCAGTTGCCCTTTGCAGGACGGCTCGGCGGAATGCCCGCCGTCGCCGCATACAGTGCGAGTGATGCGAAGCGCTGCGGGTGGCGCAGCGCCGTGCGCCCGGCAATCATGCCGCCGGCGGACGATCCCATAACGTGGGCGCGCGAGGCGCTGAGATGGTCGAGGAGCTCGACAAGATCGAGCGCGAGCCGCTCGTGTGTGAGTGCGCCGTCCGGACCGGGTTCCGACCTGCCGTGGCCGCGAATATCGGGACGAACGACGCGATAGGTACGGGCGAGATGCGGCACCCAGCCGAAGAGCCGCAGGGAGCTGCCGAGGCCCGGATGCAGCAGCACGGCGAGAGGCGCCTCTTTCCAGGGGTCCGTAAACTCGTCGTACCTGTAATGGAGCCGCGTGCCGTCGCTGGCGGTCCAGAATGATGCGTGAGTCATCTCGCGGGGAACTGGTCTGTTGATCGGGAGTGATCGAGGGGGGACGCGATCGATTATAGGCAGTGCTTTCTCTCGGCGGCAACGCGCACGCTCAGCCGTCTGCTATTCTCTCTACGGTCAACGCCCGCGGATGCCGTTCATCCTGTCCGGGTAGCCGTTGTGGATGGATCCCAGCATGGAGACAC
>DATFWO010000063.1:0-2661 GCA_035259205.1 Burkholderiales bacterium | reverse complement strand
GTGCTGCCCACCGGCGGCGGCCTTGTCTTCAACGGCACGTGGGATCGCTATTTCCGTGCCTTCGACGACACCACCGGCGAGGTGAAATGGCAGATGCGCCTCAACAACGTGATCAACTCGTTCCCGATCACCTACAGCGTCAACGGCAAGCAATATGTCGCGGTCGCAGTGGGCAGCGGATCGAGCCAGTCAAAGGCGCTCGCGACGCTTACCCCGGAAATCCAAAACCCCGACGGCGGCTCGGTGCTGTGGGTATTCGCGCTGCCGAATTGATGAGACCGTGCGCCTCACGATACCCGCCGTGAATCCGATAACGGATGGCCTGCTTTCGCGCGGGGCCATTGCGTTTGTCGAAGCGTGCTCCTTCTCCTCCCAAAGGGAGGAGAAGGCTGAGATGAGGCGGGCTTGCCGCGAGTCTGAAGTTTGCGACTCACCCCGCAGCGGGGGGAGAGGGAGATCCCGGCTGCACAGGCTGCGGCTCATTCTTGCGCTGCTTCAGGCCGCGGTTATCGGAGTAGTCGTCGCCGCACTGCGCGCCGGCCCTGCTTGCGCGCAGGACACTCCCTACGTTCCCGACGAGTGGAAATACGGCCGGCGCCAGGCCGGCACGACGCTACAGTACTGCCTGGATATTCGCGATCCGGATCTGCTGGTTGCCCGCAAGATCGGCCAGGCGATCGCCCAGGCCCTGCTGCTGGAGCCGAAGCCGCACGAGCTCGGCCAGAATTCGGTCGGCGAGGACCTCGATAATCTCTACCGCACGTTTCTTGAGACCTGCGATGTCTACCTCGGCTTCAAGCTCATAACGGACGCCTATCCGCCATGGCTCACGGTGACACGGCCCTACTACCGCACGTCCTACGTTCTGGTCACCGCCAACACCCAGTGGAATTCGCTCGCCGACATGCCGCGCACGCAGGCGATCGGCGCCACCATCGGGACCAGCGCGGACATCCGGCTCATCCAGTACCTGCAGTCGCTGTCGGCAGGCAGCCAGTGGAGCCGGTTTCCGATGGGATCGGACGAACTCGCGTTGGGCGCGCTCTTGCGCGAGCAGATCGGGGCCGCGCTGGTGTGGGGTCCGTCGTTCTGGGCCATGCGGCAAAGCGATCCCGCTCTCGCCAAGCTGCGTATCATCTCGCCGCGGCCGCTGCCGGACTCGAGCGTCGACGTTGGAGCCACGCTGCTCGCGCGGGAATCCTTTCTGCGCAGCAATATCGATCAGGCGATCGCGTCTTTGACAGCTGATGGGACCATTCGGTCCATCCTCGATACCGAAAAATTTCCCGCGGCGCCGGTCAAATGACTAGGCCCGATTGAAATGCAGCGCCCGTGAATAGCATGGACCAGCCATTTCGGCGTCATGGCCGAGCTCGTCGCGGCCATCCGGTCTTTTCCGATGGCGCTCTCCCCCTCCTGTGGATGCCCGCGAAGACGGAGTCCCCTCCGCGCGCAACGAGGCGGCGTGTCTGCGCGCTGGCATGAGGCCGAAGGGCGCTTCCATCTGATTGGAACGCTATCCCCCTGAAGCGGCTCACTACCCAATCCCGGCCGCGAACAACTCATCCACACTCATCCGCCGCGTCGTGAACCCCTGTTCGTGCAAATAGCGGCACAGCGTGTCGATCGCCTTGCGGTTCGCCGCCACGCCGTACGGCCAGATGTCCTCGCCTAGCAGGGCCTGCGTAGCCCGGTATTCGGCCTCGATCCACGGCAGCGTCAGCGCAAACGCCGACAGCTTCGCAAAATCTGCGACAGCGATTTCCTTGGCTGTGGCGAAGGCCCTGAACAGGCTTTCGGCCATCCAGGGATGCTGCTCCACCAGGCTGTTGCGAATCCCGACGGCGTGCATGAGCGGGTAGATGCCGGCTTTCCGATAATAAGCCTGCTCGGCTGCACGGTAGTCGGGGAACAAGCGCACGACGCTGCCTCTCGCCTCCCCTTTCCGCGGCGGATGGAAGGCCGATGGCTGCGCGAAACACGACGGCGGGCGCGCGGAGAACACCGCGTCGAGTTCCCCCTCGGCCAGCATGCTGGCGAGCGTCTTGCCCGCTGGGATCGCCTCGACCTCGACGTCTGCGGCGCTCTCGCTCGGGCCCACGGACAGGGGTGGAGCGGAGGCAACGGCCGGCGGTTCCATCGGACCTACCCGCCAGCGCAGGTCAGACGGCGCGATCCCGTACTCGTCCGACAGGAGGCCGCGCATCCACACCAGCATGGTGGTGAAATATTCGGGCGTACCGATCTGCTTGCCTTTGAGGTCGGCGGGTGAGGCGATGCCGCGGTCGGTACGCACGAAGATCGCCGAGTGCCGAAAGGCGCGGGACAGGAACACCGGGATCGCGGTGTAATGCGCCTTGCCCTGATCGCGCAGCGCGATGTAGGTGGAAAACGACATCTCCGAGACGTCGAATTCCTGGTCTTTCAGGTTGCGCACAAACAGCTGGTTCGGCTCGACGACGTGATAGGTGACGGCGCAGCCGTCGACCTTCACGACTCCGTCGCGAATGGCGCGAATGCGGTCGTATTCGCCTGACGCCACCGAGATTGCAATATCAGGCATAGTGATCTCGCTTGATCCGCAACTAGCAAAGGGATTGTGCAATGAATGTGTACCACATTTGGTTCAACCTGAAACCCGGCGTCCGCGACCTGGAATTC
>DATFWO010000062.1:0-3478 GCA_035259205.1 Burkholderiales bacterium | reverse complement strand
GCAGACTCGAACTGCTACGGCTTTTTAGGCCACTAGCCCCTCAAGCTAGCGTGTCTACCAATTTCACCACGTGGGCGAATCTGCAATTATCCCCTAAAAAATCACTGCGGTACCGACTTTTCGGCCGGCGCCGGCGCGCCTGACTCGGGCGCGCCTTGCGGTTTCTCGCTCTTGGCTTCGCCCTTCTGGGCTTCCGGTTTCTGCGGCTGCGCGTTCGGTTGCGTCGCGGGCGCGCGATCGACGACGCTGCCGGCCTCGCGCGGCCGCGTCGTCGCGAGATACGCGAGCGCGAGGCTCGAGGCGAAGAAGAACGCAGCCAGAATGGCAGTGGTGCGCGAAAGGAAGTTCGCCGATCCGGTCGCGCCGAAGAGGCTGCCCGAAGCGCCGCCGCCGAATCCCGAGCCCATGTCCGCGCCCTTGCCGTGCTGGAGCAGCACCAGTCCGACGATCGCGAACGCGATCAGCACGTGCACCACGATAGCCAGGTTCATCCAATTCATTGCGCTGCCCTCACGATCTCCAGAAACTCCTTGGCCTCGAGCGAGGCGCCGCCGATCAGCCCCCCGTCGATATCCGGCATGGCGAAAATCGCCGCCGCATTATTTGCTTTCACGCTGCCCCCGTACAGGATCCTGACGTCGGGAGACAGCCGCGCGCGCAGAAACGCGTGGACCGCCTGCGCCTGCTCGGGCGTCGCGTTGCGCCCAGTCCCGATCGCCCACACGGGTTCATAGGCCAGCACCGCATCTCCAAAATCATTGCCTTTCAATACCGCCCCGAGCTGGCGCGCCACGATCTCCTCCGTGCGTCCGGCTTCGCGCTCTTCCAGCGTCTCGCCCACACAAAGGATCGGCGTGAGCGCGGCGGCCCGCGCAGCGGCGAACTTCGCAGCCACCTGCGCATCGCCCTCCCGGTACAAGTGACGCCGCTCGGAGTGGCCGACGATGACATAGCGGCAACCGAATTCCCGGATCATCGCCGCGGACACTTCGCCCGTATACGCGCCTTGCGCGTGCTCGTTCACGTTCTGAGCGCCCCAGGCGATCGGGGTTCCCGCGAGTTGCTTCGAGACCTGCTCGAGGTACGGATAAGGTACACAGACCGCGACCTCCACCCCAACCAGCCGCGCGGGCTGCGCGAGCAGCCCCTCCAGCAAGGCGAGGTTGGACGTCCGGCTGCCATGCATCTTCCAGTTTCCGGCGACCAGCCGGCTACGCTGCTGCTTCACGACTTTGGGGACTTTCGGCGTGGAACCCGCTAAACCACTGAATTTTACCGCAGTATGCCTGCCGCAGTCCCGGCACGAGGAAACGTTTCACCGCACTGTCAGCTCAGACGCAACTTGCTCACTGCGCGCCGGATCCCTGCGGCCACGCCTCACGTGATGGACGCTGCGAGGAACGACCAATAGAGCGTTAGCAACGCCGACAAAAGCAGAGACTCGCGCCACCATTTTCCGAAGCCGGTGATAACGCCAGCAATGGCGGCGGCCAACATGGCTACAACGATCGCGCTAGAACAAGTGGCGGCATAACGGAATGGTTGCGTCATGTTGTCGCAGCAAGGGAATCAAAATGCGGTTGGTGCTGTGCCGGTTTTGTCGTTCAAAAACGGACACATGCAGCGGATTTTGAAACAAGATTCCCGTGGTACTAAAACCTCCTATATTTTGAATCAAGTCAACGCGGCGACTCCGGGCGGGGGCCCTGCTAGCCGCGTGCCAAGAAACATAGAGGAGGCAAGGCGCTGTGCTGCCTGCAACCCGGTCGCGTGGTTTCGCCTTCGTTTCTCTCTCGCCTATCTGCGCTTCCCTAGTCGTTCGTTCCGTCAACCAACCAGTACCAGCGGAGGAGGTTGTCGCATGTGGCTGCCTAGCAAGTCATCGAGGAGGCTGAAACAGGCCGAGAACGCACGCAGGAATCGCCTAGAGATTCTCAAGGCCTGGTCGCAGGGCCAGATCTCGCGGCGCGACCTGCTGAAGTGGGGCATTTTCACCGCAGGCGGCGTGCTCGTCGCGAAGAGCGGGTTGAGCCCGTTCGTCGGAGCCGCCCGCGCCGACAATATCCCGACCGGGCTGCCGTCGAGCCCGTTGTTCGGCGTGCAGGACTTTTCCACGCCCATGCCGCGCTTCGACGTCCTCGCGCGCAACCCGAATCCCTTCACGTTTTTGAATCCCTCCCCGACGGCGCAGGCAAACCTCACCCAGCAGCCTCTCAATGCCGCGCTGGAAGGCGTGGTAGCGGGCGACACCGGGCCGATCGAGGGCCGTCCCGGCGGGCCGATCTGGGCGCACCAGGGATTCAACGAGCCACGGTTCGCTCCCAAGATCGCGGTCGTCGCGAGCCAGGCACAGGCGACGACCAACACGGTCTATAACCCTCAGGTCGCGTCGAACTTCAATTCCGGGATCGACCCGAAGGCGTCCATCCCGCTGAAATTCCACCCGGGGCTGCCGACCCAGGCGCCCAATTCGGTGTGGACGTTCAACGGCACGATTCCGCCGAAGCTCGTGATCGGCCGCTACGCCGAGCCGATCCTGTTCCGCCACACCAACAAGCTGCCGTTCGACGTGCGGCAGAACAACGGCTTCGGCCGCCACACGATCAGCACGCACGAGCACAACGGCCATCACGGCGCGGAGAACGACGGCTTCACCGGCGCGTTCTTCTTCCCCGGCCAGTTCTACGACTACCACTGGCCGATCGTGCTGGCCGGGTTCCGGACGATCAACACCGCCGCCACCGATCCGAAGGCCGCCACGCCCGATGACAACGGCGGCACGATCAACATCCCGGGCGACTGGCGCGAGACCATGAGCACCCACTGGTTCCACGACCACATGTTCAGCTTCACCTCGCAGAACGTGTACAAGGGCAACGCCGCGATGTTCAACATCTACAGCGCCCTGGACCGCGGCAACGAGGAGATTGGCGGGGTCAACCTGCGCCTGCCCAGCGGCACGCTCAAGTCCTTCGGCAACCTCGAGTACGACGTGAACCTGATGCTCGCCGACAAGGCCTGGGATGCGCAGGGCCAGCTCGCGATGGACATCTTCGACTTCGACGGCTTCCTCGGCGACCGGATGACGGTGAACCTCACCTACAAGCCGTTCTTCGAGGTCGAGGCGCGCAAATACCGTTTCCGCATCCTGAACGCGAGCGTGTCGCGCTTCTTCAAGCTCGCGCTCTCCGACGGCTCGACGATGATCCAGATCGCGAACGACGGCAACCTGCTGCCGGCGCCCGTGCCGCTCACCCAGCTCGACGAGCAGGGCATCGCGGAGCGTTATGACATCGTCATCGACTTCTCGCGCTACACCCCCGGCCCCAACACCAAGGTCTGGCTGGTGAACCTCGCCGAGCACCAGGACGGCAAGCGGGTAGCCACCGACCTTACTCTCGCAGAGGCGCTCTCGGGCAACTCGGCCGACCCCTGCGTCGGGAAATTCCTCGAGTTCCGCATCGTGCGCAAGCCGGCC
>DATFWO010000061.1:0-4941 GCA_035259205.1 Burkholderiales bacterium | reverse complement strand
CTCCTCGGCGACCAGGCAGGCCGTGAGGTGATCGGAGGCCCCGGCGCCGCCGTTCTCTTCCTGCAACACGAACGTCCGGAAGCCGAGCTGCGAGCCTTTCTTAAGCACCTCCCACGGGATGCGGTCTTCCCACCGCGGCTTGCTCTCAAGCTCCTGCGCGAGCGGCCTGACCTCCTTCTGGGCGAACTCCCGCGCGAGTTGTTGAAACGCGAGCTGCTGTTCGTTCAGCCGGATATCGAACACGATTCCCTCCCTTTGTTCTGGTACGCAACACCACGCGTCGGCGCAGCAGCGCGAGTTCCCGCAAGCCGGGATTCTTTACGGCGGCATTCCGCCCGTCAAGGTGGGACGCCTCGAAACCCGGCGCGCCGGGATGACGTGCCCCCTTGGCAACTCGTCACTCGTCTGCCGTCACCCGTCAGTCGTCACCGAGCTTACTTGGCTATCAGGCCGACGAGCTTGCCCACCCGGCTGAAGGTTGCGATATCGGCGCGCAGGATCCTGTCGAATTCCTCGGGCGTGGTCGGTACGGGAGCGAAGCCCATGGCCTGCAGTCGCTCCTTGATGTCGGGCATTTCGAGCACGCGTCCGACGTCCTTGCTGATCTGGTTCAGGACAGGCCGTGGCGTCCCGGCCGGAGCCAGCAACCCGAACGATCCGTCCACCTGGTAGCCGGGAATTACCTCCCCCATCGCCGGCACGTCCGGCAGCAGCGGCGAGCGCTGCGGGCTGGCCACCGCCAATGCTAGCAACCGGCCGTCTTTGATGAATGGCATCGAGGGCCCCAGGGCCGGCATGGAGAACTGTACGCGTCCCGTTACCACCTCGATCACTGCTTCCGGCGAGCTCTTGAATCCCACGTGCACGGCCTTGATGCCGGCGGCGAGCCTGAACCGCTCGCAGTTCATGTGGACGCTGCTGCCGGCGCCGGCGGAACTGAACAGGATCTGGCTGGGCTTCGCCTGGGCGTACGCGATGAGCTCCTTGACCGACTTCACGCCCAGCACAGGCGGCACGATCAGCGCGAGGGTGCTGAATCCGATCTGCGTCACTCCCGCGAAATCCTTGACCGCGTCGTAGGGAAGATTTTTGTGGATCGCCGCGCCGATGGAAAACTGGGCCGAGAGCATCAGGAGCGTATAGCCGTCCGGCGCCGCCTTGGCGACAGTGGACGCGGCGAATGCGCCGCCTGCTCCCGTCCGGTTCTCTATGACGACGGGCTGGCCCCAGCTCTCGGCGAGCTTCGGGGCGATGAGGCGGGCGATGAGATCGTTCTGCGAGCCGGCGCCCACCGTGACCCAGCGTACAGGTTTGCTCGGAAAGCTCTTCTGCTGCGCGGTCGCGGGGCCCGCCGCTGTGGCGACGGCGATGGCGAGTGCGATTGATGCCGACGACCTGAGCCGTTGCCCGAGCGTCATGGTGCCTCTTGGGCTACTGCGGTGGTATGCCCGCATCTTTCACGACTTTCGCCCATCTTGCGGTCTCGGATTTGATGAAAGCGGTGAAGTCCTCGGGCGTCGAAGATCCGGGATCGACCCCCAGGATCTCTATTCTTCGTTGCAGGTCAGGCATGCTCAACGTCTTCACGACGTCCGCATTGAGCTTCGCGAGTATCGGCTTGGGCACGGCTGCCGGCGCGCACAAGCCGTACCAGACGGTGACATCGAAACCCGGCACGCCGGACTCGGCAATGGTCGGTACTTCCGGCAGCCGCTGGCTGCGCTTCAGCGTCGAAACTCCCAATGCCCGTACCCTGCCGGTCCTTACGTTCTCGACGTGCCCCGGCAGGTTGCCGAAAGAAGCGGACACTCGCCCGGAGATCAGATCGGGGTAAAGCAGGGTCGCGCTCTTGTAAGGGACGTGCACGAGGTTGGCGCCGGTCATCGTCTTGAAAAGCTCCATTGACAGGTGCGTGGAGATGCCGACGCCGGTAGAGCCGTAGTCCACTTTTCCGGGATTCGCCTTGGCGTATCCGATGAACTCGTGAACGGACTTTGCCGGAACGGCGGGATGCACGACGAGGAGGTTCGGTGTCGTGCCGAGGAGCGAGATGGGGGAGAAATCCCGGAGGAGATCGTAGCTGAGCTTTTGGTACAGCGCCGGAGCGATCGAGTCCGAAATTCCGCACTGCGTGAGCGTATAGCCGTCGGCAGGCGCTTTCGCGGCGATCGTCGGAGCGATCGTGTTTCCCGCGCCGGGCCGGTTTTCCACGACGATCTGCTGACCCCACGTCTCGCTCAGCTTCGCGGCGATCACGCGCACCAGCGCGTCGGTCGGCCCGCCCGCTCCCGGTCCGACGAGCAGACGCACGGGTTTGCCGGGATAGGCCTGCGTGTGCCCCGATCCCGTGCACAGCGACAGCGCGAATCCGCCGACGATGGCTGCGATTTCCCCGACTCGTTGCAGTGCGTTTCCTCCCTGTTGGTGCGGCATTGCTGCTGGCTGCGGGAAATCTTACACTCACCCCGATTTCGCATGCCAGTGGAGGCGTCATGAATCGGACAAGTACGGCGGTCGTCCTCGCGCTCGCGCTTTCCGGCACCGCGATTGAAACGCAGGCGCAGGCGTACCCGACCAAGCCGATACGCATGCTCGTCGGGTTTACCGCCGGCAGCGAGATCGACGTGATCGGTCGGGTCGTATTCCAGGATCTTTCCGAGCGCATCGGGCAAAAGATCGTGATCGACAATCGTTCGGGGGCCGGGGGTACGGTTGCGGGCGCCCTTGCGGCGACCGCGCCGGCGGACGGGTACACCTTGTTCCTGAACTCAGTCGCGCACGCGGCGAGCTCGGCGCTCTATCCGGGACTGCCGTACGATCCGCTGCGCGATTTCGCGGCGGTCTCGCAGGTGACGAGCGCGCCGAACGTCCTCGTAGTCGCCCCGTCCCAAGGCCTGAAATCGATCAAGGAGCTGATTGCCCTCGCGCGCCAGAAACCCGGCTATCTCAATGCCGGCCACGCCGGTGCGGGCAGCGGCACGCACATTACCGGAGAAATGTTCCGGACGGCACTGAAAATCGATGTCTCGCCGACGCCGTATAAGGGCACCCCTGAGCTTCTCGCCGACACGATGACCGGCCGCATTCATTATTCCTTCTCGCCGATCGGCAGCACGCTGAGCTTCCTCAAGGACAAGCGGCTGGTGGGGCTCGCGGTCACGACGCTCGCGCGCACGCCCTTGCTGCCCGATGTGCCCACTGTCTCCGAATCGGCGATCGCGGGCTTCGAATGGGATCAGTGGTACGGGCTATTCGCGCCGGCGAAGACCTCGCGCGCCATTGTCGATCGGCTGTCCAGGGAACTCGCGGTCCTGCTCGCCCTTCCCGAAGTCAAGGAGCGCGTGATACTCCGCGGCTCGGTCACGAAACCGTCCAGTCCGGAGCAGTTCGAGCAGTTCGTGCGCGCCGAAACCGCGAAGATCGGCAAGGCGATCAAGGACGGCGGCATCAGGCTCGACTAGTCTCAAGGTGGAAGGCCGAAGACGAAAGGCGAGCAACGCATCACCGATCACCCATGACAGGAGTCAAATGACCGCCAACGGAGCGCCGGATCTCAAACCGGCAAACGTATCTCAACCTCGCGACCATAAGCTGATCGTCGAGAAAGACGTGACCGTCCCGATGCGCGACGGCACATTGCTGTACGCCGACGTCTTCCGCCCGGACACGACGGAGAAGGTCCCCGCGATCATCAACATCAGCGTCTACCAGAAGGACAAGCTGTGGGTCCCGCCGGAAGATCTCGGGGAGAAAGCCAACCCGTACATGAACTGGGAGACCGTAAACCAGGAGTGGTGGAGTGCCAGGTCGAGATCTGGCCGACCTCCATGGTGTTCAAGAAAGGACACAAGTTGCGCCTCGACGTGCAGCCGCGCGACGGCGTGGGCAGCGCGCCTTATACGCACTATCACTGCGACTACAACGCGGGCGCGGAGAACACGGTCCATGCAGGCGGGAACAAGGTTTCTTATCTCATGATTCCCGTGATCCCGCCCAAGGGATGAAGGATGAGGGATGACGGGACCATCCTGCAGAACCGTCCGTTTTTCTTGCGCGTCAGGAACCTGCGACTCTGCTACCATTCCAAGGGAATATTGATCGGCAGCGGCTGGTTCATCATGCGTAGCGTTATCGCCGGCATCGTCCTCCTGTTGGCGTCATACGCGGCGGAGGCACAGGAGCCCCTGCCGATCTTCGACGCCCACGTTCACTACAGTCACGACGCGTGGGAGCGCGTGCCCCCCAGGGAGGCAATCGGGCTGCTGCGCAAGGCGGGCGTCAGGCGCGCCCTCGTGTCAAGCTCCAACGACGACGGCAACCAGAAGCTCTACGCGGAAGCGCCCGAAATCATCCTTCCGTCGCTGCGGCCCTATCGCACTCGAGCTGACATCGGGAGCTGGTTCCGCGATGAAGGGGTGGCGGCGTACATCGAAGACCGCCTGAAGCGTTATCGCTACGTCGCGATCGGCGAATTCCACGTCTACGGCGCCGATGCCGATGCGCCGGTGGCGCGCCGCGTCGTTGAGCTCGCAAAGCAGCACAGGATCTTCCTGCATGCGCATTCGGACGTGGATGCAATCGAGCGGCTGTTCAAGCAGGACCCGGGCGCGCGCATCCTGTGGGCGCATTCGGGCTTCGAGCGGCCGGAGCGCGTGCGCGAGATGCTGCGCCGCTATCGCAACCTGTGGTGCGACCTTGCGTTTCGCAACGACCACGCCTCCGGCGGCAAGCTCGACCCGGACTGGCGCGCCGCGTTTCTCGAGTTCCCCGACCGGTTCATGGTCGGCACCGATACCTACACGCCCGAACGCTGGCACTATGTCGGCGAGCACGCGAGCTGGTCGCGCGGCTGGCTTGCGGATCTGCCGCGGAATGTCGCCGAGCGCATCGCCTATCGGAACGGTGAAGCGCTGTTTGATAAGATGATGAAGGATCAGCCAT
>DATFWO010000060.1:0-22166 GCA_035259205.1 Burkholderiales bacterium | reverse complement strand
CCTCGCTACGAGCCATAGCCGTAGCCATAGCCATAGCCATAGCCGCCGTATTGGGAAGCGCCTTCTACCTTGTTGAGGAGCAGGCCGACGTTGCGGCACGATTCGACCCGGCTGAGCGCCTCCTTGAGCGCCGTTTCCGTGGTTTTTTCCGCCTCGACGACCATGATGATCTGGCCCATGCGCAGAGCGAGCACGCTTGCCTCGCTGGCGGCGAGCAATGGCGGGGAGTCGAAGATGATGATGCGATCGCTGTAGCGCTCCGCCATTTCCTGGAGCAGCAGGCGCATCGCCTCGCTCGCCAGGAGTTCGGTCGCATGGTGACGCCCCTTGCCGGCCGGCAAGATCGTAAACTTGTCGATATTGGTCCTGCACAGCACGTCGGGTAATTCCGTCCCCCGCTTGTAGAGGACGTCCATCAATCCGATCTCCGCCTTAAAGCCGAGGGTCCCCGGAACGGATGGCTTGGCTACGTCGGCATCGACCAGCAGCACGGTACGGTCCATCTCCATTGCCATGCTGACCGCGAGATTGATCGCACAAAACGTCTTGCCTTCGTTGGCGAACGGACTCGTCACCATGATGAGATTGGCCGCGGTGCCGGCCTCGGCGCTGGCCATGTTCGCCAGGAGGTGCCGCTTCACGCGCCTGAAACTCTCGGCCATCGGCGTGCGCCCGCCGCCCGGAGTAATGATGCTTTGCCGATGCAGCCGCTCCATATCGATCTGCAGCGTCCGGGCGCTAGTGCGGGACGGTAGCGGAGCCACCGGCTCGACGTTCACTTCCGGCAGCGGATCCCCGACTGGGGGAAGATCCGGAAGCCGGCCCGCACGGCTGGACGCTCGTTCGATGACTGCCGCGGGCGGGGCCGCATCGGCCGTTTCCAACGCCGCTGCAGGCTTGCGCTGCTGGCCAACGGAAACCGACCCCAGCTTGTCTGCAACTCTCTCGATCAGGCTCATCGATGCCTCTGCCGTATGTGCAATGCGTTCTTCATGATCATCCTAGGTTTTTGGTGCCATCAGCATGAGCATCGCCATGAGTGCGCCATAAGCTGAAAAAAGGCTCAGGAACGAGAGTATGAAGGCGATCAGCCGCTTCCGGCGCTTGCCCCGCTGCGCGTCGGTCCACGCCATGATCACGGTGCCGAACACGGGCATGCCGCTCACTTCCCGCAGTCTCTTCTCGTCGCTGAACGTCGGTCTGATCTGGCTCAACAGGAAGGCGATACCGATACCGGCGCCGATCGCGATTACCAGGACCCCTGAAGTCAGTGCCGTGCGGTTGGGTGCATTCGGATACGACGGCACTGTGGGCGGATCGATCACCCGAAAGTCCAGTACGTTCGCGTTCGACTCCATCTCGCCGGACATCTGCGCCGATTCCCGCCGCGACAGCAACGTCTCGTAGTTTCGCTGGGTTACGTTGTAGTCACGCGTAAGCTGAACATACTCGGCTTCGACCTGCGGCTGAGCGTTGACGGCGCCTTTCAGAAAATCGAGGCGCTTCCGATACTCCGCGACGCGAGCTTTCATCGAAGCGACGCTCGCTTCGGCTTGCGTAAGAGAAACGGTCAATTGCTGGTAAATCGGATTCTGGGCTTGCTGGGTCTGAGCAGAGGGAGACGGCGCCTTCCTGTTCTTCGCATCGGTTTTTTTCTGCTCCTTCAACTGGCCGATCATCTTGTTGATCGCAATAATGTCCGGATGCTGCTCGGTATAGGTGAGCCGCAGGCCGTCGAGTTTCTGTTCGAGCGACGAGATGCGGGCGTCGAGCTCGGGATTCGCCACTTCGAGCGTGGGCGCGGGCCCCTTCTCATCCAGCAGAGACGGCGTTTCCTCACCGGCGAGTTGCTTCTTGATTGCGTCCCGGGCGTTTTCAACCTCCTTCAGCTCGAGCTCTGCCTGATTCAACGCCGCTTGTGCCTCGCCAAGGCGGCCATAGTAATCCTGCCCCCCGCGCATGATCGCGACGTTCTTGCGCTTGAACTCGGTGACCGCATTTTCCGCGGCGATCAGCCTGTCGCTATAGACCTTGAGCTGCTCGTCCAGAAAGCGCCGCGCCCCGTCTGAATCCTTGCGCTTGTCGCCCAGGCTTCCTTCCACGAATATCGTGAGCAGCGACTGCACGACTCGCTTAGCCTCCTGGGGGTTCTGTGAGGCATAGGCAATGGTGTATAGATTGTCGCCGCCTGCACGTCCTATTCTCAGCTCTTTGCCGAGCCGCGCGATCAGCGCCTCCCGGTCTTCGGTGGTTTTGAGCTTGATGTCCATGTCAGCCATCCGGATGATCTTCTCCACATTCGGGCGACTGATCAGCGTCCGGCTCATCATTGCGACCATTTGATCGACGTTGGGCTGTATCGTGAGACCCGCCAATAGCGGTCGTAAAACCGACTGCGTGTCCACATACACTCTGGCGCTTGCTTCGTAGCGGTTGGGCAGCGTGTAGACGTAGGCCCAGCCTCCCAAGGCGATAACCCAAGCCACGCCTACGGCGTACCACCGATAGCGCCACGTGGCCTTGATATAGCCGAGTAGCTGGTCGAATAGTTCGTGCATAGATTCAATCCTTAGGGGTGAGTGGGGGCGCTGTCCACCCGGACCGGGTCGTCAGGAGCAAGTTCCATACCGGCTCTGGCGATGGCACCCAGTGGACATCCGCGCCCTAAAGCCGCTCTCCGAGGCAAGCCTAAATGGTCGAATAAGGGTGGCAGGCTCGGCACTCCACTCGAAATTTCGTCAGGCGTACCGATTTTTCGCCATAGCGAGGGCACGGGAAGTTTAGAAGAAGCTCTGCGGAATCACCAGTATGTCTCCGGGACGCATCGCCACATTTGCTGATATATCACCCCTTCTTAGCAGGTCTATCAGTCGCACGCCCATCTGCTCTCTCCGATCTCCGATGGTACGCAAGATGCTCGCCTTGTTGCCGTTCGCAAAATCAGTGATACCGCCCACCGTGATCATGACATCGAGCAGTGTCATGTTTTCGCGGTACGGCAATGCCTGAGGACGGGTTGCCTCGCCGATTACCCGTATCTGCTGGCTGTAGGGCCCGACGAAGCCGGTAACGATGACGGTCACGACCGGGCTCTGTACGTACCTCCCAAGGGCTTTCTCGATCTCCCGCGCAAGCTGCGTCGGAGTCCGGCCGGTGGCAGGCAAATCCTCCACGAGCGGCGTAGTGATCTTGCCGTCCGGCCGTACTGGCACGCTCATCGAAAGTTCCGGATTCCGCCAGACCTGAATATTGACGTTGTCTCCCGGGCCGATCAGATACTGCGGCTCGTAGGCCCCGGGTTCAACCGGGGCCGGCGGATAGGTGGGAGGGAATATGCGGCTGTAAAGATTGCACCCGCTCAAACCCAGCATTGGTACCACGAGACAGCAACCTGCCAGCATTTTGAAGTTCACTGTTAACCCCTTTCCAAACATGAACTACCTTATCTTAGTATCTGTTTGTTTGAGATTTTATCCCATCCACCCGCGCACCGGCAATCATTCACTGGCGAAGTGCCGATGAGTGCCGAAACAACTTTGCATTGAGCCGGGAGTCGCAGTCCCGAGCTAAATAATTGATCCGCTAGCCGCTTCCTGCGGGAATTTCCTAGTGCTCGCAGGTTTGCGCCTGCGACGTGTTCCCTCTTGGAATGGCTCCCGATCGGTTACCTACTGCATTGTACGGAAATGACTATTCTCTTTTCTGTCCCGACATTCATTACCGGCCGAGTGCATATTTGCAACACTGCGCCACGAACTTGGTGTTCCTACGAGAGAAGGCGGGCAATAGGAGTTCCAGCATCACAAGACGGCGGCAAAAAGAACACGATGCGTGCGTGGGCAAGGCGCATCGCGCTCCCATCGCTGTACTTTATGGAAATTCTTTTCAAAACGGCCACTTAGGCGTATTATGTACGAAATTTTCTTTCGTAATAGTGCTGTCATCGCAATACCGGCAGAAACCGTTAATACAAAAAAAGCAGCGCGCCAAAGGAGCAGGTTTGAAACCTACCGATGTCGGTGCACCCGACTATTTTCATAAAGTCGTAGATTGTCAGTGGGCGTGTCCCGCCCATACTCCCGTCCCCGAATACATACGGCTGATCGCCGCAGGCCGCTACAGCGACGCCTACATGGTCAACTGGGAATCGAACGTTTTCCCCGGCATCCTCGGTCGCACCTGCGACCGTCCATGCGAGCCTGCCTGTCGGCGCGGGCGCGTCGAGGAACACAACGCTGAAAAGCCGGAGCCCGTGGCGATCTGCCGGTTGAAACGCGTTGCGGCTGATAACAAGGACGACATCCGCGAGCGGTTACCGAGGATTCCGAAGCAGAAAAACGGCAAACGGATCGTGTGCATCGGCGCCGGCCCGGCCTCGCTTACCGTTGCACGCGATCTCGCTCCGCTCGGCTACTCGGTGACCGTACTCGAGCAGGATCCGCGCGCCGGCGGCATGATCTGGTCACAGATTCCGCGCTTTCGCCTTCCCCTGGAGGTGATCGACGAGGAAGTCGGCTACATCCTCGGCCTGGACGTCGAGTTCAGGGGCGGCGTGAGAGTCGACAGCCTCAAGAAGGTGCTCGGCGAGGGCTACGACGCGATATTCGTCGGCAGCGGCGCGCCGCGCGGACGCGATCTCGATGTTCCGGGGCGCAAGGAATCCGCCGCGCATATTCACATCGGCATCGACTGGCTGTCATCCGTATCGTTTGGTCACGTCGACAAGATCGGCAAGCGGGTGATCGTTCTCGGCGGCGGCAACACGGCCATGGACTGCTGCCGCACGTCGCGGCGCCTCGGTGGCGTTGACGTCAAGGTCATAGTGCGCTCGGGGTTCGAGGAGATGAAGGCGTCTCCGTGGGAAAAGGAGGACGCGACCCACGAGGACATACCCATACTCAACTATCTTGTGCCCAAGGCGTTCACCCACGAGAGCGGCAGGCTCACCGGCGTCACCTTCGAAAAAGTGAAAGCCGTCTATGACCAGAAGGGCCGCCGCGATCTGGTGCCGACAGGGGAACCCGACCAGCATTTCGAGTGCGACGACGTGCTGGTCGCCGTCGGACAGGAGAATGCGTTCCCCTGGATCGAACGCGATATCGGCATCAAGTTCGACAAGTGGGACATGCCGGTGGTGGACAAGGTGACGATGCAATCGACGCTGCCTCACGTATTTTTTGGAGGTGACTCGGCATTCGGGCCCAAGAACATCATCTGGGCGGTCGCGCACGGGCACGACGCTGCCATCTCGATCGACAAGCTGTGCCACGGCGAGGACGTTCGCGAGCGGCCCGCACCAAAAGTCCTGCTCGCGAGCCAGAAGATGGGCATCCACGAGTGGAGCTACGATAACGACATTTCGCTTGCCAACCGCTACCGCGTGCCGTGGCGCGACAAGAAGATCACGCTGAAGGACATCAAGGTCGAAGTCGAGCTGGGCTTCGATCCGAAGACCGGGTTTGCCGAGGCGCAGCGCTGCCTGAACTGCGACGTGCAGACCGTGTTCGCGACCAAGCTCTGCATCGAGTGCGACGCGTGCGTGGACATCTGCCCGATGGACTGCATCACGTTCACGGCCAATGGCGACGAAAAGGAGCTGCGGGCGCGGCTCAATGCCCCGGCGCTCAACCACACGCAGGACCTGTACATCTCGGACGCTCTCAAGACCGGGCGCATCATGGCGAAGGACGAAGACGTGTGCCTGCATTGCGGGCTGTGCGCCGAGCGCTGCCCGACGGGCGCCTGGGACATGCAGAAATTCCTGCTCGACATGACGCATGCCGGCCCCGCCTGCCGCAGCCCGAAGCGGAAAGCCGCTTGAAGCGCAAGCCCGGATCAGAAATGACCAAGGACAGCGATATGTTCGCCGCATCGAAGCGAGGCACTCGTGATTAAACGGATCGAGGCCGTCAACGACTTCGTCGTCAAGTTCGCCAACGTCAACGGCTCGGGCTCCGCTTCGGCCAACGAACTGTTCGCGCGGGCCATCCTGCGGATGGGCGTGCCGGTCAGCCCGCGGAACATCTTCCCGTCCAACATCCAGGGACTGCCGACGTGGTACGAGGTGCGCATCAACGAGGATGGGTACCGGGGACGGCGTGGCGGCGTGGACCTGATGGTCGCGATGAATCCCCAGACGTGGGACCAGGACGTGAAGGAAATTGAGGCGGGCGGCTACCTGTTCTACGACAATTCCAAGGCGCTCCCGAAAGCGAAATTCCGCGAAGACGTCAATTCCATCGGCATGCCGCTTACCGAGATCTGCAATGCGACGTACGGCGATCCGCGGCAGCGGCAGCTCTTCAAGAACATCATCTACGTCGGCGCGCTCTCGGCGCTGCTGGAAATCGATCCCGCCGAAATCGAGAAGCTGTTTTCGGAGCAATACAAGGGCAAGGAAGCGCTGCTGCAGTCGAACGTCAAGGCCCTGCGGCTCGGCCGGGACTACGCCCAGCAACACCTTCCGTGTCCGCTGGGACTGTCCGTCAGGCGCGCAGCCAAGGTCGGCACTCAGATCTTCGTTGACGGCAATTCCGCCGCAGCGCTGGGCGCGGTCTATGGCGGCGCAACGGTGTGCGCATGGTACCCCATCACGCCGTCCTCCTCGCTCGCCGAAGCGTTTATCAAGCACTGCCAGAAGTACCGGGTTGATCCCGCCACCGGCAAGAGTCGCTACGCGATTATCCAGGGCGAGGACGAACTCGCTTCCGTCGGCATCACGATCGGCGCTGGATGGAACGGGGCGCGATCCTTCACGACGACTTCCGGGCCGGGCATCTCGCTCATGAACGAGTTCATAGGACTCGCCTACTTCGCCGAGATTCCGGTCGTGCTGATCGACGTCCAGCGCGGCGGACCTTCCACCGGCATGCCCACGCGCACGCAGCAGTCGGACGTGCTCCTGTGCGCCTACGCCTCGCACGGCGATACCAAGCACGTGCTGCTGTTTCCGGAAGATCCGGCCGAATGTTTCACTTTCACGGCGCAGGCGTTCGACCTCGCCGAGCGGCTGCAGACGCCGGTGTTCGTGATGACCGACCTCGACATCGGCATGAACCAGCGGCTGTGCGAACCGTTCCAGTGGGATGACGCCCGGACTTACGACCGCGGCAAGGTGATGACCTACGATGACCTCGAGTCCGGCAAGGACTTCGGGCGCTATCTCGACGTCGATGGCGACGGGATCACCTACCGTACCTATCCGGGGACGCATCCGACCCGGGGCGGATACTTCACCCGCGGCACGACCAAGGATCGCTACGCGCGCTACTCGGAGGCCGGTCCCGATTACATGGACAACATGCAGCGACTGCTGCGCAAGTTCGAGTCCGCCAAGCAACTCGTGCCCAAGCCCCTGCTCTATCCGGCGGAAAAACCGGCGCGATTCGGAGCCATCTTCTACGGCTCGACCAGCCCCGCGATGCAGGAGGCGCTCGATGTGCTCGCCGAGCGCGGAATACATATCAACGCGCTGCGAGTGCGCGGCTTTCCGTTCCAGGAGGAGATCGCAGACTTCGTCGCCTCCCACCCGTGGGTTTTTGTGGTCGAGCAGAACCGTGACGCGCAGCTGAAAACCTTGCTCGTAAACGAAGCCAAGGTGAACCCGACGCGGCTGCTCTCCGTCCTGCACTACGATGGCACGCCGATTACCGCGCGCTACATTGTCGACCAGATCTCGCAAAGCGCCGCGGCCCGCACCGTGGTGCCGCTCAAGCGGGTCTCTGGATAAGTCGTATCACTGCTACCAGCCACCATGACATACATTGCAAAGCCGAAGCTTCACCACCCGACCTTGGCGAAGAACCAGGCCGGTTACACGCGCCGCGACTACGAGGGCAAGATCTCCACGCTATGCGCCGGCTGCGGACACGATTCCATCAGCGCCGCCATCATCCAGGCCTGCTGGGAGCTCGATATCGAGCCGCACCGGGTCGCGAAGCTTTCCGGGATCGGCTGCTCGTCCAAGACGCCGGACTACTTCCTCGGCAATTCCCACGGGTTCAACAGCGTGCATGGGCGCATGCCGTCCGTTCTGACCGGCGCCAATCTCGCAAACCGCGACTTGCTGTACATGGGTGTCTCCGGAGATGGCGATTCCGCGTCGATCGGGCTCGGTCAGTTCGCGCACTCGATACGGCGCGGCGTCAACATGGTCTATATCGTCGAGAACAACGGCGTATACGGTCTGACCAAGGGCCAGTTTTCGGCCACCGCCGACAAGGGCTCGAAGTCGAAGCGTGGCGTTGCCAACTCGGATGAACCGCTCGACATGATAGGCCTCGCTCTCCTCCTCGGCGCTACCTTCGTCGCCCGCAGCTTCTCCGGGGACAAGAAACAGCTCGTACCGCTCATCAAGGCTGCCATCCAGCACCGCGGCGCTGCTTTCATAGACGTCATCTCTCCCTGCGTCGCCTTCAACAACCACGCCGGGTCCACCAAGAGTTACGAATACGTGCGGGAGCACAACGAGGCGGTCAATTGGCTCGATTTTATCGAGCCCAGGGAAGAAATCACGGCCGACTACGCCGCCGGAGAGGTCATCGAGGTTGCCCAGCATGACGGCACTGTCTTGCGTTTGCGCAAGCTCGCCCCGGATTACGATCCAATCGACCGCATCAAGGTGATGAACTACCTGCAGGAGCGTGCGGCCGCGGGTGAAGTTGTAACGGGCCTCCTCTACGTCGACCCGCAGGCGGAAGATCTCCACGCACATCTCAACACCGTGGAAGCCCCGCTCAACCAGCTAGCTGAGCGCGAGCTCTGTCCAGGGG
The DNA here is from genome assembly GCA_035259205.1 of Burkholderiales bacterium. Lineage (GTDB taxonomy): Bacteria > Pseudomonadota > Gammaproteobacteria > Burkholderiales > SG8-41 > SG8-41. The sequence goes on along the minus strand of DATFWO010000060.1, from coordinate 13,395 downwards.
CAGTCGCGCTGGAGCGCATCAACGCGTCCTTGCGCTAGCGAACCGCCCGCCGCAGAGATGAAGCTCAAGCTGGCGCTTGAGCGGTTCTGTAGCGCAATTCGAGTGCGGCGGGCTGCGAGGAAATGGCGGAGTTAAACCGGCGCGACAGCGTCGGGCTTTAACGCAACTTGATCGCGAGGCCGTAGCAGAAATAGCCGCCACCGAGCCACGCGCGCTGGTCGTTCAGGCAGCTCAGGTTGGTCAAAGCATCGGCGCCGAGCCTCACCGCCTCCGCACTGAGAGCGCCGATCGCGGCGCCGGAATCGGCGTGCTCTGGATATCCCAAGGCCGAGCGCCACGACCCGGTCCAGACGCGCTGGATCACGGTGTAGCGATCGGGCGTCAGCTCCGTCGCGTCGTATACGCGCAAGGGTGCCGCCGGTGCCGGATCCTGCGCCATTGCACATGCTGCTCCCACCGCACATAGCGCGCCGGCGAGCGCCGAGCAGATCTGCCTGCAAGATTTCATGTCCGCCTCTGGATTGCTGCGCATTCGAGCAAGACTCGCTTGATCGACCCACCCGTCCCTCGAAGCTTAGCGACCCCCTCCAATTTCAGCAACCGGGCAGCGCGTACGCGCGGCGTAACGCATTGAGCGAACTGCCACGGCTCGGTTATAGTGGCGCAGCATGAGCACCGTGAAGGCCGCCAGCGAGCAATCTGCCGATCGCAAGCTCGAGCTGGCTGCCGTGCTGTCCGATCTGGCCGCCGATGGCCTCGTCTCGCGGGATGCCGCCGAGCAGCTCGCCCGGGATCGCCGTTTTTCCCGCACCGATATCCACCCGCTCGTGGTCATTGCCGACCAAAAGTGGAAGGATCCCCGGCAGCCGAAAAAGACGCTCAATCTCGAGGCGCTCACGCAGTGGCTCGCGCAAAAGACGGGGCTGCCGTATCTGCACATCGACCCGTTCAAGATCGATTTCTCGGCCGTGACCAAGGTCATGTCAAGCGCCTATGCGGAGCGCTTCAAGATCCTGCCGGTCAGCGTCACGAGGCGCGAGGCGACGATCGCCACTGCCGAGCCGTACGTTCGTGGCTGGGAAGAATCGCTGAAACAGGTCCTGCGGCTCGAGATCAAGCGGGTGATTGCGAATCCCATCGACATCCAGACCTACGTCGTCGAGTTCTACAACCTGGCGCGCTCGGTGAAGGGAGCGACCGAGAAGGACAAGGGTGCCTACAGCGAGATCGCCAATTTCGAGCAGCTGGTCCAGCTCGGCCGCAGCGGCAAGCTCGACGCGAACGATCAGCATATCGTTCATATATGCGACTGGCTGTTCACTTTCGCATTCGAGCAGCGCGCGAGCGACATCCACCTCGAGCCGCGCCGCGACGTGAGCAACGTGCGCTTTCGCATCGACGGCGTGCTGCACCAGGTCTATCAGATACCGACTCCCGTGATGGCGGCGATGACCAGCCGCATCAAAGTGCTGGGGCGCATGGACGTGGTGGAAAAACGCCGCCCGCAGGACGGGCGGCTGAAAACCGTCACCCCCGACGGTGAGGAGGTGGAGCTGCGCCTGTCGACGATGCCGACCGCGTTCGGCGAGAAACTGGTCATGCGGATCTTCAATCCGGAAAACCTGGTCAAGGACTACAAGGAACTGGGATTTTCCGAGGAAGACGAGCGCAGATGGGGCCAGATGGCGGGCGAGCCGCACGGCATCATTCTCGTGACCGGCCCAACCGGGTCGGGTAAGACGACCACGCTCTATTCCACCCTCAAGCAGCTTGCATTGCCGGAAGTGAACGTCTGCAGCGTGGAGGATCCGATCGAAATGGTCGAGCCCACGTTCAACCAGATGCAGGTGCAGCAGGCGATCGGGGTGGATTTCGCGAGCGGCATCCGGACGCTGATGCGCCAGGACCCGGATATCATCATGGTGGGCGAGATCCGCGACCTGGAAACCGCGGAAATGGCCGTCCAGGCGGCGCTCACGGGACACCTCGTGCTGTCCACGCTGCACACGAACGACGCGCCTTCTGCGATCACACGGCTGCTCGATCTGGGCGTGCCCTCCTATCTCCTGCAATCGTCGCTCCTCGGAGTGATGGCGCAGCGGCTGGTTCGCACGCTCTGTCCTCACTGCAAGGAGCATCAGGACATTGACGATTCGGCGTGGGAAGTCCTGACTGCGCCATGGAAGGCGCCCAAGCCCAAGGGGACGACCTGTCTGTCCAAAGGCTGTCTCGAATGCCGCATGACCGGGTACATGGGCCGCATCGGCATTTACGAGACCATGGTAATGACGTCGGAGCTCAAGAAGATTATTACGTCGGAGACGGATCTCGCCGCATTGCAGGACAGAGCCTACAAGGAAGGCATGAAGCCGCTGCGGATCAGCGGGGCGCTGAAAGTAGCGGCCGGGCTCACCACGATCGACGAGATCATGAACGTCGCCCCGCCGCCGCAGGGCGACCGGCGGCTGCAGCCGCGCTGACCGTCAATGAAAGACACGCTCAAGCCGGGTCTCGTCCACCAGTTCAAGTTCAAGGTACCGTCCACGAAGATGGTGCCCCACCTCTATCCCGAATCGGCGGCATTTCGAGAGATGCCCGAAGTGCTCGCGACGGGATACTTGGTAGGGCTGCTCGAATGGGCGTGCATAGATGCGATCAAATCCTCACCTCGACTGGCCGCGCGAGCAATCGCTCGGCACCCATATCGACGTGTCTCATCTGGCGGCTACGCCGGCGGGCCTCACCGTGACGGTAGATGTCCGGCTCGACGCGGTCGAGGGGCGCAAGCTCCGATTCACGCTTTCCGCCCACGACGGCATGGACAAGATTACAGAAGGCAGACACGAGCGGGTTGTGATCGACGCGGACCGGTTTCGCGCAAGAGTGGCGGCCAAGGCACGATAGGTGTGGCCTGAGCCTCGTGTTCTAGTGGCGGACGCGAGGGGGACTCGCCAGTTGGCAGAGCACAGGAAAAAGGCTCATCGCATGGCTCAGGGGCCCTATATTCCCAAGGCACAGGAAGCGCGCAACAAGGCTGTCGTGGAGCGCTACTTCCGCGAGGTCCTGGATGGAAGGCGCATCGACGCGATGCCCGACCTCTTCGCGCGCGACGTCGTTCTGCACCGACCGGGGTTCGACGTGACGGGCCTCGAGGCCGCCATGCAGCGGCTGCGCGTCACGCTCGCGGACTATACGGAATTCGCCACCGAACTCACCGGACTGATCGCAGAAGGAAACCTGGTATCGGTGCGCGTGCTGCACCGTACGCGGGTACGGCCTCACACGTTTCGCAGCCGGGCGGGCGAAGTGGGTATCACCGCCGAACGGGAGCTTACCTGGACGGCGATCGTTCAATTCCGCCTGAACGACGGCAGGATCGCGGAGGAATGGGTAATGCGTGATGAGCTCGGCATGCTGATCCAGCTAGGCAAGGTCGCCGTCGGCGGCTGATGAACCTGCGGATTGCTGGCCTCGGCGTTTGAGCTGTTGTCCCCTGCTTTGCGCGGCCTTCCCGGGCTCGGCGCTGCCGCGTCCTCCAGCGATCGACGAGTGAAAATGGCGCACGCGTATCTCCCCACCGGCAGCTGCATCTCGTGCCATGCATCGATTGGCGTCCTGGTGTCCGTCCTCGCATGCTCGGGAGCCGCCGGGGCGGACTTTCCGGGGCGGCCCGTGCGCATGGTCGTGGCGTTCGCATCCGGCGGCAGCGTCGATCTCGTCGCGCGGCTGCTCGCCCAGAAGCTCGCGGAACGCTGGGGACAGCAGGTCGTTGTCGACAACCGTCCCGGGGCGGGCGGCAACGTCAGCGCCGAAATCGTTGCGCGCGCACCGGGCGACGGACTCACCATTTATCTGTGCAGCGCCTCGTTCGTGGTCAATCCCAGCCTGTATCGCAAGGTCGCTTACGATCCGGTTCGGGATTTCGCGCCGGTATCGCTGGTGGCCACGGTCCAGAATGTACTGGTCGCCTCTCCGGGGCTGCCGGCAAGAACGGTGAAGGAGCTGCTGGCACTGGCGAAGGAGCGGCCCGGAAAAATCAACTACGCGTCCACCGGCAGCGGCACCTCGGGCCACCTCGCCATGGAGCTGTTCAAATCCATGGCGGGTATCGACTTGGTACACGTTCCGTACAAGGTTGTCGGCCAGGCCCAGAACGACCTGATCGCCGGCCAGGTATCGCTGTGGTTTCCAACGGCGCCCGGCGCGCTGCCGCACATACAGGCGGGCCGGATGCGGATCCTGGCGGTCGCCGGCGCGGGACGCTCGCCCGCCCTGCCCGAAGTACCGACGGTTTCCGAGGCGGGAGTTGCCGGCTACGAGGCCTCGACGTGGTACGCGATGCTGGCGCCCGCCAGCACAAGGCAGGAGATCGTAGGCCAACTCCATCGTGAGACGGTGGGTGTTCTCCGGCAGGGCGACATGCAGCAGCGACTCTCATCCATGGCGGTGGAAATCGTAGCCAGTAGCCCGGAGCAACTCTCACGCCATATACGCAGCGAATTGCCCAAGTGGGAGAAGGTAGTGAGACAGTCCGGTGCCCGCGTTGATTGAAATTCGGCTCGCCTCCCACGCGCCCGCGCGGTAATGCATTTGTCAAGCAAGGAGGGCTGCTTCACCCCGCTATGCTTGACCAAGCGCAACGTGATGCTCATTATTGGTGCAGCGCCTGCCGATACTCTGCAGCGCGCCCTAAGGAGGAGCATTCAAATGACAAAAACGCACCGATATGGGTCCTTGCTGTTGATAGTCTTGCTCGCTTCGTCGCTACTTCACGCACCGATCGCCTCAGCAGCCGAACCTCCGAAGCTGGACGCCGCGAACACGGCGTGGATGCTCACGTCCTCGCTGTTGGTGCTGTTCATGACGCTGCCAGGCCTGGCGCTGTTTTATGCCGGGCTCGTGCGCTCGAAGAACGTGTTGTCCGTGCTCATGCAGTGCTTTGCGATCACCTGCATGGTGACGCTGGCGTGGATTGTTGTCGGCTACAGCCTGGCGTTCGGAGATGCGGGCGATCTCAACAAGTGGTACGGCGGATTTGCGAAGACTTTTGTGTCCGGCGTCGACGTCAAGGCGATCCGGACCGGCACCACGATTCCGGAGACCGTGTTCGCGATGTTCCAGCTGACGTTCGCCATTATCACGCCGGCGCTCGTGCTGGGTGCGTACGCCGAGCGGGTCCGATTTTCCGGGATGATGCTGTTCAGCCTGCTGTGGTTGCTGTTCGTCTACTGCCCGATCGCGCATTGGGTCTGGGGTGACGGCTGGCTGCAGGCCATCGGACTCAAGGACTTCGCGGGCGGAACGGTCGTGCACCTCAACGCGGGCATGGCAGCGCTGGTCTGCGCGCTGGTGCTCGGCCCGCGCCGCGGATTCCCGGATACGCAGATGCCGCCACACAACCTAACCATGACGGTTACCGGCGCCGCCATGCTGTGGGTGGGGTGGTTCGGCTTCAACGCGGGCAGCGCAGTCGCGGCCGATGGGACGGCGGGAATGGCTATGCTGGTGACGCATATCGGCGCCGCCACAGGTGCCTTCTCCTGGATGGTCTGCGAATGGCTGCGCTATGGCAAACCATCCGTGCTGGGCATCGTGACCGGCATGGTCGCCGGGCTTGGCACGATCACCCCGGCGTCCGGATTCGTCGGTCCGATAGGGGCTCTGGCTATCGGCGCCGCCGCCGGGATAGTGTGCTTTTTCGCCACTAACTTCATGAAACGCGCGCTGCGGGTGGACGACTCGCTCGACGTTTTCCCGGTGCACGGAGTGGGCGGCCTCATGGGCACGATACTCACCGGCGTGTTCGTGGCCGAGGCTTTCGGCGGCGCGGGCCTGGAAAAAGTGACGATGGGCGACCAGGTCCTGGTTCAGATCACTGGCGTGCTCGCGACCGCGGTATGGTCAGGTGTCCTGACGTGGGTATTGCTCAAGATCACTGATGCCGTGACGGGCCTGCGAATGACGCCCGAAGAGGAAACAGAGGGACTTGACACTGTCCTACACAACGAGAAAGGTTACAATCTCTAGCAAAATCGGAGGCTGCGCTCCGGTTTTGCATCCGCGCGATCGAACGGACGCGATGTGTCGTTCATCGCGCGGCAAAACGGACAGACTTCAAGAGGAGGACGACCATGTCACGTGCTCTATACGCAATCGCATTCGGCGCCCTGCTTGCGTCGGCGACCTATGCGCAGGACAAACCGCCACTGTTCGCGACCACCAAGGTGGACGGTACCGATAATGTATATACCTTCCGCTACCAAAACTCGCTGTCAATGTTCGTCGTTACGCCAGCCGGCGTGATCGTCACCGACCCGATCGGCTACGGGCGTCCGCAAGCAGTTGTGACCTATCTCGAGGAAATCAGGAAGATCACAGACAAGCCTGTCAAGTACGTGCTCTACAGCCATCATCACTTCGACCACATCGCCGGCGGCAAGCCGTTCAAGGACGCCGGCGCAAAGTTCATCGCCCACAAGCGCGCCAAGGAGCGCCTCGTCCAGCTCAAGGATCCGCATACGGTGCTGCCGGACGAAACGTTCGACAAGAAGAAGACGATCAGCCTCGGCGGTACCACGATCGAAATGGTCTACATGGGCCTCAATCACTCCGATGCCACGGCCGTGATCCGGTTGCCGAAGGAAAAGCTCATCTTCACGGTCGACACCGTTCCGGTCGGGCAGTTCCCCGGGCGCGGCATGATCGATGCCTATCCGCTCGAGTGGGAGGATTTCCTGCAAAAATTGTACGTGATGGATTGGGAACGGCTGATCCCCGGTCATCCCGGCGTGGGCGGGCGATTGGGGACCAAGCAGGACGTGCAGAACCTGCTCGTTCTGATGCAGGACGCCTCGGCCGCAGTCAAGAAGGAAGCGCAGGAAGGCAAGTGTTGGGACCCGGTCGAAAAGGAACTGAAGCTCCCGAAATACGCGAGCTGGCCGGGATACGAGAACGGCCTGCCGTTCGTTCTGAGGCGCTATTGCGCGCTGTGGGGCCGGGGCACCTGAGGCTACGGATGAAGGATGAATTGAAGTACTGACTCTTCGATTCATCTTCCCGACAAAAAACCCCGCAATTGCGGGGTTTTTTGTTGCGCAGGTCCCTCACGCGCGTACTGTCCCGCGGAAGAAGACCCATCACCGTTTATCGGTCACGGGAGCTTGGAGGTCGAGCGCGTAGCAGTCGGTGCCCAAGCAGACGTTGTTGTAATACGGCGCGCACGGCCTGAAGCCAAGCGTCGAATAGAGGGCGCGCGCCTCGACCATCGCCGGCAAGGTGTCCAGGTTGACCCAGCGGCACCCGGCCGTACGGGCCGTGGCGATCGCGGATTCCGCCAGCCGACGGCCAAGCCCGAGCCTGCGAAATTGCGGGCGCACATAGAGACGCTTCATCTCGCACACTCCCTCGCCGAGCGGCCTTACCGCAACGCAACCGGCACGCGCTCCGCCTTCCATTGCGAGCAACAGGATCCCGCTCGGCGGCGCATATTCGCCGGGCAGCGTCGTCAGCTCCTGCTCGAAGCCGCCGAAACAGGTGTTGAATCCAAGCGATTCGCCATATTCGAGAAAGAGGTCGCGCACGGCGTCCACGTCGGATCCCGGCGCGACTACCGAGACGATCTCGAAGCGGGTTGCAGGCTTCACCGCGAGCGACGCAGGTCAACCGGCATGACACCCTCGCTCCATCAGCGCGCTCAGTGCGCTTTGCTGAGTAAGCGCATGCCCTTGTCGAGCCCTTCCAGCGTGAGTGGAAACATCCGCTCGCCCAGCAGCTGGCGGGTAATGCGGATGGACTCGTGGTAATCCCAGACGGACTCTGGCTGCGGATTCAGCCAGATCGTATTGTGGTAGACGGAAAGCACCCGCTGCAGCCACACCGCCCCGGCCTCCTCGTTGGTGTGCTCGACGCTCCCTCCCGGATACATGATCTCGTACGGGCTCATCGTGGCGTCGCCTACGAAGATTACCTTGTAGTCGTGCGGATACTTGTGCAGCACATCCCACGTCGCCATGCGCTCGTTCGCCCGGCGCCGGTTGTCGCGCCAGACACGCTCGTAGAGAAAATTGTGAAAGTAGAAATATTCGAGATGCTTGAACTCCGTGCGCGCCGCGGAAAAGAGCTGCTCGCAGACGCGAACGTGGTCGTCCATCGAGCCGCCGATATCGAGGAACAGCAGCACCTTCACGGCGTTGTGCCGTTCCGGCACCAGCTTGAGGTCGAGCCAGCCTGCGTTCTTCGCCGTGGAACGTATGGTGTCGTCGAGGTCCAGCTCTTCGGGCGCGCCGGTGCGGGCAAACCGGCGCAATCGCTTCAACGCAACCTTGATGTTGCGGGTGCCGAGCTCGACCGTGTCGTCGAGGTTGCGGAACTCGCGCTTGTCCCACACCTTCACCGCACGGCGGTGACGGGATTCCGGCTGGCCGATGCGGATGCCTTCCGCGTTGTAACCGTACGCTCCGAACGGACTGGTGCCCGCCGTGCCTATCCACTTGGCGCCGCCTTGGTGCCTGCCTTTCTGTTCTTCGAGCCGTTGCCTCAACGTCTCCATGAGCTTGTCCCACCCGCCCATGGCTTCGATCTGTTTCTTCTCCTCCTCGGTAAGGACTTTCTCAGCAATTTTCCTCAACCACTCCTCCGGAATGACCACGGTAAGACCCTCGATATCGATGATGCCCTTGAAGTAAGCGGCAAAGACGCGGTCGTAACGGTCGTAGTACTTTTCATCCTTGACGAGGCACACGCGGGCCAGCTGGTAGAAGTCGTCCAGGTTGCCAAAAATCACGCGCCGCTCCAGCGCCTCCAGCAACGTGAGAAATTCCCTGATCGAGGCCGGGACGCCGCCCTCTTTCAGTTTGAGAAAAAACTCAATCAGCACAGTAGCTTAGACGGCGTAGCAATTGGTAACAACTCTTACACTTTCGGGAGGATTTCCGGCGCCGGTCGGAGGATCATACGCTACAACAGTACCGCACCAACATAGCAACAGGCATCCGTCTTTTGAGTGATACGAGGAGGTCAATCATGAATACGAAATGGAAAGCAGCCATCATCGGTAGTATCCTGCTTGCCGGGCTCAGCGGCACGGCGGCTGCCCGCGATCACGTGAACTTCAGCTTGTCGTTCGGGGTGCCGGCACCGGTTTATGTCGCCCCTCCAGTAGCACCCGTGTATTATGCGCCGCCTGCGTACTACCCTGCGCCCCCGGTCGTCTACTACAATCCGGCGCCCGTCTACTACAATCCGGCGCCCGTCTACTACTCGCAACCCGCGTTCGGGGTCGTCATCCGCGACGGCCATCGCGGGCACAGGTATTACAGCCATTGGTAACACCGGCAGTAAGCGGCGCAGTGCGCCGCTTACTGCTTTCTCCGGGACATAAACACGAGCCGCTCGAAAAGGTGCACGTCCTGCTCGTTTTTTATCAGCGCTCCGTGCAGCGGGGGAATGATCTTGTGGCTGTCCTGGCTGTGCAGCGCTTCGGGCGGAATGTCTTCCGCCATCAGCAACTTCAGCCAGTCGAGGAGCTCGGAAGTCGAAGGCTTCTTTTTTAACCCGGGCACCTCGCGGATTTCGAAAAACGACTCGAGCGCCTGCTTGAGCAGTTGCTTCTTGATCTCGGGGTGGTGCACGTGAACGATACGCTCCATCGTTTCATGATCGGGGAAGCGGATGTAGTGAAAGAAGCAGCGCCGCAGGAAAGCGTCGGGCAGCTCTTTCTCGTTGTTGCTGGTGATCACGACCAGCGGGCGGTGCCTGGCGCGGACCAGCTCCTGCGTCTCGTAGACGTAGAACTCCATGCGATCGAGCTCGCGCAGCAGGTCGTTCGGGAACTCGATGTCGGCCTTGTCCACCTCGTCGATCAACAGGACGGCGGGCGTGTCGGAGAGAAACGCCTTCCAGAGCATGCCCTGCACGATGTAATTCCGGATCTCGTGCACGCGCGCGTCGCCGAGTTGCGAGTCCCGCAGCCGGGACACGGCGTCGTACTCGTAAAGGCCGTGCTGTGCCTTGGTGGTCGATTTGATGTGCCACTCGAAAAGCGGCCTTCCTATCGCCTTCGCAATCTCGATCGCAAGCATGGTCTTCCCGGTGCCAGGCTCGCCTTTGACCAGCAACGGGCGCTCGAGCGTCAGCGCGGCATTGACGGCCATCATCAGGTCGTCAGTCGCTATGTAGGTGTCGGTGCCTTCGAAGCGTTTCATAACTATCGTGAGTGGCGAATGGTGAGTGGTGAAGGGAACAACATGCTGCGTTAATACGACGCGCTCTCTGTTCACCGTTCACTGCTGTTCGGAGTCTCGCATTCGCGCCGAGATACCGTCAAGGACGGCTCAGGCCCCGGCTTCCAGATCGGACTTGCGGTCGATATCGTAGATCACGCCCGGATCGCTGCATTCGATCAGCCGGACATCGCCTGCATGGCGTTCCAGGACTGCGCGCGCGCCGGTGTCGCCGTCGAGCGCCAGCAGCTCCTCACGCAGCTTTGCGCTGAAGCCCACGGGATGACCGCGTTCCGTACGATAGGTGGGCGCCGCGATGAGGGCACCCTCTTCCAGAGCATGGGCGATCGTTCCTATGGTAGTCGGCGCCACTCGCGGCATGTCGGCAAGCGCGATCACCCAGCCGTCAGCGCCGCGCGCATGCCCTATCCCGTGGGCCAGGCTCGCGCCCATGCCGCGCGCCGCACCCTGGAACATCGTGACCTGGCAGCCTTCTTGTTCCATCATGTCGTAAAGTGGGAAATCGCCCCAACGAACCACGGCCACCACCTCCGACACGGCAGCGAACAGATTGCGCGCCGCGTGCGCCGCGATGGCTACGCCGTCCGCCAGCGGATGGAGGAGTTTCTCGCCTCCGAAACGCTGTCCGGCGCCGGCCGCGAGCAGCACCGCAACGATATTTCGCGTCGGCTGGCTCATGGCCGGGCATTATAATTCCCACGAGCCGGTGAACGGTGAACGGTAAACAGTGAACTGTAGTTCTTGCTTTTAGCTCGCTGACTGCCGCGCACCTGCTCATCGTTCACGGTTCACCATTCACCCGGGGGAAAGGGTATGCCGAAATTCTGTGCGAATCTCACCATGCTGTGGAATGAACTCGATTTCATGGACCGCTTTGCCGCCGCGGCCAGGGCCGGTTTCCGCGGAGTCGAATATCTCTTCCCCTATGACTACCCCAAGGAGCGCCTCGCCGAGCAGCTTCAGAAGCACCAGCTCGCGCAGGTGCTGCACAATCTTCCGGCCGGCAACTGGGGCAAGGGCGAGCGCGGCATCGGCTGTCATGCCGACCGGGTGGCGGAGTTCCAGGATGGCGTGGACAAGACGATCGAGTACGCGACTGCGCTCGGTTGCAAGCAAGTGAACTGTCTCGCCGGTATTCGGCCCGCTCACCGTGACCCGATCGATGCACGCGAAGTCTTTATCAGGAATTTGCAGTTCGCGGCGCCGCGCTTGAAAGCGGCCGGCATCAAGCTGCTGATCGAGGCGATCAATACCCGGGACATACCCGGCTTTTTCCTCAACGGCACCCGTCAGGCACTCGACATCATCACCGCGGTGGGCTCGGACAATCTGTTCGTTCAGTACGACATCTACCACATGCAGATCATGGAAGGAGACCTCGCCCGCACGATCGAGGCCAACCTCAAGCTGATTCCGCATATGCAGCTCGCGGACAACCCCGGGCGCAACGAGCCCGGCACGGGGGAGATCAACTACCAATTCCTGCTCCGGCACATCGACCGGGTCGGCTACCAGGGCTGGATCGGTTGCGAGTACAAACCTAAGACCACAACCGAGGCCGGGTTGGGCTGGATGAGGGAGTATCTCGGGCAAGCGACATGAACCAAGGAATCGCCGCTTCTGTGCCCCGCTCCAGTTGTGCGCGGGCACCGTATATACCATGCTCAATTCCCGCTTGTACCGAGACTACAGCGTGTCATGAGCCGTGTGTAGAATGGCCGGTCGCCAGCAGGACGATTTGCAAACTTTCTGGAGAGGGCATATGAGCAACATCGGATTCATCGGCCTGGGGATCATGGGCAAGCCCATGGCAGCCAACCTCATCAAGGGCGGGCACACGCTCTTCCTGCACTCGCGCAGCGGTGTGCCGCAAGAGCTCACCGCCGCCGGCGGCAAAGGATGCGCCAGCGCGAAGGAGGTTGCGCAGAAGGCCGACATCGTCATCGTCATGGTTCCCGATACCCCCGACGTCGACAAGGTGCTGTTCGGAGCGGGCGGCGTCGGCGAGGGGATCTCGAAGGGCAAGGTCGTGGTCGACATGAGCTCGATCTCGCCGATCGAGACCAAGAAGTTCGCGAAGCGTCTGAACGAGCTCGGGTGCGAGTACGTCGATGCGCCGGTCTCGGGCGGCGAAGTGGGCGCAAAAAACGCGGCGCTCACCATCATGGCAGGCGCCACGCAAGCCGCTTTCGACAGGGTAAAGCCCGTGTTCGAGCTGATGGGCAAGAACATCACGCTGGTGGGAGGCAATGGTGACGGACAGACCTGCAAGGTCTGCAACCAGATCATCGTTGCGCTCAACATCGAGGCGGTAAGCGAGGCGCTGGTGTTCGCGGCCAAGGCTGGCGCCGATCCCGCCAAGGTGCGCGAGGCGCTGATGGGCGGTTTTGCCGCCTCGCGCATCCTGGAGGTCCACGGCGAGCGCATGATCAAGCGCACGTTCGACCCGGGATTCCGCATCGAGCTGCACCAAAAGGACTTGAGTCTGGCGCTCTCGGGGGCCCGCGCGATGGGCGTATCCCTGCCCAACACCGCCAATGCCCAGGAACTGTTCAACTCGTGCACTGCGAGCGGCGGCGCCAAGTGGGACCATTCCGCGATGGTGCGCGCGCTCGAGAAAATGGCCAATCACGAAGTAGGAAAATCCTGATCACCGTTTGCGCGGCGCAAGGCGAGTACGACGCCGCGGAAAGACAAGTGAGCGGCGCGCTGAACCAGGCCACCACGCAAAAAGAGATCGTCGAGTCGATCACCACCTGCGCGCCCTGCATCGGCCATCCGCAGACCAACGCCTCGCTCCGCACGGCGCAGCAGGCGTTCGACGAGTGGGAAGGACAGAAGGACGAGCGGTGGGGAATCTAGATCCTGATTCGTGCTCCGTGAGTGATTCGTGACTGGCGCTGATCACGGATCACTAGAACCTATCTCAATAATAGACACGTGTGCGACGGAGGCGATGTGGGATGCAGGTCGAGGAGGAGAGCGCGAAGCAATATGTCGATATTGCGAGGGTTCCCGACAAAGAGATGCGCCCAGAGCGCCCCGTCCCACTCGGGTTGCGGCCAGGACGGTCGTCTGCATCGTTGCCCGGCTTGACCATATCGACATATGGCCTGCGCCGTGCGCCTCGCATACGGTCCGTCCTGGCCACAAC
>DATFWO010000059.1:0-2189 GCA_035259205.1 Burkholderiales bacterium | reverse complement strand
TCCGGTCGGATTGACGTGCCACACCGTCGATTTCGTGATCCAGCCGGCCGGCAGCGCCTTGCGCACATAGGGCTCGATGATCGCCTGGACGTCGTGGGAGGAGAGGTGCTCGTCGAGATGCTGGGTCGAGACCACGATCTGTGTCGCCTCGACCGGCTTACCGTCCTCGTAGCGCACCGTGACCTGGCTCTTGGCGTCCGGGCCGAGCGCTTCGGTCTCGCCGGACCGGCGGGCCTCGGACAGGAGCTTGAGGATGCGATGGGCGTAATAGATCGGCGCCGGCATCAGCTCCGGAGTCTCGACGCACGCGTAGCCGAACATGATGCCCTGGTCGCCCGCGCCCTCGTCCTTGATGCCGGCGGAATCGACGCCCTGGGCGATGTCGGCGGACTGCGCGTGCAGGTGCACGGCGATATCCGCCGTCTCCCAATGGAATCCGGGCTGCTCGTAGCCGATGTCCTTGATGGCGAGCCGCGCGATGTGGGAGACGTAATCGCGGGTGATCGCCGAGGGGCCGCGCGTCTCGCCGGCGATCACCACGCGGTTGGTGGTGGCGAGCGTCTCGCAGGCGACTCGAATCTGGCGCGGGTCCCAGCCGTGCCGCGGCGCAAGCTCGAAGAACGCGTCCACCACCTCGTCGGAAATCCGGTCGCAAACCTTGTCCGGATGGCCTTCGGCCACCGACTCACTGGTGAACAGATAGCTCGTGCGTGACACTGCGCTCTCCCCGAGACCGCCTTGCGGTCGTGAATGGCGGGGGTTGTTGCAGCGTCCGCAGGTGAGGTCAAGAGAGCGCGGTACGCGACTCACGGCGCATGCAAGCGTCTGCGAACGACGAGCACCAGGGCGAGGCCGAACAGGATTCTCACAAAAATGTCTCCCCCGCGCAGATAGAGCGTCGGCTCGATGCGCTCGGGCAGACCCGAGTCGATCACGCCCTCGGCCCCGAGCGGCAATTGCTCGAGAATCCGCCCGAACGGATCGACCACCGCGGAAATTCCGGTATTCGCCGCGCGCACCAGCGGCAGGCCTTGCTCGATCGCGCGCACACGCGCCTGCTGGAAGTGCTGATGGGGGCCGGAGCTGTTGCCGAACCAGCCGTCGTTCGTCACGTTGAGCAGCCATCCAGGGCGTTCCCCCTGCGGCACCGCCTCGTCCGGAAAGATGATCTCGTAACAGATCAGCGGCAGGAACGGCGGCGCGCCCTTGATTGCCAGGATGCGGCGGCGGTCGCCCGCTACGAACCCGCCCTGGACCTTGGTGAGCTGCATGAGCCCGATGCTCTCGAGTAGCCCCTGAAACGGCAGATATTCGCCGAACGGGACGAGATGGACCTTGTCGTAGGCGGCCACGACCGAGCCGTCGCGATCGATGACATAGATCGAATTGAACGCGCGCAGGGAGCGTCCACCGGGTCTCGTCTCCGCGATTCGCGCGCCGCCCGTGATCAGCATGGTGCGGTTCGCCAACAGCGCCGAAATCTGGGCGAGCGCATCGGGCTCGCGGGTGAGGATGAACGGGAATGCCGATTCCGGCCAGATCAGGTGCGTCACGTCCTGGAGGCCTGCGGAGCCGGAAGTACCGGCGCGCTCGGAGAGCGTCAGATAGCGGCTCATCACCTGCTGCCTGGCCGAATAGTTGAACTTGTCGTCCTGCGGCAGATCGGGCTGCATGATCCGCAGTCGCACCCCAGGGACGAATGCCGCGGGTGCGAGCGCCAGCCGCACGGCGCCGTAGGTCGCAAGCGCGGCGAGCAGGCCGAGCGCGAGCGCAGGCGCGAGCCACACCCGGCCGTGATGCAAAGGATCGTCGGCGAGCACGGCGGGGCTCGCGAATAGATAAACGGCAAAGAACGTCAGTCCCCACAGTCCCACGAGCGCCGAGCCCTGCGCCAGCGTCAGCGGGCCGGTGAGCGCGTAGCCGAATGCGTCCCAGGGAAACCCGCTCAAGACATGCCCGCGCAGCCATTCCGATGCCGTCAACGCCACGGCGAGGGTGAGCAGGCGCGCGGGGCCGCGCGTCCAAAACGCCCGGGCAAGCGCAAACCCCAGCGCAGGGAAGAGGGCGAGCAATACCGGAAGTCCGATGACACCGAACGGCAGCAGCCAGCCGAAGGTCTTCACGTCGACCAAAAACGCAAAGCCGACCCAGTAGAGACCGGCGAGGAAATAGCCGAAGCCGAAGCACCA
>DATFWO010000058.1:0-2693 GCA_035259205.1 Burkholderiales bacterium | reverse complement strand
GTGCTGCCCGGCTTGCTGTTTTGCAGGAAGAGCTCGGCCACCCGCCCGTCGGCGAAGCGGGAGAAACTGCACGTGTAGCGCAGCGTGTTGACTTCGAGCTCGAACGTCGTGCTCGCCCTGCGATTGGGCAGGATTTCGCGGATGCCTCTCACGGCGCTAATCCTTTTAGAAGGCGGTCGAGTTCGCGCCGCATCTCGGCACGCATGGGCTTGAGTTTTGTGCGATAGCGGCGAGGCGCGTTCGCGGGGACGTATTTCAAGATCGCTTGCCGGCAGAGCTCGCGCCCGAGCTCCGGCACCTTGAGCAGGGCATCGGCCTCAACCTTGCGCGCACCAAACTTGCGCAGATAGCTCTGCACATAGTCCTTGAAGTGGTCAGGATGCTTGATGTGGTCGAGCGGATATTCGCCCTTCGACGTGGCCAGGTTATCGATCCAGGTCAGCTGCTCGCGCTCGATGAAGTCGTAGTCGAGCCCGAAGCGCTCGATGATGAGGTTGTCCGGCGACCAGCCGACCGCACGCGCCAGCTCTTCGAGATTGGAGCGCAAGAAATTGCTGATGTGCAGCCCACCGGGGTCGTGATCGGTGAAGACCAGCAGCACGCACCGCTTGCCTTCGGCCTCTTTCTCCGCGAAGCGCCGCATGAACCCGGCGCGAACGTTGAGATCGGCCCAGCCGCCGAGGTTGGCAATCGGCACGTAGAGCCCGGCGCAGGTCCGGGCGAACAGGTTCTTTACGTTGGACTTCTCGACTCCCACTTGGACGTAGGTGTTACGGTCGTCCCAGAAAGAGAACGGCGTATAGTTCTGCTCCGCCGTCTGCACATACTCGAAGACGTCAGCAGCCATCTCCTCCGGGCCGGGGTCGATCTCCTCGACGTTCTCGGCGACGCGAAAGTCCAGTCCTGATTGGAGTTCCAGGATGACGGCGCAGAAGGCGGCGGCCTTGTCCTGATACGCCGTCTTCGTCGCCGCGCTCGGACGATGCGGCGGAAGCCTAGGAAGGAGGCTGGAATGCTGGAGCATGACTTCGTCGCGTGACCTTGGAAATTCATCCGCTTGGCGAGGCTGTCGAGAACCCTGTTCCGGCAGTCTGGTGAAACGGATGGGCGCCGTCCGTAGGCGACGCCCGTTGGTGTTTCATCCCGCGTGGCCGTTGCCGCGCTCGGCGAGAACTTGATGGAGGGCCGCCATCAGCGTTCCCAGCGAGGCTGCCCGCATTTGATCGACCAACGTGTTGGTTTCCCCCACGCGCTCGATCGCGACGACCACGCGATCCTCGATCTCCCCACGATCTTCGATCTCTCCCGCGGCTTGGCGAGCCTTGAGGTGCTCGCGCAGCACCGGGAGCGGGACGCGGAAGAGCTGGCTCGCCTGCCCGTGGGACGGGACAAACGGACGCGTCGCGCAGACCGCGTCGCACGCCAACTCGGCCCGCTCGTGGACATCGTCGTGACGATGCGCGAGTCCGCGGCCCAGCAGCACGCTTGCGCTGCCATTCTTGAGACTGGTAAAGTGGGTCATCTTCCAAACTCCTTTCTGGTTCCGCTGGTGCCGCTCGCTTTCCAAGGGTGGCGGCCACCAGCACTGCGTCGTCCCTGCATTTTCCCGGTCGCCCCGGACGACAATCTGGGCGGCCAGGCTGTTCCTATTCCGCCGCAGTGTCAGAGAGCTCGCCGACCCGCGGCGCGGCCTCGCGCTCAGCGCGTCGGACTTCGCGCAGCGCGGCCGCGCGCCGTTGCAGGTACTTATCGATGGTGTGCTCCCACCACCAATTCGGCGCTGACGGTGCGTCGGAGGTCTTGCCGTCCGGCGGCGGGAATTCCCTGGCCGCGATCTTGCGGCCGATGTGCTGGCGCGACCAGGTGATACCCTTGCGCGGGAGATCGCGCCGCAGCAGCATCTTCAATTCACGGGGCATGATGTGTTCCGTCCTGCGACCAGAACGCACCGTTGTGACGAAAAAATTAAAGGCGGGCTGCGTTCCGTCTTGAGACAGAAGCTACAATGGCCGAGCGCGCTACGGTTCTCAGGAAATGGCTATCTTCAGACAATTCCGCGCGCGGGTCGTATTCTCCGGAGAAGTTCGCGCCAGGGAGCGCTGGCCTCGTCGTAATACACGCGGGACACGAAGGCGCCGCTCCTGCCAATATCGGCGCCGATACGCTCGAAGAGTCTGATATCGACAGGTATCCCTCGCCGGCGTGCTTGTTCTATTTGTGCCAAGATGCGACTCCGCAAAGCATTCCATTCGTGCAACTTCTTACGCTGCTTCTCGGTGCGCGGCTGCACGTCAAATGCCGCGTCGAGCGTTGTCACTTCGTATGCGTCCCATTTTCTCCACGCCGCCCAGAAACCATCCGCGATCCATGTGGGTGGTCCCTTACAACACTCTAGCCAAACAGCGAGTGCGAGCAGCAGTGCCTCTCCGTCACCCTGCTTGTACTCACGCTGACGGGCACCCAGGAAGCGATGAAGATGCGGCATGGCCGCCGCCGAACGACCCCATACCCATGTCGCCGGCTCAGTCGAAGACGGTTGCCGGGATGATCGCGGTTGTCGCGATGATCGCGAACGCTTACGCTGCATCGTGACGCGAGCTCCCTTGGACGGATCGCGTTATCTGTCGCCTCGGCGGTGCCCATCACCGCCAGGCGACTCCTAGGCCGATACGTTAGCGCGCTTCCGCCGCACC
>DATFWO010000057.1:0-11347 GCA_035259205.1 Burkholderiales bacterium | reverse complement strand
GAGACATTCTCGCCTCCGGACAAGGACGATCCTGCATCACGCGCGTGGTGGTCACGCATGTTGCGGCATGCTGCGTCCCCCGCAAGCCTGCGCGTGGTGCTCGAGGGCCTGCGTGACGCCGACGTGCGCACGCTGCTGCGGGCGGTTCGCCAACCGACGCTGGTGCTGCACCGGCGCGGCGATCGCGCGGTGCGGTTCGAAGCCGGCGAGCACCTCGCGACGCACATCGCAGGCGCACGCCTCGTCGCGCTCGAAGGCACGAGCCACTGGTGGTGGGCCGAGGATTCGGACCGCGTGTTGGCGGAGTTGACCGCGTTCGTCGAAGCGCCGCGGTTGCGAAGGTAGCCTGGCTCGTCGATAGCGTCGATAGGGTCAGGCTCGATTGAATCGATCGCAAGCTGTCATGTTCCGCTGGATCAATCGAGTCTGACCTAGTCTGACCCTGACTTATCCGCGATCCTGGGCCGCGTGCCGCTGTCCGGGCTGTGAGCCGCGCGATCTGAGTGTGGTGGGAGGTAAGGCGCCTGGCTTGGACGCGGCCTCGTCGCCCGACCCGGCGCCGCTACCTCGCAAGCTCATAGCGGTAAACCCTGCGCTACTCGCCAAGGCCGGCGGCTGCGGAACTCACAGACCGTTGTCGCTCATCTGACCTTTGTCGTGGTCGCATACCCGCGTCGCACAGAATCAGGACATTCCGGTTCGACAGTCCTCGCCGAAACCCCGGCCTCGTCTGCGTTGCTCGGGCGCCTCTACGGGCGTCAAGTCCGCGCCCAACCCAGGCGGGTGCAGTTTCATTCCACGTTCCACATTCCACGTTCCACGTTGAAAGAGAGTGGGCCCCCACCCCGCCCCCATCTCCCGTCACGGTTAGAGACGGCGGCTAGCGCCTACCTCCTTCCTCCTTCCGCCTTCAGAGAGCGCGCTCTGATCCGGTTGAGGGATGACATCAGCAAGGGCAGAATGGCGCCTTACAAACCGCCTGTTTTGTCAACCAATACAAATTAGACCCATCCGCCGAATAGATGGCCCTACCACCTCATTTTTTGCGCGACACCATATTCGTGACGATTTCAGTCTTAGTCGGGGCGACTTTTGGCGGCGTGGCTTATTCAATGGTCGTTGCGCTTCTCCCGGAAACGCCCTATCGCTCTGCTATTGCTGAAGCGTTGGCGGCTGCTGGTGCTTTCAGCGGGCTTGTTTGGGGTCTAGTGAACAGGCATAAACTAGAAGACAAAACGTGAACAGGTCCAACGGCGCGGCCCACCCGGAGCCTCTGAGGGGCGTACCCTGTCGTTTCCGTCATCTCGTCGGCCCGGTGGCCGCGAACGTTAGACGCTCTTCTCGCTGCATACATGGAGATACGAGGCTTTCAAGACTCGGATGAATCCGAGGTCATTCGCCTCTGGGAGCGATGCGGGCTGACTCGGCCCTGGAATGATCCCGCGAAGGACATTGCGCGGAAGCGTCGGTTGCAGAGTGATCTGTTTCTCGTCGGGGCGATCGACGGCGCGATCGTCGCTTCAGCCATGGTGGGGTACGACGGCCACCGTGGCTGGGTCAACTACCTTGCCGTCGATCCACGTCGACGCAAGGAAGGCCTCGGGGCAGCGATGATGGCCGAGGCGGAACGGCGGCTGCGCGAGCTTGGGTGCGCCAAGATCAATCTCCAGATTCGCCGTGACAACCTTGAGGCCACCGCATTCTATAGGCGGCTTGGATATGCGGAAGATGCCGTGGTCAGTCTTGGGAAGCGACTGGAACACGACGACAAGAAGGGGGCCGAATGAGGCATGCGGCGGCTAACTCGCCGTTAGTCGGCATCTATGATCCAAAGTGGAGGCGGAATGCGCGCAGTTCGAGTTTGAGGCGAAATGGAGGTGGGCGATGCAAGACAATCTGAGGCCGGGCGAAACGTTCCCGGATATCGAGCTTCCCGGCGACGACGGAAAACTGACCAAGCTGTCCAGTCTCATGCGTGGCTTCCCCACAGTGGTGGTATTTTCGCGCGGGTATTACTGACCGAAGGATGTTCGCCAGTTGGCGAACTACGTGGCACATTTGCAACCGGAGTTGGCCGTGAATTACTGCCAGCTCGTGGTCGTCTGGGTGGATGACCCAGCGTCGACGCGCGCAGCCCGGCACGAGCTGGGCGCGACCTTCCCGTTCCTCTGCGACCACGAGCGCAAGTTGATCGCCGAGCTCGACATCGTGGACACCACCGACTCCCACCATTCTCGAATCGCGATCCCCTACACCTTCGTGCTGGACGCCCAGCGAGTCATCTACCGGATCTACAACGGCTGGTGGTACGTCGGTCGTCCGACGGTCGAAGAGCTGCGCATGGACCTGAGGGCACTGGTGTCCCGGCGGTCAGACTGGTGGTACGACGATACGCGGCCCCCTTATGCCCGTGAACAAGCCGCCAGGCGCTGAACGATTGCGCATCATGACCTGAGAGCCCAACCCAAACACCGCGCTGCAGGCGACGCGCCATGGAAGCGATCACACTTGAGCCGATGACCGAAGCGGAGTTCGGCGAGTTTATGATCTTGATTCATTCGACCTACGTCGCTGAACGAGCTACCGCGGACCGCATATCCCAGGAAGAGGCAGAACGCTTTGCGCGTCAACAATACGCGCGACTTCTGCCGAAGGGCCGGCTATCGGACGGGCATCAATTCCTTCGAATTGCGTCAGCGGCCTCGCGGGAATCGCTGGGAGGGCTATGGGTTCATACTGACATCGCGGCGAGGTGTGCGTTTCTCTACAACATCACGGTGTTTGCCGAGTTTCGTCGCCACGGTTTCGCGCGAGAGGCACTCACGTTGTTGCAGGATCGCGTTCGTGCGTTGGGGTGTGCAACGCTAGCACTCAATGTGTTCTCGACGAACGTAGCTGCGATAAGGTTGTATGAGAGCTCGGGCTTTGCTCAGGTGTCGCGTCACATGAATAAGGCACTATGAGCGGATCGGCGCCCAACTATTCCATTGAGGTGCTTGGTTGAAGGGAAAGCGGACGATCATCTTTGCACTCGCAGTATTCGTACTTCCGCTCGTCCTCGGAGGCGTTTTTGGCCGGCGCTCTTGGATGGCATCCAGCGCTTTTTGGGCAATCTGTGGAGCAGGCTGGCAAGCATTTCCGGTGGATCGATCGCGCGGTAACCGCGGGCACAGTGTTGCTGCTGTACATTTGGTTGCTGCGGCCGCTGCCCGGGAAGCGTCTTCTCCACGCCCTGATCGTTTTCGGTATCGTCGAGGCACTGCAGCTTGTTGCCGGTATGGCCGTCACGGGAGCTATGTCTGAGGCATTTACATGGCAGTCGTTCGTTATTCACCTCATAATCGGATTGGTCGCCGTGGTTGTTGTAACTCTCATTTGGCGACCAGGTTCTAACTCTTCGCAGAACCGGACGCGCGATGAAGCGTCTCGCGCCGGTTAGGTCATGCGTTAGGGCTCACCGATGAACGATATCGCTGCCATTTCCGGTGTATCGATACTTCTGGCAGTCGTCTTCTACTCGGGAAGCATGGCACGTCTGAGGCGTAAGCACCGCGCCGAATTTCCCGACCTCGGAGGTCCGAGCGAATTTCATGACGATACGCAAATGAGCTCGTGGCTCATGGCGGACTACATGTTTCGCTGTCGTTTCATGCTTCAGGGAGATCCCGTGCTGACGCTCCTCGGCACGCTCTGGTACCTATCAATGTTGTTGGCCATCGGGCTTATGGTGTGGGAGATGGTAAGGTGACCCCTACCTCCCCGCGTCGAGAGCGACGCTCTCGCGCGTCTCGCGCGCTCACGTCAGGCAAGAACCGCTTAGGCGCCTGCAGCGATACACGTTGGATCCTCGAGGGAGCCACAACATGCAAGAAATGACGGCGATAGTTGGCATTGCCGCTGCACTGGCAATCGGCGCTGCCAGTCCTGGGCCCAGTTTCGTCATGGTCGCTCGCACCGCAGCCTCGTCAACGCGAATGAACGGTCTTTGCGCGGCACTAGGCATGGGCATCGGGGGGGCCGTGTTCGCGGTCGCATCTCTGTTTGGGCTGCACGGGCTGCTGCTCGCGGTTCCTTCCCTTTATGTGGTTCTCAAGATCGGAGGCGGTTTGTATCTCGCGTATCTCGGTGTGCGCATTTGGCAAAGCGCGAAGCAGCCGCTCGCTGCCGACGCGGCTCCGCACCGTGGGCGTTCTGCCGGACTACTTTGCTCGTTTACGCTTGGGCTCGCCACGCAACTAAGCAACCCCAAGACGGCGATTGTCTACGCCAGCGTATTCGCGGCTTTTTTACCGGCGAGTCCCTCGTTAGCGTTCGATCTTGCCGTCGTGGGCCTGGTCTTCTTCGTGGAGACCGCGTGGTACTCGCTGGTCGCGGCGGCTCTGTCCTCAATCGGTCCTCGCACCGCATACTTGCGTTTCAAGGCGTGGATCGACCGCGCGGCTGGCAGCATCATGCTTGGGCTGGGGCTGAAGCTCGTGCTTTCCGCTAACCGCGCATGAGCCTCCCCTCGCCGGTTGCAGCGGACGGTGTTGGATAGAGTTCCAAGGCACAGAGTCAGCTCGCCGCTGCTGAGGCGGGGTGTGGGCGGCTTTCCGCCCACGAGAACTGGCCGCCGTTATTGCGGCCTGGCTTGGACGCGGCCTTGCCGCCCGACCCGGCGCCGCCACCTCGCAAGCTCGTAGCGGTTGAAACCCTGCGCTGCTCGCCAAAGCCGGCGGCTGCGGAACTCGCCTACCGTTGCCGTTCTAAGGACGGTGTTGTGGACGGTTCCAGAGTCACTTCGAATACCGACATTCTGGCTCGACAGTCCTCGCCGAAACCCCGGCCTTGTCTGCGCTGCTCGGGCGCCTCTACGGGCGTCAAGTCCGCGCCCAACCCAGGCGCAGCTTGGCTGTGCTCCTCATCCCTCAACCCTCAGCCTTCATCCCTCAAGAGTGTCCCCCCATCTCCCGTCTAGAGTAAGGGACGCCAGTTAGTGCCTTCCGCCTTCAGAGAGTCCCTCACCCCCGCCTCCCGTTAATGTGGAGGGAACTTATTCGGCGACCTGAATTTTGAGTAGCCGACTGCTTTTCGTACTCGTACGCGCTAACGCGCTGATCGGGTTGAGGGATGACATCAGCAAGCGCAGAATGGCGCCTTACAAACCGCCTATTTTGTCAACCAATACAAGTTAGGCCGCACTACGCGCACGTCATGTCCGGGCCGCCAAAATCCAGACCGCTGAAGCTCGACGAGACCGCTCAGTCAGCGAGCCCGGAGTTGCCAGCTTTTCTCGCGCGGCCAGAGGGCGCGCCGGTTTATCATGGCTTCCCCATTGTGCCGGAGACGATGACCGACGGTTGGTGCTTCGGAGCTATCACCGAGTATGCACACGCAGACGGCTGCGAGTCCGGCGATGCCTTCGTTGTCGCGCCAGACGGTTCGCGGGCTGGTTTGGTGTGGGATGTTGGCGAGGGCGAGCCGACAGAGATTTGCGCGCCCGACGAGTCGCGGTGGGGAGTTTACCAGATTTGGTTTCCACGACCGATTCGCACCACTGACGATTTGGTTGCGTGCTTCCGAGCAGTGCTGCCACAGTTACAGAGGATTTATGAGCGAGTTCAGAACCGTGCGGCCTAACCATGCGCTGCAGCGAACCCGGCGGGGGCGTCGCGGTTGCAATCGTTGCCTCCCGTGCGCCGGATCGCTGAGCTTGGGTCGTTAGGCATCAATGGCGGACGCAGTTGCTAGTTCACTCAAAGTAACTGGGCGATGGGCGATCGCAGCGACAGTCGCGTCGGTACTGCTGTTCTTGTTTCATCTCTGGGTGCTTTCGGTAATGGCATTCGTGAATCCGGCGAGTGTCGGCAGTTGGATCGCGATTCCTTTTCTGCTGGGACCGATATCCGCGCTCGGCGCTACCGCAATATCTGCATGGTCGCCGATGAATGCGAAGCTGCTCTGCGTGAACGGGGCCATCCTTGCCTTATATCTACTATTCTGGACGCCACAGATCGGGCATATACAGTGGGTGGGTTGGCAGTGAACAAATTGATGCCTAACCAGCCAATCCATGCTGACGCTAGAGCGCAGATAATTGGCGCACGCTAGGCGCACTCACGATCAGTCTCACCAGGCGACGCGATGGACGTGAGGGCGCCGAAGCGGCAGAGATCGAGCACCTGGCGAAGGTTTGGCACGGCGGCTGGCACGATGCCCATGCACACCTCGTACCCGCCGGGCTAGCCCGGTTGCGCACACTCGAGAGTTTCAGAGACAGGCTTGAGGCAGCTTTTCCGAACATCCGGGTCGTGGGCCCGGCCGGCTCACCCGCTGGCTTTTGCATCACAAAGGAAGCTGAACTCCACCAACTCTTCGTCTCGGCAGAGTTTCGTGGCTCGGGCATCGCCGCGGTGTTGATTGCCGATGCGGAGGCCCGGCTGGCCCGGAGCGGCGTCGCGACCGCTTGGCTCGCATGTGCGATCGGGAATGAGCGAGCCGCAAGGTTCTATGAAAAGTGCGGCTGGCGCCGGGCCGGGATCCAGGTCAACCATGCGGAGATCCCGGACGGAACGTTTCCGGTGCAGGTGTGGCGTTATGAGAAGGCTCTGACGGCCCCGTTTTGACGGTCGCCGGGCCCGACTCCTGTGCTGCCGTAACGGCGTCTACGGCCCGCGGCTTGAACTCATCCGCGTTTATCTGCGGCTCAAATGGAGTTCTAGAGCCCGCCGGTCTCCACGACGACTTCGTTTCCCTCCACCCGGAACTTGTGCGGGTGCTGGTCCGAGACCCACTCCGTGAATTCCAGGATCTCCTTGAACCTGGGGTCGTCCGCACCGACGGCATACGGCTGAGCCTGCGGATTGATGTACGCGGGCAGGAACGCGACTCGCTCGACGCCTTTTCTGCTCATGCTGATTTTCGGCAGCATGGTCATGCGGCAGTGCGCCGGGAAGTTGTACATGCCGCTGGGCGGCATGCATTCGTCCTCGATCCGGAACCAGTTGAAGTTCCATTCCAGAAACGCCGCCCTCGCCTTCGGCGCACCGGTCGTCATGAAGTTGCCGATGCTGTAGAAGCAGACCTTGCCCTTGTACACCTCGATCGCCTTGATCGAGTGCGCGTGGTGTCCGAGGATCAGGTCGGCGCCGGCATCGATCGCCGCGTGGGCGACCGGCGGCTGGTAGGTGCAAATGGTCTTCGGCACGAGCCGCAGGCCCCAGTGGATCGACACGATCACCACGTCGGCCTGCTGCTTCGCCTTCCGGATGTCTTCCTGCAGCGCCAGCACGTCTTCCTCGTACGGCACGGTGACGATCTTTGGAGGCGTGCCGGGCTGGAATTCCTCGGGCAGATAATGATTGTGTGCCCGCACCGGCGCAATGCCCACCTTGCCTTTCCCGGCGGCCTGCCCGCTGCGCAGCACCGAGCAGTAGGCGAGGATGGCGATCCTGACGCCGTTACGCTCGACGATCGCCGGCTTGCGCGCTTCCTCCCCATCGCGGCCGGCCCCGATCACCTGCTTGCCCATTCCGCGGAAGAGATCGATGGTATCCAGCAGCGCGTCCGGACCCCAGTCCATCGCGTGGTTGCTGGCCATGGACACGATATCGATGCCGGCGGCCTTGAAGATGCCGGCCATGCGCGGAGGCAGGCGCGAATGGTGTCCGCTCTGCTGGCCCGGCCCGTCGGTGAACTGCGGGTCCGCCCCTCTTTCGGAATAGGTTCTCTCGCACTGGCCGAGTCTCACGTCCGCCTGCCGCAGCACCGGCGCGATGAGGTCCGCTAGCCGCTCGGTCGGCTCGAAAACCGGCCCGATGTCCCCGCAAGCCATCAATGTAACTGCGCTGTTGCTTTTCTCTGCCATTTGAAAGTCCTCTTCGATCTCAGCTGAAACCTTACTCGGCGCGGATGCCGGTCTCCCTGATCATTTTACCGAGGCGCGTCATGTCGGATCGTATCGCGGCAGCAAGCTCGCCCGGTGCGCTGCCGACGACGTCCACCCCGACATTCAGGAAGCGCTCCCTCACCTCTTCCGTCTGAACGTGGCGCACGATTTCCCGGTTGAGCCGGGTGACGATCGTCGCGGGCGTTCTGGCCGGGACAAATACGCCGTACGTCGATCCGGCTTCGTAACCGGGCAAGGTGGACGCCAAGGTGGGCAAGCCGGGAAACACCGGGGTGGGCCGGGCGCTGGTAACCGCCAGGGCGCGCAATTTTCCAGATTTCATGTGTGGCGTCGACGAGGTCGCGGTGCCGAATTGCAGCTGGACCCGGCCGCTCATCACGTCGATCAATCCTGCCGCCGCGCCTTTGTAGGAAATGCGCACGATATCGACGCCCGCCATGAACTTGAACAATTCCCCCGCCAGATGGGCGGGCGACCCGGTCGAGGTGGAAGCATAGTTGAGCTGCCCCGGGTTCGCTTTGGCGAGAGCGATGAGCTCCTTCGCCGATTTCGCCGGCACTCCCGGATACACCACGAGCACGCCGGGCGAGCTCGCCACCAAGGTGACCGGCGCGAAATCCCGCACCGGATCGTACGGGATGTCATTTTGCAGGAACGGCGCCATCCACAGGGACACGCCGTAGGCCAGCAGGGTGTAGCCGTCAGGGGGCGCTTTCGCCACTATCGCCCCTGGAATCACCCCACTCGGCCGGTTCTCCACGATCACCGGCTGCCCGAGGCTACCCAGACCCTGCGCCACGACGCGCGCCGCAAAATCGTTGCCGCCTCCGGGCTCGGCGGTGACGATGCGTATGGGCTTCGTCGGAAACTCCTGGGCCACAACGACGCCATCGGTCATGGCGCCGATTGCGAACGCGCACAAGAGAAACCGCAGCGTCACGGGCGTTCCCTGGTCTTGACCAGGCGGCTTACCGCGCGCGACGTGTCCCAAGTCGGAGCATAAGCGGCCTTCACGCCCACACCGCCTGCGACAACGATCATGAGGTCGTCGGCCTTCTGCGCTATGCGCAGCGGAGCATCGAGGGCGCCCGGCTCGCCCGCGCGCCGCCCGACGAGATGCTCGCGCACGGCCGGAGACAGCCGGTCGAGGGGCATGACGGCGCGCTCGAAGATCGCAGCCTTGAGCTGCTGTTTGGAGCAGCCGTCCCGGGTGCAGGTCGCCACCTGCTCGGGCGGAATGATGAGGAGCGGCTCTCCGCCGCCGAGCATGCCCGAGCCCCCCGCCGTTCCTGCGATCAGCATCGATTGAGCGAAGGTCTGGGCCAGCTCCGCAGCCTTGCCGCTGGCGGAGTCGATGACCTCGACGATACCCGCTATGCCGACCACGGTCACCACACTGTCGCCGGCCGCGTAGCCGCGCTCGACGTGCAGGGGTGTCCAGGGGCTTTGCGCCTCGTTCTCCGCGAGGCAGCAAGTATATTTTGCGGGCTGGCCCAGCGTCGCCATGTCGACTTCGCCGGGGGTTGCGCCCCCGATGTTGCGCAGGCACAGGCCCACCGCACGCCCTATCGTCGCGTTCGCGCGGTTGCCCGGACCGAGCGCGTTCGCCCCCCAATTCATGCCGATGCGGCCGGCAACCGGACCGTTCACGATCACGAGCGGCGCCGCCGAGCCGGTGGTGGTGGTGATGCCCATCAGGTTGAACTCGTCGGCCGCCATCGCTTCGAGCGCCGCCCCTATGATCGGCAGATACTCCGGCCGGCAGCCCGCCATCACGGCGTTGATTGCAATGTCCTGCCAGAGCGCCGGCTGAAACGCGGGCGCGAGCTCGCAAACCTCGGCATTCGGGGCATACCCGTTTGCCTCCAGCATCGCTGCGACACGTGCGGGGGTCGGCGGGACCACCGGCAGCCCGTCGGTCACGCCCTGCGCCTCGAGCTCGGCCTGGGCCTCTTCCCAGTCCGTGTCGGGCGTGCTCCAAGTCTTCATAATGCGCTAACGCGCTGAAGGATGAGGGATGAGGGATGAGGGTAGCAGGATACCGGTCACCTGCACCTCGTCACCTGTATCTCGTCACCCGCATCTCGTCACTGCCTCGGAAAATTGGCAATTTTCCGAACCTCCCCGGTGGGCTCGAGTATGTGAAAGCCGCTGCCGACGCGGTCGGTGATGTAGACGTAGCCGCGGTCGTCGACCTCGACATTGTTGGTCACGATCGAGGTCCTGCAGCGCCGGCCCTCGGCGGTCTTCACGCAACTCGGCTCCGTGTGCCGGTTCGTCGCGGGGATGTAGTAGCCGACCTCCTTCGGATTGTAGGGATCGCGGATGTCCACCGCGCGCACGCCGGCGTTGAACCAGGCGACGAACACGATGCGCTTGTGGTAGATGGGCGTGAGGTTCTCCTGCGTCTGGTGCGGGCCGAAGCGCGCGCCGCGAGTGCAGAAGGTGCCGTCCCGGTTCGGAACCTGGAAGTTCGCGACGCCGATCGGGTTGCGGTCGTCCGTGATGTCCACGACCAGCATCATCTGCGGCTCCTCGTGGCACTCGTTCTCGATCGCTTCCGGCAGCACGAGCAGAAAGTCGCGCACCTTGCCTTTGGCGTGGCGCGCGAATTCCGGGATCTCCACCCCGATCAGCGGCAGCACCGCGTGCACCGCCTGCATCGTGCCCACGGCCTGAAACGATACCTGAGGGTAAAGCAGATTCTCCGAGGTGGGCTCTTTCGGCCCTTCGAGCAGCTTCCTGCGGTCGACGACCTGGAACGCGCCATGGCCGACGTTGCCGTAGCCGAAGTAGAGCCGGTTGCCGCCAGGCCCGGTCGAGAACGGACCGTGGCCGTCGTTCAGCCGGCGATTGGCGCGCTTCGCAGCGCCGGGCTGCTGGCCGGGCAGCGCGAAGTCGCGGATGTGGACGGGCCTGGCGGGATCGGACAGGTCGAACACCTGCGTCAGGCGCAGCACTTCCCATCCCGGCAGCCCGGAATTGACGTAGGCGATGCCGGTGTCGCATTCCCACGCCTGGCGGTGGGTGGACTGCAGGTTGTCGACCACGTCGGTGATCTTCACCGGGCGCTCGGGCGCCGTCACGTCCCACATCTCGTGCGCCGTCCTGCCCTCGGTGCGCAGCATGTAGAACTTCGTGGGATCGCCCCTGGGCAGGCTTTTCCCCGGACAGACCTGCAGCATCTGCGCGCCGCCGCCTTCGGCTCCTACCACCACCGCATCCGACTTCGTCGGCAGATGATGCAGGTACGCGGGACGCGCCGGATCGGTGACATCGATGATCGAGGTGCCATTCGCCTCGACCCTCCCGGTAAGCGGGTTGAGCGCGCTTCCGCCCGAGTGCCCGACGTAGGCGATCCAGCGTTCGCCCTGCCTGACGATCACCGGCTGGAACACCGCGCGGCCCTGCAGATCGCTCGTGCCCACGAGCCGCATGTTACGGCCCGAGGCGGGCTGG
>DATFWO010000056.1:0-7793 GCA_035259205.1 Burkholderiales bacterium | reverse complement strand
TAGGTCGCAATCTACAGCCTCAAGAGGCTAGACGGTATCTCAAATCCATTACAGCCACGGAAGCACACAGAAGTTCTCGAATGACTAAGGCGCACTAACCGAATCGGATTCTTGTCCGTGTATTTCCGTGTGATTCCGTGGGAATTTTTAGACCGGTTCTAGACCCATTTCATATGGGCCCCGATGCGGGTTCCAGACGCTCCAAGGAGACAGCATGAGCATCGCCGTTTATCCCTTCACGCCCGGTTTCGCTGCCGAGATCGGCGATGTCGACCTCGCCGCGCCGCTATCGAACACGGATTTCGCGGACATCAAGGCCGCGTTCTGGAAGTACTCGGTGCTCGTATTTCCCGGCCAGGACCTGACGCAGGAACTGCACCTTGCATTTTCGGCGAGGTTCGGACCGGTCGAGAACGAGCGCACGCTCGATCCCAGGGCGACGCCGACCCGCTACGGCGGAGCGTTTGCCGATATTTCCAACTTGAACGCGGATGGCCAGATCTGGGGCGAGACGAGCCGCCAGCGCATGTACAAGGCGGGGAACAAGCTGTGGCACACCGACAGCTCGTTCAAGCGTTTGCCCAGCCTGTGCTCGCTGCTCTACTCGCGGACCATCGCCCCCATCGGCGGGCATACGCAGTTCGCGGACCAGCGCGCGGCCTACGATGCGCTCCCGGACGCCACGAAAGAGAGGCTGCGGGGATTGGTCGCCGAGCACTGGATCGTGCACTCGCGCCGGCGCAGCGGGTTCACGGACTTCAACGACGACGAAATGCGCCGCCTGCCGCCGGTGCCGCAGATGCTCGTGCGCACGCTGCCCGAAAGCGGCCGCAAGACGCTCTTCGTCGCATCGCACGCCGGCCGCGTGCTCGGCATGCCGGATGGGGAAGGGCGGGCCTTGATCGACCAGCTGATCGAGCACGTCGTCCAGCCGCAGTTTGTCTACACGCATCGCTGGCGCGCGAACGAGCTCGTGATGTGGGACAACCGCTGCACCATGCACCGCGGCACCGATTACGACGACCTGCGCTGGGTGCGGGACATGCAGCGCGTGACGATCAGCGACGTCGCCAACTCCTGCGAACAGGAAGGCGTGAGCGTCGCGGCGTGATCAAACGTAGCGTGAAGGGTAAAGGGTGAAGGGCGAAGGATAACCTGTAGTAGTTGCGACTTGATCTGACAGGTAATGTCCGAACTCTGTAGCCGGCCATTGAAGGTCTGCTTGCTGAGAATACAAACGACCGGTTTCGGGAATCACAACGTGCGGGAATCGACCCGGAGCGGTCCTTCGCGGTATTCAGTTCCACAAACGACAAACCCAGTCGAAGCTGGGTCCGTTGGGCAATTCGCAGAGTGACTAACTTGCTCGTTTGCGTTGGCTGAATCCGAATCCCGCGAGGCCGAGGGCGAGTAGCGCCAGCGCGGCGGGCTCCGGAACAGTGGTAGCCGGCTGCCTTCCGAACTGCAGATTGTCGAACTCGACGAAGTCGCCGGATGCGGTATTGGTAAACGTCGCGGTCGTAAAAAGCGCAGTGGCATCAACGACGCCACCGAACAACACGTTTCCGGTCACGCCTGTGAAGTTGCTGAACAAAACGTGGGAGCCAGTGTCTGTCGTCAGCGTGAGCGTCGTGGCAATCCCATTCGTGCCGAGATCGAAGATGCTCACGCCGACAGCGTTCACCGGGTTGGCGAACGTGAAGGTAACGCTGGGGCTCGGCGTGATAGTGTTGATCTGGACCGAACGCCCCGTACCAAAATTCGCGGAGATAAGACCCGTTCCCGAGTTGTTACTCGCAACAGTGATCCCATTCGCAGTGACCGGAGTTGCCGCGAGATTAGTGGAGGTCGGAAACGTATCGAATGTCTCGGTCGCAACGACGATGCCTGCGCCCGTAGCAGCTGCCTGGAAATTCGCTGCGTTCGTGAAAAAGATTGGCGCCGCTGTCGCGCTGCCCGCCAGCGCGACCAATGCCGACACCGCTATGAAGGCACGCACGCTTGCTTTCCCCAGCCACCGGAGCATGACTCCCTCCTGGTCTTGAACCAACGTTGTCGGAATTTTTTACAAACCGCCCGGCCAGCGTGGTCTTGGGGAAACTCAAAGCAACATGTGCGCCAGATCACACAAGTAGCTGTTCCATAGGGTAACCGGGAGCCAGTGCGTCGCCGGCCGACACTCCCGCTGTAAAGTTTTTCGACAAACCGGGGATCGTGAAACACGATGTGAAAAATACGTCCACCGCGCGTCCCACCCAGGGGGGAGTAGCGCGAATCGGCCGCCAAATGACTGCCCGCCAGCCACAACCGGCTGGTAGAGCTACGCAGCGGCCTCGCCGGATCTTCGAATGGCAACTCCTAGCCGGTTTCTGTCCGAGGCAGTCAACCCGAAGTTTTCCAGATAGCCGACCTTCGCAACACAGCGAGATCGAATTGCCCTAAAGCTGCCACTGCCAGACGGCAGAGTGCGACCCCAAGCAGACGTTTAGCGGTGCGCGTGAGGCGCCGAGGGTAGCTGTCGAGGCCCGCTGACGGTGGTCGCATCCACGAGTAGGTTAGGCATCACCGCGCAGCGTAAGTTTTGCTGTAGCCGTTGCGGCCGTTGGTGATGGTGAACCCGCCGTCGCGCGCGACCGACGCCTTGATCCAGTGCCCCTTGCAGTCCGCGGTGTCGTCGAGGTTCGCGATCATGTCCGGTGAAGTATTGTGGCGGGGATCCTTGTCCAGCAAGGAGAGATGCCCTTGCCAGACGCCTTCGATTCCCGGCAGCCCGGCGAGCCGCAGGTAGGCGTTCTTTTCGTAAGGCGCCGACGGCTTGCCCGCTACTGCGATCGGCTGGATGCGCTTGTCGGTCTGGCCCAGGCCCTTGCTGGGCCCGTTCTGGACGACGACGACCTGCGGCGCGATCGCGCCGAGCAGCGCGGGCGCGCCGGCGCCGTCGAGTGACCCGTGGCGTCCCGCCTGGTAGATCGTAACCTTCCCCAGCTTGTTGACCGGGCACGCGAGCTCCATTTCCTTGTACCAGTCGAGGTCGATCAGGTTGAGGAACGTGAACTTGTTGTAGGTGAGCAGCACCCCGACCATGCGCGAGTTCTCGAAGCCCGCGGGCGACATCCGCGCCGCATCATTGCAGAGAGGGTTGGGGCCCCCCCCATTGACGGGCTTCGCGAGCACCTTCTCGTCCGAAGTGACCACCAGCACCTGCGCGCCCTTGAGCGGAATCGTGTCGCCGGGCTTGACGATCCTGCGCTTGCCGTCGGACGCAGCCGTATAGCTCTTGTACCACTGCATGTTCACGTCCTCGATCTTGTCGCCGGGACCGTAGAAATTTTCGATCGGCATCATCCTGGAGAAGACGCCCAACCCGCCCACGTGGTCGCGGTGATAGTGGCTGATCACGAGATGGTCTATCCGCTTCAGGCCGGCGTGCCGGGCGGCGTCGAGGATACGCGTCGCATCCCGGGCCCCGTCGGGGTATCCGGTGTCGATCAGCAGCGATTCGCCGGAAGGCGACACGATCAAGGTCGCCGCTCCACCCTCGGTGTCTACCCAGTAGATTTCCAGGTTCGGCGACGATGCGGCGGGCTTGTCGATACCGCCCGCGGCGCGGGCCTGCGCCGAGGCGTAGCCCGACGTGAGCGACGCGGCTGCCAGTGCCAGTGCGGCGAGAACGGAAACGGAGGGGAGTCGCTTCACGGCAATTCTCCTGTTTTCGAGCGGTGGAAGGGCGGTAAACCTGCGCCGTCCTTGACCGGGTAACCGGAGCCAAAGATACTCCAAATTTCCGACTCCCGGAGGAACACATGAGAGCAACGGTTCTCGGGCTGGCGATGGCGGCGGTTCTTTTCGTCGCGGGCGGCAACAGCCTGGCGCAGCAGCAGCGGGACTTCAGCAAGGTCGAGATCAAGACGACGAAACTCGCCGAGAACTTCTACACGCTCGACGGGGAAGGCGGCAGGATCGGCGTGCTCGCCGGTCCCGACGGCGTGCTGATGGTCGATTCCCAGTTCGCCCCGCTGGGCGACAGGATAATCGCGGCCGTCAAGCAGATCTCGGACGGGCGTATCCGCTTCCTCATCAACACCCACGTGCACGGCGACCACACGGGCGGCAACGAGAACTTCGGCAAGCTGGGCACGGCGATACTCGCGCACGACAACCTGCGCATGCGGCTGATGAAGCCGAACCCGCAGGCGAACGGGCAGCCGGGCGTGCCCGCGCCGCCGCTCGCCCTGCCGGTGCTGACCTATGAAGTCCCCACGACCATCCATATGAACGGAGAGGACGTGCAGTTGATACCGGTGCCGGTGGCGCATACCGATGGGGACACGATGGTGTACTTCCCCAAAGCAAACGTGATCATGACCGGCGATTTCTATCGCTCGACCGGATATCCGAACATCGATCGCAATAACGGCGGCACGATGAACGGGATGCTCGCCGGGTTCGAGGCCATCCTCAAGCTGGGGCGTCCCGACACGAAGATCGTTCCGGGGCACGGGCCGATCGTGGACAAGGCTGCGGTCGTCGCCCACCGGGACATGATGATCGCCGTCCGCGACAAGGTTGCAGCTCTCATGAAGCAGAACAAGTCGCAGGAGGAAATCGTCGCGTCCAAGCCGACCGCCGAATTCGACGCAAAAATCGGCACCGCGGTCAACGCGGACCGTTTCGTCGGCCAGCTCTATCAGGAATTGAGGTCGGCGCGCTGACGCGCGGGGTGATGCGATGGCGGCTGGTGCGGGCAGGAAAGAGCAGCCATTCCGTGTCGAAGAGGCGACCATAGCCGAGCTGCACGCGGCGATCAAAGCCGGACGCACTACTTGCGTCGCCGTCGTCCGGCAGTACCTCGAGCGCGTCCGCGCCTACAACGGCGTTGCCAGCATGCTCGTCACGAAAGACGGCGCGCCGGTTTCCGAGGCGCCCGGCACCGTGCGCGCCGGAGAGCCGCTGCGCTTCCCGACGCAGACGGTGAGTGCTTCCACCCTCCTGCCGGACCTCGACCGCTACGAAGGGCCGCCGCTCGAATACGGCCGCATGGAAGCGACGGCCTCTGATCCCGGCGTGCAGCAGCAGTACGGCATGATCGTGGGAATACCGAACGCGGGTCAGGTGAACGCGCTGGCTACCCTCAACCTGCGAGGCGAGCGCTCGGTCGTGTGCCGCGGCGACTATGACCGGCATCCCTCGGACGGTCCGTTGCCGCCCGACGCGCCGGCGGTCTGCGAGATTTTTCGCAGGTATCCGGATGCGCTCGAGCAGGCCGCCGAGCTCGACGCGAAATACGGCCGCAATCCCGACCTCGAGAAGATGCCGATGTACGGCGTCGTGTTCTCCTTCAAGGACCCGTTCGACACCAAGGACATGCGCACCACGGCCGGCGGCGACGCGCGCTACGACATCGATTTCCCCGCGCGCGATCACGTGCTGGTCGAGCAGCTCCGCAACAAGGGCGCGATCATCTTCGCCAAGGCCGTCAACACGGAATACAACGGACGCGCCGGGAACCCGGGCGGCCGTCACAAGCCCGACAAGGTGCTGCCCTCGGTGCTCGGCTACCAGCGCAGCACGTGGGCCGGCAATCCCGCCAATCCCTACGACACCGAGCGCGCCGCGTCGCTGGGTTCCAGCTCCGGCTCGGGCGTGTCGGTCAGCACCAACCTGGTGATGGCGAGCCTCGGCGAGGAAACGCGGGCGTCGTGCCGCGGCCCGGCCAACCACAACGCAGTGGCCCTGATCCTCCCGCACAAGGCGATGCTCGGCTTCGACGGCGGCGCCATCGGCGCGGACATCTATTGCGACCGGAGCGGCGTGCTTTGCCGCACCATCGCCGATTGCGCGAAGGTCCTCGACGCGCTGAGGGATCCGGCGGAGGGCTATTACGATCCGCGCGATCCGTATACGACGGTGCCACGCTCGGCTGTGCTGGCGAGCTACGCGGCCCATGCGGCGGCGCCCGGCGCGCAGGGCTCGCTCAAGGGCGTGCGCATCGGGATCGTGCGCGAGTCGATGCTGAATCCGGGCACGAAAGCCGCGGAGCCGATCACCATGGCAGCCGCGAAGGAGATCAAGTCGATACTCGGCGCGGTGCTGGGAGCGACCCTGGTGGAGTCTTCCGATCCGCTGTGGAAACCCGATCGCGACATCGAGCCGATGAAGACGGACTTCAGGCGCGCGCTCGCGCGGCTCGTCCCGGTATTCATGCCCGATATCCTGTTCAGGCTGGGGCCCGACGGCCAGCCGCTCTTCAAGGAGTTCGCCGCTGCGATCGTGCCCACCGAGTTCGAGCAGGGAAAGATCTTCGGCACCGGTACTTTGCAGCCGATCGACTATTGCGTCGCGCTGGCGGAGGAGCGGATCGCGCCGCCCGCCAACCTCGATATCTCGACCGTTCAGCAGCAGGAGCTCGCGCCGACGTTCAGGTTTCACGTCCGGCAATACCTCTCCGGACGGACCGCGGACTGGCAGGCGCTCGGGCACACCGAAACGCTGGTCGACTGGCCCGCGCTCAATGCGCGCTCGAAGTTCTGGGGCGACGACGGTCGCGCGGCGTTCAGGAACTGGGAGGAAATCACCGACCCCCGCAATCCGCGCGGCAGGCGGCAGGGCGTCGACGAGCGCATCATGTTGCGCGAGCTGCTGCGGCGCGTGGACATGATGGTGATCATCGAGAATCGTCTCGACGCGCTGGTGCGCCTGCACACGCCGCTGCCGCCCGCGAAAATCGGCGGTCCCACCGAGCCCGGCGTCATCGGACGTCTGCGCGACGAATCGCAGTACGGTCCGAACGCGGGACTTACGGAGGTGTTGATTCCCGCGG
Source organism: Burkholderiales bacterium (assembly GCA_035259205.1). GTDB lineage: Bacteria > Pseudomonadota > Gammaproteobacteria > Burkholderiales > SG8-41 > SG8-41. The sequence continues at coordinate 973 of DATFWO010000056.1, read as the reverse complement.
GCTACGTAGCGGTTGCCTACGATCCCGTATTCGCGCTGGGCCCGGACCGCAAGCAGTACGTGGCGGTCGCCTCCGCGACGCCGACACCCATTCCGCCGCCGGGATTGCCGTTCTCGCTGGTGTTCCGCGCCGAGCCCGGCAGGGAGGATGCCGTCCTGAGGATCGCTTCGGCCTACGAGGCCGCCTCCAGGCGGCGCGTTCCGCCGCCGGCGTTCGGCCCGCTGCCGGCGGATGAGAAACAACGTCGCGGATAAGGCGTCACAGATAAGACGTCTCAGGTGCTACGTCTCAGATAGGGCGTCCCAGGTACAGCGTGTGCTAGTACTCGCTCTGCCGCGCTTCAGGTGAGACGCTTTACGTGGACGCTTTATCTAAGACGTCTCACCTGGGACGCCGTACTTGGGACGCTTCGCCGCGGCGACGATGGCGTCCGTCGCGCGATCTGTCCTCGCGTAGAATCCCGCGTTCAACCGCCGACTCGAACTCCCGGAGGAACAGCCAGATGCCAGTACCTGCCGCTGCGCGCAATGAAGAGCTCTCGTTCATGTATTTCCCGGAAGACTATCGCTGGTCCCACGGCGTATTGATCGGCCTGAACGCGGCCCCGTGGGGCGGCGCGGAAATCGGGGAGATCGCGCGCATCGGGCTGCGGTTGAAGGCGCACGTCGGCGACGACAATGCGTGGTTTCGCGAGTGGTCACGGGAGGCGGAAGCCGTCGAGCAGGCGGGCCGCGCGCACCTCGCTGCCGACCGGCGTGCGACGGCGGCGAAGTACCTCTACCGCGCGGCCAACTACTATCACGTGGGCGAGCGCTTTCTCCAGCCCAAGAGCGCGGGATTGACGCAGTATCGGCGCGGAGTGGACTGCTTCCGCGAGGCTGCGCGCGGCAGCGCCCGCCCGCGCGTCGAGCACGTGGAAATTCCCTTCGAAGGCACGAGCCTGCCGGCGCTGCTGGTGCACGCCGAACCCGCC
>DATFWO010000055.1:0-6481 GCA_035259205.1 Burkholderiales bacterium | reverse complement strand
CACGAGCGAAAGCCCGAGGCCGCTGCCGACGCCCATTTCCTTGGTGGTGAAGAAAGGATCGAACATGTGGTCCAGCACGTCCTGCGGAATACCGGTCCCCGTGTCGCTCACCTCGAGCACGATGTAATCGCCGGGCGCGATCGAGCCGACCGTCGCCGGGCGGGCCGCGTCAAGGCGCGCGGTTGCGACATCAACGCGCAGCACGCCGCCCTGGGGCATCGCCTGCACTGCATTCGAAGCGAGATTCATCACCACCTGATGGACCTGCGTCGAGTCGCCCAGCATCGCCGCGCGGCCCGCGTGCAGGCGCGGCTTGATAGTGACGCTCGCGGGCAGCCTGGCAGCCACCTGGTCGAGGGCTTCGCGCACCACGGCCTCGACGTGCACCGGTACGCGCTCGCCGACGCCGCTCCGGCTAAAGGCGAGGATGCGCTCGATCAGGGCGCGGCCGCGCTCGCCGGCGGACATGATGGCGTCCAGATCGCGGCGCAGATGCTCCTGTTTCGTCCCCCGCAGCGCCATTTCGCCGTAGCCGACGATCGCGCCGAGGATGTTGTTGAAATCGTGCGCGATGCCGCCGGCCAGGGCCCCCATCGCCTCCAGGCGCTGCGCCTGGCGCAGCTGGCGCTCCATCCGCCGCAGCTCCTGTTCGGCAAGGTGGCGATCGGTGACATCCAGTACGAAACCAACGAGGCGTGCCGGTTTGCCTCCCGAATTGAATAACATCCGGCCCTTCGCCTGCAACCACCGCACAGCGGCCCCAGGGAGCAGCACCCTGTATTCGGCATCGACATCGCCCGTTTGCTGTGCAGTCTTGATCGCATCTCGAACGCTCGGCCAGTCCTCCGGATGAACGAGCTGCTTCCACGATTCATACGTCCCGTCGTACGAGCCTGGCGGTATTCCATGCATGACTTCCAGGGCTGGTGACCAGTGGTTTTTACCTTCGCCCTCCTCTTCGCCCTCGCCCGAGCCGACTCGCCATTCGAACGCGGCGGCGCGCGCGGCCTTCTGCGCCACTTCCAGCATCTCCTGGCGTGAACGCAGCTCTTCCTCGACCCGCTTGCGCTCAGTGACGTCGCTGACGACACCGATGACCCGCTGCGCCACACCCTGTGCATCCCGAAAGATCTTCCAGCGGGCACGGATCCAGCGTATCTCCGGGACCTCGCCGCGAAAAAGCCGGTATTCGAACTCGTTATGAAGGGCAGCCCCGGCGAGGACGTTCCGCGTCATCTCCGCGACGCGCTCGCGATCTCCGGGGCCGAAGCGAATGCGCGACACCATGTCCTCTCTCGTGCGGTATTCCACGTTCGCAGGCAAGTCGAGAATCTGCTTGAGATGCTCCGATGCGAAGATCTCGTCGGTCTGCACGTTCCAGTCGAAGTGCCCTTCCTCCGATGCTTCCATGGCGAGCGCGTAGCGCTCTTCCGAGACGCGCAGCCCATCCTCCGCGCGCTTGCGGTCGTCGATGTCGGAAATCATGGCGTACCACCGCACGATCCCGCCGCTCGAATCCAGAAAGGGAAGCCCGCGGGTACTGTTCCAGCGATATACGCCGTCGAATCGACGGACGCGGACCTCGGTCTCGTAAGGCTGACCGGTCGACATCGCTTGCCTCAACACGTCGGCGGCGCGAGGCACATCCTCTGGAAGCACGATTCCATTGGTGCCCCATTGCTTGATCGCCTCCAGCGGCTGCCCGAGGTACGCGAGCAGCTCATTGTTGACTGCCTCGACCTCGGCAGTCGGCGACAACAGGGCGACCATCCCTGGAACGGCATCGAGCACGGTAGCGAGATCGCGCTTTGCGTCGTTGATATCGGCAATCGAGCCGGTCCAGCGCAGCACATTCCCGGCGGCATCGCGCGTGGCAATAAAGGTGGCCGCCACCCAGCGGGTCTCCCCGTTCACCACGATGCGCAGGTCCATCTTGAATTTCGCCTCGCCCCCGGCGAAATGCGCGGCGATCGCTGCTTCCCATCTCTTGCGATCGTCGGGATGGAACGGGAAGCGGCGCACCCAGTCGGCGCGATCGATGAACGTGGCGTCCGCCGGGTAACCCAGCATCCTGAGCAGGCGCGGCGAGATATAAGACTCGCCGGTCACCAGATTCCAGTCCGTATGGCCATCACCGGCGGCCTCCATCGCCACCGCATACCGCTCTTCGGAGCGCCGCCGGGCCTCTTCGGCGCGCTTACGTGCGGTCACGTCGGTCGCCGAGCCCGTCCAGCGCATGATTTTGCCGGTGGCGTCGCGCACGCACATGCCGCTAAGAAGCGCCCAGCGGATTTCGCCGCCGGCATGGATGGAGCGGATTTCCATGGCGAGGCGCGTTCCGCCGCTCGTAAACAGCTCTTTCACGGCATCCTCCCACGTCGTTCGGTCGTCAGGGTGGAAAGGCGCGCGCGCCATGAAATCTGCCCGGCTCGCGAATCGCGTTCCCGGCGGGAAATCTGTCATCTCGAGCAGCTTCGGCGAAACGTAGAACTCGTCGGCCGGGATGTCCCAGTCCCAGAAGCCGGCCTCAGCCGCGAGCATCACGCGCTCGTAGCGTTGCTCGGATTCGCACAGCGCCTCTTCAACGCGATTGAGCTGCTTGTCGTTCGGCGAGTCTGTCACGGCAGCGAGCAGCTATTTCGGGGTGAATGGCGTGGTCAGCACTCTTCTCACTCCCAGCCGGCGCGCCGCCTCCACCCGTCCAGCAAGACCGCGCCGGCATCGCGGCGAGAGAGGAGAACACTTTGCCCGTGCAGGCCGTCCCGCATATGTCACGCGACGGGTGCAGCATGTCACCTGACACACGTGGCTCCGTCAGGGATTCCTCCGGGTGCGCCATGCCACCGACGTCATCGAAAAGTTGCTGTTACGATTCTCAGCAACGACGGACCCAGTTCGGCGTGCACGCGCTCATGATTTCTACAGGAAGTCGCCCGCGTCGCCGTCCGCCAGTGCCCCGGTCCGGTTTATCGTTCGAGTGCAATGCCGCTAAGAGCGGCATAGTCGTTCGCTCTCAGCGCGTTCACGATCGAGTTGACCTGTTGGTCGCCGACGCCCAGCGATTCCAGAACGGCATGCCCGAAGCTCAATGTCCCCTCGGTGGAGAGCGGGAAAACCAGGCGGGCGCCCCGCTCCCGCGCCTCGTTTCTCTGCGTCACGCTCGACACGGCAGCCATGACCGGCACGTCCGGGTAGAACCGACGCAAACTACCGATGGTGTCCAGCGTCGATGCCTGGTCGCCGCTCGCCATCACCACGGCGCGCGCGGAACCGATCGAGATCGCCTGCATCATGGCGGGCTCCGTGAAGTCGCCGTAGCGCACATGGTGTCCGCGCCTGGCGGCCTCGGGCAGGAGCTGCAGATCGTCCGTGAAGGCGACATACGGGATCTCCGCACGCTGCAGCATCGTGCAGATTGCCCTGCCGGCGTAACCGTATCCAATGACAACGACCTCGTCGGGTGGGACATCTGCCGCCGAACGCTGCGCTTCCGCGAGCCCTGCCTTTCGGCGCATCCGCTCGACCGCCGCGTAACCGAGCGCAATAAGCGGTGGCGAAACGATGAAGGACAGCGAGATCACCGCGAGGCCAATTGCATGCGCGCGCGCCCCGAGGAGGCCGTTGGCTTTGGCGTTGGCAAGGATCACGTAGCCAATCTCGTCGAACGGCATCAGCAGGAGGCCCGCAAGCAGCGCCGCTTGCAAATTCATTCGAAACGCCAGGGCAAGCCCGAACATCACCAGGAACTTGACGGCCAGCAGCAGCGGCAGATAAAGCAGCAGGTCGTAGCCGAGCGCGCCAACCTCCTTGAGGTCGATCGCCATGCCGATGGCGATGAAAAACAACGCAAGCAAAGCCTGTCGGGCCGGTGCAGCCACCGCCTTTATCTGCTCGGCGAAGACGGTCGTGGACAGCATCACTCCGATCATGAAGGCGCCCAACGCCATCGACACGCCTACCGATTCCATGATGGAGGCCGCGCTCGCCACCCCGGCGAGCACGACACACGTGAACGCACCGGAACCGGGGTCTCGGGCCGTAAGCGACAGCGCTCTCGGTATCACGAAACGGCCGAGAGCGAACACGACGCCGACCGCCACCAGGACCTCGATCAACTTGACCAGCTCCGCAGCGTGCCCGCCCTGCGCCGGGCCCCCGCTCAGGACGGGGATCACGGTCAGGGCGGGAATCATCATGAGACTCTGGAAGACGCCGACGGCTATCGTTGCTCTGCCGTAGGGCGCCCCGCCGTCACGCCGCTCCTGCAGTATCGGCAGGGCGATCGCATCGGAACTCATTGCGAGCGCCAGGCTCGTCACGAGCACGACCTGCCAATGCATTCCGGTGAGGAGAAGCAACAGCGCGCCGATCGACACTACCGTCAGCCCGTACTGCGCAGCGCCCAGTCCGAGCACCAGCCGGCGCATCGACCATAGCCTGGCCGGCTGGATCTCGAGGCCCACGACGAACAGTAGGAGCGTCACCCCGATCTCGCCGACCTCCTGCATCTCGGCGACGTGGCCCTCGATGAGCGGCCATTTCGAGTGCGGTCCGAGCGCCATGCCGACGGCGAGCAGGGCGACGATGCTGCCGAGATTGAGTCTCCTTGCGAAGCTAACCGCGGCGGCGGTCGCCCCCAGCAATACCGCCCCGGCAAACATCAGTTGTTCGACATTCATGCGTCAGGACCGCGGGCTGGTTTTATCCATTAGCCCTGGCCGGCGATGAGGGTTGCGAGACTCAAAGGGCATTAGGTAGAGTCGCCAGCAGCGCGCGGACGCCGTTCCACGCAATCTGCACGCCGATGGCGAGCAGGATGAATGCCGAAAGACGAGTCAGCACGGCGGCCCCCGTGGCGCCGAGCCGGCCGAGGATCGCGTCTGCGTAGCGGTAACAGACGTAGACGAGGAACGCGACGACAAGGATGCCGAAGGCGTGCGCGGCAGTGGTAACAAGCAGGGAGCGCACGTTGCTCTGGGGATTCGCTCCCAGGGTGAGGGCCACGGAGATCGAACCCGGGCCCACGGTGAGCGGCAGCGTGAGCGGATAGAAGGCACGCGGCCGCCATTCGATCGCTGCCGCTTGCGCGGCGCTGGTGCGCGTGGCTGTTTGGGGTGCATCCGGGCCGGTGAGGGGCGGCCAGGCAAGGGCGCAGACAAGGATACCGCCGGCGACCTGCACGGCGGGCACCGAAACGCCGAAGAACTCGAGCACGTAGGCCCCGACGAGCGCCGAGCCGAGCAGGAGCAGGAAGCTGTTGAAGGCCACCAGGCGCGCGAACGCTGGCCGCGCATAGGGAGGCAGACCGGCCGTCAGGCGCTGGTAGATGGGCGCGCCGGCGAGCGGATCCACGATCGGCAGCAGGGCGCCGATCGCGAGGAGCACGGTCTGGACGAAATCACTCACACAGTGCGAGCAGCCCGCCGAGCGAGGCCGTGCAGCGCGCTCATGGGCGCGGACCTAAGCGCGCCAGCGCAGCAGGAGCCCGAGGACGACGCCAGCGGCCGCGACGGCGCCTACGATGGTCCAGGGATGCTCGCGAACCAGCTTGGTAGCGATGTCGCCGAATTCGGCGAGCTCTTGCTTCACTTCGTTCATCTTTTCGGTAACGGCTTCGGTAGTCATTGTCAGGCTCCAGGTCAAAAAATTCGCCGGATCTCGCTGAAGGCGTCACTTAGCGCCGGCTCATGTTTACCGTGTCGCAGCGCCCAGTATTTCAACTGCGTGTCGCCGAGGGATGACAGAGCGCCGTCTCGCAGTATCAAATCACATGAAAGCGATGCTGCTGCGAACCTGCAATGGAGAGAACCTGGCGCTCCTAACGCATGACGATAGTTTGCGCCGGCGTCGTGGCACGAGCGCTTCCGCAGGAGGTCGGTTACATGTCAGGGGACGCAGAACGGTGGCAGCCGCAGCAGAAGATTCGGTGGTTGTGACAACGGGAGCTGCCTCGCGCCGGGGACCAAGGTGCTGGCGCGGGCGGGGCAGTCCCCAGGACGGGTCGCCTGCCCGGAGAGGATGAGGACTAGTGCGGATGCAGCACGCGCGCGAGGCTCGCTGCCAGGTCCCGGGCAAGCACCGGCTTGCGCAGGACGTCGTTCGCGCCGAGCTCGCGCGCCTTGAGCTCCGCCGCCGCACCGACGAAGCCGCTCATCAGCACGATCGGAATCGCGGGGCTGATGCGGCGCACCTCGCGGATGAGGGTAGAGCCGCTTACTCCGGGCATCCGCTCGTCGGTGATGATTGCGTGGAACCAGCCGGGGTCGTCGCGGAAGACATCCAGCGCTGCGGCGCTGGATGTGAATCCCGAGGGCTCGTAGCCCAGCTCCTCGAGCGTGCGCACGGCAAGATCGACGAGTAGCTCCTCGTCGTCCACGATCAACACGCGCTGCCCCGCGCCGCGCGGCAGCGGCGGGTCTTCGTCCACGCTGGTTTCGGCGGCCTCGCCCGCGCGCCGCAGATAGACGGTGAAAGTGCTGCC
>DATFWO010000054.1:0-38046 GCA_035259205.1 Burkholderiales bacterium | reverse complement strand
CCCAGGGCCACGATCTTCGCCGGGCGATGCCCGCCGGCAGCGGTGGATTCAACGGCGCGCTTCATGACGCCCCACTCGCACATTCGAAACTGGTCGCAGGCACCCTGGTCGTACAGCGCTTCCATGGTGCGGTCGAAGATATTGGAGCGCAGCGCCTGGTGGTCCGAGTCCCGCTGGCCCGAGCCCGGGGTTCTGATAATTTCCACATCCAGGCCTTCGTCGTGGAAGTAGCCCTCGTCGCGGGCGACGAGCAGGGGCAGGTCGTGGATGGCGTTCATCATCGACGCCTTTACTTTCTTCGATGCAGCAGTCATGACGCGCCTCTCCGCATGTGCCCGCCGCTACTGCCAGGCGCGGTTGTCGACAATGTTTTCGTACGTAGCGCCGGGCACGGTCATGTTCCATTTGACGGACCAGTTGTAAGTGTCTTCCCAGCGCTCTCTGGTGTACGGCTGCGGCGCGGCGTGGAGCAGGCGCCAGGTCTGGAACTCGTGAGGCTCCAGGAGCCCGCCGGTCTCGCGAACGAAATAGTGGACATACGGCGTGGGGTCGCGCTCGATTTCCTTGACCGCCCGTGCCTGGGCCCGGAACATCGCTGCGAGTGTCTTGCCGTCGAGATCGTCGCTGGCCGCCTCGCTGCGGGTGGAATGCGATTCGATCAGGATGCGCAGGCCCATTTTCTGCGCCACGCTGATCCAGGGCTCCATCAGGCTCACCGCGGCGACCTTGCCTTGCTTCAATGCCTCGATGCGCTGGGGCATGGAGCCGGCGGTCGTCGTCTTGACGTACTCCGGCTTCAGAAATCCTTCCATCATCTTGAGCGTGGTGAAGTGCGACCCGTTGTTCGGCGTCACCGCGATCTGCCTGTTCTTGAGCATCTCGGGCTCGTAGATCGTGGAGTCGCGAGTGACCGCAATGGCGAACTTCGACATGGACGCGCCCAGCGCCACGATCTTGCGCCGGCGCAGCCCGCTGGACTCGGCCTCCACCGCGCGCTTCATGATGCCCCATTCGCACATGCGGTACTGGTCGATGCCGCCGTCGTTGTAGACCGAATCGAGCGGACGGTCGAATACGGAATCGAACTTTACCGAGTGTGACGTCGTCACCTGCGCCATGCCCGGCGTCGTCACGAACTCGATGTCCAGCCCCTCGTCTTTGAAGTATCCCTTGTCGCGGGCGACGAGAACGGGCAGGTCGTGGACCGCGTTCATGATCGCGACCTTGGATTTCACGCGTTCCTTGACAGTCATGAGTGGTCCTCCTATGGTCCAGGGCTGCGCTGCCGATGATCCTCCCGCATCGGTTTGGCTGTCAACGCAGCGTGTTGAGAACCCACCCCGCATCCAGGGATGCGAGGGTATATCCCTCGCTTGTGGTTATTCCGGGAACAATGCCGGTCGAACGATGAGATAATGCGGCCATGAACGAACCGCAACCGATTTCCCCCCGCGCCCGTCTGCAGGAGCTTCTGGCGATTCCGGAGAGCAAGCGTACCGATGCCGAGTGGGACGAGCTCAACGAGCTCGAGATCATGCTGGCTGCCGGAAACCGGGGAGGTGCGCCGCAGCAGGGCGGCCGGGGAAATGCCCCTGCACCGGGGGGGCATTCCAGGCCTGGCGGCGGTCAGCATCACGGCAAGAATCCACCAAGGAAGTTCCACCAACGACCTCCGAGACGCGATGGGCGATGACGTGGCGGGGCTTTGATGCCGCGTGGTGTACGGCTTCGCGTTGTGGCAACACCAGCAATCCGTGGCCGACCGCCGTTCTTAGGTAATTTTCATTCAAGCCGCGGTCTGTGGAGATCCGTGCCGCTGCGCCCGAGGACAGGCACGACCCGGGAGGCGTCATCATGAAAAAAAGCTTCGGCGCGCGGCTCGCTCTGTTCACTGCGATGATTCCCGCCGGGTTCTCCGCAGCGCAAGGACCAGACGTCGAACGCAAGATCTGGAGCCTGCTCGACGATCCGAAAGCGCCCTATGTCTCGCTCGCGGAATCAGACTTTCGGGCACTGGGCGCGGGCTTCGACCTGCCGGACGGCGGAAAAGCGGTCAGCGCGCTGGCCGAGAAGGCAGCCGGGGGCGCCTTCGATCCGCGCGATCTCGCCCGGATAGCCCCGCAGCATCTGGGTTACCGGGCGGAGTGGATAGTCGAGCGTTTTCGCCGCTACAACCTTGATTGGGACATTACCGGCTTGCGCCTGACCAGCCTCAATCCGGAGGCGAGGAACCACCCCTGGTTCATCATCATGAACGGCGGCGCGGCGAACTTTTACGAATTCTTCGTCGATCTGAAGAACCGTCCGGGCTGGGCGCAGTATCTGGCGCAGAAGCTGAACGTGATGATCGTGACCATCCCCGGCAATTTCAAATATGGCGGCTGGGAACAGCCGATCCCGGACGCAGCCCGCCAGCCTGCCTATCTGCTCGACAGCGAGCTGGCGATGGACGAGTACGAGATGCGCAATGCGATCTACACCAACAGCCTGATCATGCAGGGGCTGAAGGCGCTGGTGACGAAGCACATCGCGGGCGACATACTGCTGATCGGGCATTCAACCTCGGGCGAGCTTTCGATGCTCGCGTACGAGGACCCCGAACTGCGCGGCCGGCTCAAGGGCCGTTACCTGGGCTGGGGCAGCGGGGGACCGGCACGGCTCGAGTTGTTGCGCACGGTCAAGGGCAGGGACGTCGTGGAGCGGGCCGGCGCCTCCCGCCCGGCGGGTAAAACGCCGCTCCACGTTCTCGAACGCCGTGATCCGCCGAGCTACGCCCGCGGTTACAGCGGGTTTCTCAATCCGCTCTACGAACCGGGCATGTCGCATCTGCAGATCGCCGAGCGCTGGCTGACGGCAGAGGCCCGCCGGCGGCCCAACTTCAAGCAACAGCTCCAGAACCTCGAGCACGGAGCCGATCTCGGGCAGAAGGCGTGGGTGGAGGCCGAGATCGAGTCCCTCCTGAAACGCACCGGCAATCCGTGGGGAATCGCGATAGAGGATGTCGCGAAGGATTTGTATGTCACGAATTTCACGCGCATGGATGGTTTTCGACGTATGGTGTGGACGACGGCCAAATTCGACCGCAATCACTGGAATCCCGAAGACCCGATGAGGAGCATAGAATTGTTCATCGCGAACGAGTACCGGGCAAAGAATCCGAACGCGCAGATCCGGGTAATCAATTGGGACCCGCCGCTCACGCATTACGGGCATTTGGAGCTTCCCCGACAGCTCGCCGCAGCGCATTACGGCGTCGTTCGCTGGCTGGTGAGACCTTGATCGATTAGCGTATCAACGAGCGTCATTGTCCAAGGAGGCGCCGTGGCGGAAAAAGTGCAGGCAGCAGTAAGAACCGGCCCGAGCAGGACCGAGTTCCGGGAGTACCCGATGCCGGACGTACCGACGGACAGCGCGCTCCTGAAGATGGAAGTGGCGGGGATCTGCGGCACCGATGTAAAGCTCTACGCGCATCCGCCAAACGACAAGCCCACGATCATGGGCCACGAGAACATCGGCTACATCGCCAGGGCGGGGCGCGAATTCACGAATCGCAAGGGATTCAAGGAGGGCGATCTCGTCTTCGTCGAGCACTACGTGAGCTGTGGCAAGTGCGAATGGTGCCATGCCGGGCAGTACCGGCACTGCGAGAACACCAATTGGCGCACCAACCCCGACGCCATACGCTACGGCTACACCTCGGACGAAAAGCCGCCGCATCTGTGGGGCGGCTTCGCGCAGTATGTGTACCTGCCATGGAACGCGGTCGTGCACCACGTCCCCAAGGGCGTTACACCGGAGCTGGCGGGACTGGTCACGCCGATGGCGAACGGCGTCGAGTGGTCGCTGATGGATGGCGGAGTAGGCTACAACTCGACGGTACTGATCCAGGGACCCGGCCAGCAGGGACTTTCACAGACAGTGATCTGCAAGCAGGCGGGGGCCTCGCTCATTATCGTCACGGGGACCTCCAAGGACGCGGCGCGGATGAAGGTCGCCAAAGAGCTGGGCGCGGACCATGTGATCGACGTGCAGAAGGAGAATCCGCTCGCGCGCATCATGGAATTGACCGGCGGCAGGGGCGTGGATGTCGCGCTCGATTGCACGGCGGGTGCGGGGACCGCGCCGATACTGCTAGGCGTGAATGCCCTCAAGCGCAAGGCGGGAACGATCGTGGTGCAGGGCGAAATGAAGGAGTTTCCGAACTTTCCGCTCGAGCAGGTCACGGTGAAATTCGTCACCATCAAGAGCGCGCGCGGCCACAGCTACAAGGCGTGCGAGCTCGCCTTGCAGCAGCTTGCCTCCAAGCGCTTCCCGCTGGAGAAGGTGACAACCCACCGCTTCGGCCTGAAGGACGTGGACCTCGCCATCAAGTCGGTGGGCGGGCAGGGCGTGCCGGACGTGATCCACGCTTCGCTATTGCCCTGGCAGTAGCCAAGAGCGGTGAACGCTGAACAAGCTGCGAGCCGCAACGCGGGACTGTTTAACGGGCGATCCAATGCTGGTATGCCGCGATCGTTCCCTTGAGATTGTCGTATTCCTCGCACGGAATGAGACAGATACTTTCAAGCGCTGCGAGATGCTCCTGGGCGGGTGCAAGCTTGCCGATGGCCAGATAGGCCTCACCCAGATGGCCGTGTGCGCTGCGGTGCCGCGGATTGAGGAGCAACGCGTGCCGGTAATGCTGGAATGCAGGCTCGAACTCGCGTAACCGGCGATGGGCATAGCCGAGGTAGTTCTGGATATCGGCGTTGCGCGGGTCGCGCAGTGCCGCTGGCGAGAGGGCTGCGATCGCGCCACGCCAGTCTCTTGCAGCGATCGCTTTCAGGCCGGCCGCGACCTCTGAGTCCAGATCCGCCCAATCGGCGGCGTCCGGCATCGATCCCATCGATGTGCAGATCAGCCATGCTTCGGAATCGACCGCATCTGTCGCCCTGACGCCGGGCGGCCCGGACCGTGCCACGGACAGATTGAGCTCAACTGGTGCGACAGCCATACAAATCGCGATCGTCGCTGCGGACGCGCTCACGGCGGCCAGCCGCGCCGCCGCACGGACCATTCCACTATAGCGGCCGATTCGGACGGACCCCATTGCCTTCGCGCGTCACCTCGCTGCGCCGATCCCGCCCGTCAGGCGCACGGCGAGGAAGGCCTTCGCTTCCCGGATTTCTGTCCGGTCAGTGTCGGCGTCTTTGGTCAATTCGACCAGACGTCGAAAGTAGTGCGATGCCTTCTGTGAGTTCCTGCCCAGCTCTGCTGCTTTCGCGGCGCCATAGAGACCACGCAGGCGATTCGGCGTGGATGCCAGGGCCGTCTCGTATTGCTTCAGAGCCTGGGCGGGCATTCGTTGCTCCATGAGAAGATCGCCCAGCAGCTCCCGCATCGGATAGAGCCGGTTCTCCATCGCGACGTGCTTCTCGCTGCCGTCTTCGATGTCGGCCGCCGCGCCCATGAACTTGAGCGCTTCCTCCTTTCGTCCCCGGCCCTGCGCGATCCACGCCGAGTCAGCCAGGATCTGGATTTCGACCTGCTCCGCCCAGTAACTCTGGTGTGCGCGTTCGAGCAGCGAGCGCAGTTCCTTCAGCTTGTCCACCTCGCGCTCAGCGGCGGGGAGATCGCCGCTACGCGCCAGACCCATGGCGCGGGCGAAATGGGTGATCGCCTCCGCCTGCGGGAAGTGGCTGCCGCGCGGCTCGAGCGCAGCGGCGTCCGCCCACGCCTGCCGTTCCAGCGCATAACGCGCCGGCACGGCGGCAAGTCCCGTATAGCCGACGACGTAGTCGAAACCGAGTTTCCTGATGGCGTTGTTCTCGTCGACGATCTGCTTCGCCCGCTTCTCCTGGCCCATCTGCAGGAGGGCGTATTCCGTGAAATCCAGCATGTGCGACTCCACTGGATGCGATGCGCCCGGCCACGTCTTCGCCGCCTGTTCCCTCGCCGCCGCGAGCGATGATGCGTTGGATGCCACTGATTCCGGCCACATGCCGACCATGGAATAGATGTGCGCCGGCATGTGGCGGGCATGCGGCGCCCCTGGAGCGACCCTGGCATATCGGTTGGCGGCGTCGATGGCACGTTGGGCGAGGGGCGGGTAGTCGTAGCTGTGGATGAGGTAATGGAGCATGCCCGGGTGTTCGGGCTGTTTTTCCGCGATCCGTTCGAGCAGTGCGCCTGCCTTGAGCTGCTTGCTGTAGGTCTTGTCGCTGGGCAGCGCGGTCTCGTTCAGCGCCAGCGCATAGAAAATCGCGGCCTCGAGGTCGTCCGGATACTTCTCCATGAGCCGCTCCATCGCCCGTTCATACGCAAGCCCGCGGGCAGTCTGGTCGACCTTGTCGTAGTCCTTGTAGTAGGCCTCGATCGCGCCGAGCCAGTCGCGCTCGCGCTCGGTCTTCGCGGCGATCGCCTTCCCCTTCTGCACCGCTTCCAAACCGTTCTTCAGGGCCGCTGCGGGCAGGGGTAAAACCAGCGGGTTGGTGCGCTGGCTGATCGCGATACCCCAGTAAGCGATGGCGCAATCGGGATCGGCCTGGGCAGCCTCCATGAAGGCCTTGGTCGTTTCCGGGAAGTAAAACGAATGCACCAGCGCGACCCCGCGCTCGAATTTCTCTTGCGCCAATGCGTTACACGAGGTCTTGAAGCTGACGCGACCGAGTTCCTGTCCACCTGCCGCCGTGGCAAACATGCCCGCCACCAGCAGCGTCGAGAATGCAGTCCAGTTTACTTTCATAGCATGCCTCCGTATTTGCCACCTCCCCCGCCAGGTTGTCGGGATCTCCGCGGCACAAGCTGCAACTCCATCCCGGCCGGGGAACTTTCGGCCGATCCAGGCCGCGACGCCCGGGGGGCACGATAGGACGCCGGTCACTATATGTCCAATGCATTTATTATTCTATAATTCATGCAAATTAGTTATCAGCGCCTAATGAACCTTCGGCACCTACGCGCGTTCACGACCATAGTCGCCGCCGGCGGCTTTGCCCGCGCGGCGGACCGGCTACACTTGAGCCAGCCGGCACTTTCCCGGCAGATCCGCGCGCTGGAAGGCGAACTTGGTGTGCCGCTATTCGATCGGGTCGGCCGCCGCGCTCAATTGACGTCGGAAGGCGAAGACCTGCTGCGGCGCAGCCGGCACTTGCTCGCAGAAGCCGACTCCCTTGGCGAGCGGGCGCGTTCGCTCAAGGCGGGCGAGAGCGGCCTCCTTCGGGTCGCCGCGACGCCGCAGGTGATCGAGAATCTGCTCGCCGATTTCGTACCGCAGTATCGCCGCCGGCACCCCGGCGTGGAGGTGCACCTCGTCGAGGACGGCGGCGTTCGGTTGCACGGCCGCCTCGAACGCGGCGAGGTCAATCTGACAATGGCGGCTGCAGGCGGCACGCGCTTTCAGGGGCGGTTGCTCTATCCGATGCATCTCCTCGCCGCGCTGCCGCCCGCGCACCGTTTCGGCCGCCGTGCCGTGCTGGAAGTGGCCGCGCTCGCAGATGAGTCGCTACTGGTGTTGCGCCGCGATTTCGGGTCCCGTGAGTGGTTTGATCTTGCCTGCCGCGTCGCCGATATCGAGCCGCCCGTGCTCCTGGAAAGCGCCGCTCCGCATACTTTGGTCGCGCTGGCCGCGGCGGGTTACGGGGTCGCCATTCTTCCCTCGAACGCACGTGTATCTCGCGTCGTTCGTACGGTGCCGCTGGTTCACCGCGGGGCCTCGATCGGCCGGTGGGCACACATCGCCTGGGATTCGCGGCGCTTTCTGGCTCCGTATGGTGAGCGTTTCGTCGAAGAGATCGTGGCTTATTGCCGGCGCAATTATCCTGGCCGCGATCTCGTCCGGCGCGCACCGCAACTGCCGCGGCCCAGGGAAAACGCCGGGTGACCGCTCGTGCAGTGCCGCGGTACGCCGCCAGGAATCGCTAAGCCGGGGATCAGTCGGGCGGCTGGGCTAGATGATGCAGACGACCCGGAGCACCGGTCCACGACCGGGCCGATTCACGGCGTCTGCATCGGCCGAATCGGCGATCATTCGGCGTCGTATCCCGGCTGCACCCGCGCATCGATGAGGCAGACGCCGCCGGCGCGGACAGTCTCGATTCCCTTCTTTAGTGCCGGCAGCACATCTGCGGGCTTGTCGATCGGGCCGATGCCGGTCGCGCCCTGCGCGCGCGCCATCGCAGCCAGATCGATGTCCGGATCGCCGATGCGCTGGCCGATCCAGCGGTTCTCCGGCGGGCGACCGCGCGCGATTGCGACCCGCTCCTGGTGCAGTTCGTCGTTAAAGAACGAGCGGTTGTTGCAGACGATCATGAGGCAGGGAATCTGATAGTGCGCGGCGGTCCAGAGCGTCGTATTGCCCATGAGGAAATCACCGTCTCCGAGCACTCCGATCGGCAAGCGCCCGCTCCCTTTCAACGCCAGCGCGGCGCCCACCGTGACGCCCGGTCCCGCGCCGACACCGCCGCCGCCCTCCGCGCCCAGATAATCCAGCGGATGCCGGAAACGGACGTATCCCCCGTGCCAGCCGATCGGGATGTGGGTGTAGCAGATGTCGAGGCCATTGGTAGCGTCGGCCAGTGCATCGGCAACCCCGCGCAACGAAACCGCATCGGCTGGAGCAGTGGGCAGCTTCATTTCCGGCTTTGGCGGCACCGCCGCAGTGCGCGCCTTCGCGGCTTCGATCAGCATGGGCACCGCCGCTTCCGGCTCGCACATGAGGTATACGTCAACCGGGGGCAGCGCCTGATAGTCCATGCTCCAGCCGCGGTGGTTGTGAGCATCGCAGGACACCTGGACGATCTTCGCCGCGATCGGCTTCCCCCCGTAGGCCT
Organism: Burkholderiales bacterium; assembly: GCA_035259205.1. GTDB lineage: Bacteria > Pseudomonadota > Gammaproteobacteria > Burkholderiales > SG8-41 > SG8-41. Next base: position 29,236 of record DATFWO010000054.1, on the reverse strand, counting down.
GCCTGAGCGTTCCCGCCAGGTCGAGCCAGTCGAGAGAAAGAATGACATCGGCATCGGTAATGAATTTCTGCAAATCGGTGCTCAGCCGGTTCGCCGCAGGACCCACGTGCAATCGGTGATCGGTCGGAAACGCGGCAGCCATCTTCAGATTGGTGAGCGTGCGCAGATTGAGCTTCTCGGCAAGCGCCACGCGCTGGATCCAACCTTCGATGCTTCTCGTGCAACGGCCGGCAAGCATGATCGGATTCTTCGCGCCAGCAATGAGCCTTGCGGCGGCCGCGACCGCCTCGTGGTCGGGACGCACGGCAGGAGGCGGCGCATATCGCGCAACCTCCGGCAATGCCGGGAGCGGGCCGATTTTCTCCTCCTGCATTGCGATATCGAGGTTGATATAGACCGGCCCGCGCGGCGCGGTCTGTGCGATCTGCGCGCCGCGCAACACCGCTTCCATTGCGGCGCTGACCGACCCCGGCTGGTTATCCCACTTGGTGTAGTCGCGGATCAGCGCGCCCTGATCGGAGGCGGTGTGCAGCCAGTCGATCCATGGTCGGCGCTTGCTGGCGTCCCACGGTCCGGTTGCGCCCATGATCAGTACCGACGCGCGGTCGCACCAGGCGTCGAAGATCGCCATGGTCGCGTGCATCAGCCCGACGTTCGAATGCAGCGCCGCCGCCATCATCTGGCCGGATGCCTTCCAGTAGCCGTGGGCGATGGCGACCGCGTTCTCGTCATGGATGGACAGGATCATCTGCGGATCGCGGTTGCCGAGATAGTTGACGATGCTGTCGTGAAAGCCGCGGTAGCTCGCCCCCGGATTGAGCGCGATATATTTGATGTCGAGCTCGCGCAGCACAGCGGCGACGGCGTCGCTGCCCCAGAAGTCCGCGCTCTCCCTCGCGCGTACCGGCGTATCATGAACGATGGCGTTTTTCGGCGGTGTCATTGTCTGGTCCTGTTGGTTGGATGCGTGATCGGTGATCCGTGAACCGTCGCTAGGAGCGACGAAACCGGTAACTTTGCTGGTCAATTCGAGCGGTGCGGTCCGCGAACCGTGGCTGGTAATCCGTCACGGGTCTTTCTCGGATCACGGATCACCGATCACGATTTCACGCGCTCATATTAGCGAATCACGGCCGGTATCGCGAGTCGGACTCGGCCGGTCTCGCCGGGGGCGGTGGTGGCGGCGGCGGCACGGCGCGTCGCCGCGCCATGAGGAAGCCGAGGAGATACAGCGCTCCTACGGGTGCGCCCCACATCGCGACCGCGGCAGCCACCACTTCGCCCCGCGCAATCGTCAGGTCACGCTGGTAGTCGAGCTCGATTTCCGTTGCGAGCTCGCCGTACCGGGTCCGCACCCGCCACATCAACTGGCTGTCGTTCAACAGGCGGGCTGCGAAGCGCGTCCACGATTGCGGGGTGCCGCGGTACTCGGGATGCAGTTCCCACAAACGATATTCGATGATCAGGCGCTCGCGCGCCTGTCGTGCGACCTCGGTGAGATGATCATGGGTGAAATAAATTACCGGCCCGGCATACGCGAGGGCGATGATCAGCCACGTGACCTGCCACCACGAGAAACGAGATTTCATGCGTGCTGATGCTATGATAAACGCATTCTGCGCGAAAGTTCGGCATTGCCTTCCGGCATCGATTGCCGTAGTGATGGCGCTTGCCTCGTGTCCGGAGGAAAAACCGGGTGACCATCGGTGTAAACGGTGAACGATGAACCGTAGGCGGTCTGTCATAGAGATCCGAAGGCGGCTGCTGCTCGCGTTCGTCTCGTGGAGTTTCGTGCTTGCACTCTGCTCCGGCGCCTGCGCGCAGGAACAGAGTGCGGCAATCGCCTCTGCCCATCCCCTCGCCACCGCGGCCGGATACGAGATCCTGCAGCGGGGTGGCAACGCGTTTGACGCAGCCATTGCGGTTGCCGCGGCACTGGCCGTCGTGGAGCCGTATTCCTCGGGACTGGGCGGCGGCGGCTTCTGGCTGCTGCGTCGCGCGCGCGATGGTCTTCAGGTGATGGTGGATGCCCGCGAGACGGCGCCGCGCAAGGCCGCGCTCGAGCTGTTCGTCGATGCGGCGGGGAAGCCGGTCCGCAGCGCGATCACGGAAGGCGGCAAGTCGGCGGGCATACCAGGCGCGCCTGCCGCGCTCGCACACGTCGCGCGCGGGTACGGCAAGCTGCCGCTGGCGGTGAGCCTTGCGCCCGCGATCCGGCTTGCACGTGACGGCTTCAAGGTGGATCCGCGTTTCGCCCGCATCGCGCAGATCCGTGAGCGATTTCTGCAATCGTATCCGGATGCGGCGCGCGTCTTTCTGGACGGGAGGCGCGCGCCGCAGCCGGGTTATCTCTTGCGGCAGCCGGAGCTGGCGGCGACGCTCGAGCGACTGGGCGCGGCGGGGGCGGCCGGCTTCTATGGCGGCGCCGTAGCGCGCGCGCTCGTCGACGCCGTCAACCGCAACGGCGGCGTGTGGCAGCTCTCGGACCTCGCCGACTACAAGGTAGTCGAGCGAACGCCGGTGCGGTTCCCGTTCCGGGGCGCCACTGTCACTGTCGCATCGCTGCCCTCGGGCGGGGGCATCGCCCTCGCGCAGAGCCTGAACATCCTCGAGCGGTTCGCGCCGTCCGACGCGCGGTCTCCCGAGGGCGCTCATCTCGTGATCGAAGCCATGAGGCGCGCCTTCCAGGATCGCGCGCGCTACCTGGGTGATTCCGATTTCGTAGCGGTGCCGGTCGAGCGACTGGTGAGCAAGGAATATGCGGAAAAGCGCGCCGCGACGATCGATCCTGGCGCCGCCACGAGCAGCAACGCGCTGGAGGATGAGCAGACTGCGCGCGTGGAGAGCGGAAATACGACGCACTTGTCGGTGATCGATGGGGAAGGTAACCGGGTCGCGGCGACGCTCAGCATCAACTGGCAGTTCGGATCGGGCGTCGTGGCCAGCGCTACCGGCGTGCTGCTCAACAATGAGATGGACGACTTCACGCTGGATCCCGAGGTGCCCAACTCGTACCGGTTGCGTGGAAGCGGCGCCAACGCGGTCGCGCCCGGGAAGCGGCCTCTGTCCAGCATGACGCCGGCATTCGTCGAGGACGGAAAGGGCGTGCTGGTGCTGGGTGCGCCGGGAGGACCGCGCATCGTGAGCCAGGTGCTGCTTGCGATACTCGATTATCTGGAAGCCCCGGAGGTCGATCTGGAGCGCATCGTTCGGGCCCCGCGCTATCACCATCAATGGTGGCCCGACCGGGTCGAGGTCGAGCCGGAAGGGTTTCCCGCGGAGTGGCGTGCGGCGCTCGAGGCGAAGGGCCACCAGCTTCAATCGACGGCGCGCAAGTGGGGCAACCTGCAACTTGTTTTCAAGTCGAAGCAGACCGGGATGGCGCGGGCGGCGAGCGATCCGCGCGGGCTCGATGTAGGTTGGTACTGAACTGAGCTCGACTTTGTCCGCGAGGATCTGCGCCTATCTGCGGTTTAATCACGCTTTGCAGTATCATTGCGCGGCATGAAGACGTCCTTCCTGGATTTCGAGCAGCCGGTCGCCGAGCTCGAGGCGAAGATCGACGAGCTGCGTTTCGTCCAGGACGATTCGGCGCTGGACATCTCCGAAGAGATCGCGCGGCTCCAGAAGAAAAGCCAGGCGCTCACCAAGGAGATTTACGGCAAGCTCGACGCATGGCAGATCGCGCAGGTCGCGCGCCATCCCCAGCGCCCCTACACGCTCGACTACATCAACAGCCTGTTCACCGGGTTCGAGGAGCTCCACGGCGACCGGACGTTTGCCGACGACCCGGCGATCGTTGGCGGAGTGGCGCGCTTCGGCGGCGAGAGCTGCGTCGTGATCGGGCACCAGAAGGGCCGCGATACGAAGGAAAAGCTCCATCGCAATTTCGGAATGCCCAAGCCGGAGGGCTTCCGCAAGTCGTTGCGATTGATGAAGCTCGCCGAGAAGTTCGGCGCGCCGGTGTTCTCTTTCGTGGATACGCCGGGCGCCTATCCGGGCGTCGGCGCCGAGGAGCGCGGCCAGTCGGAGGCGATCGGGCGCAACCTCTACGCCATGGCCGAGCTGAGGGTGCCCATAATCTGCACGGTCATCGGCGAGGGGGGCTCGGGCGGCGCCCTCGCGCTCGCGGTCGGTGATGTGACCTTGATGCTGCAATACGCGACCTACTCGGTGATCTCGCCGGAGGGGTGCGCCTCCATCCTCTGGAAGAGCGCGGATCGTGCGCGGGACGCCGCCGAAACGCTCGGCATCACCGCGACGCGGCTGAAGACGCTCGGGTTGATAGACCGCATTGTCACCGAGCCGCCGGGGGGCGCTCACCGCGATCACGAAGCAATGATGCAGAACCTCAAGAGATCGCTGCAGGAGGCCTGGCGGCAGCTCAAGGACAAGCCGATCGACGAGCTGCTGGAAGCGCGGTTCGCGAAGCTCATCGGTCATGGCAAGTTCAAGGAAGCGCAGTAGCAGCCGCGCCGCCGCCGATCTCGTTTCCCGGGTCACCGAGCAGCTCGCTGGCGTGGTCAAGCCCGGAGAGCGCCTCGTCGTGGCTTTGAGCGGCGGCGTCGACTCGGCTGTCCTGCTCGACATCCTGCAGCGGCTGCGCGCACGCCTGCGCGTGCGGGTCTCGGCGCTGCACGTCAACCATCAGCTTAGCCGCAACGCCGCGCGCTGGGCGACATTCTGCGGCCGCTTCTGCCGCGAGCGGCGCATTCCGTTGCGGCGTGTGAAAGTCGATGTCTGCCGCGCGGACAGTGTGGAAGCTGGCGCACGCGCGGCACGCTATGAGGTTTACGCTCGTCAGCGCTGCGAATATCTGGTGCTCGCCCAGCACCAGGACGATCAGGTCGAGACCGTCTTGTTGCAGCTGCTGCGGGGAACCGGCGTCAGCGGCTTGGCGGGGATGCCGCCGGTGAGAAAGATGAACGGCGGAAGGCGGCAGGCCGAAGGCGCTCGGCGATCCGATCGCAACGCCGCGGTCGCCATCCGCGATGCGCCACCGGCGATTCTCCGCCCGCTCCTGGATGCGACGCGTCGCCAGATTCTCGATTACGCGCAACAGCGCGGAATCGAATGGGTCGAGGATGAATCCAACGCGGACGTCCGTTTCGCGCGCAATTTCCTGCGGCACGAGGTACTCCCGCTTCTTGCGCGGCGTTTCCCGGCGTATCGCACGACGATCGCGCGCGCGTCACGCCATTTCGCGGAAACTGCCGGTCTGCTCGATGAGCTGGCTGCCGCAGACGGTGCGGGCTGCCTGAATGGAGGCGTGCTCGAAGTTGCAGCGCTGCGCCGGCTGTCGCCGGCGCGTGCGCGCAACCTCATGCGCTATTTTCTGGCGGGCCATGGCTTGCTGATGCCCGCTGCTGCGCAACTCGACGAAGCGTTGCAGCAGGCCCTTCATGGAAGACGGGATGCCCAGGTATTGATCGCGCTGGGGCAATTTGACGTGCGACGCTTCGAGGACAGGCTCTACGTGGTGGCCGCGCTCGCGACACCGCGCCCCGGTCAGGCAAGATGCTGGCGCGGCGAGCGGAGGCTGGCGCTCCCGGAACTCGGCGGCGTTCTGGTCATGACGCCGGGGCGGGGGCAGGGTGTGAGTGTCGCGCGGCTGGGCGATGAGGTGTCAGTTCGCGCGCGCCGCGGCGGTGAGCGCCTGCAGCCCGACTGCCACCGTCCACGCCGCACCTTGAAAAATCTCCTGCAGGAGGCGCGCGTTCCGCCCTGGGAACGCGAGCGATTGCCTCTTGTCTTTTCCGGGCGCGACCTGGTATGGGCGCCAGGCATTGGCATTGACTGCGCGTATCAAGCCGGGCCGGATGAACTGGCGGTCTGCCCGTCCTGGGAGGTCGGCGGTCACCCCAGATTCGCCGAGGGTGCGCGCGACGTGCGCTGGGGGGGCAACATCCGCGCAGGCGGCTGAGCTGCAAGCGCAAGATTTGCCGCGAATTCTCTTTATTTCAAAGCCTTACCATGGTAACCTACAACGTTAAACTAAGTTCTTCGATGCGGGGGGCATGAGGGGAGCATCCCTTCATTTGTTTGCTCTAAGTCCAAAAAGGCAAGGAATTGCTGCATGGCAGTGGAACGGACGTTGTCTATCATCAAGCCTGACGCGGTGGCCAAGAACGTGATCGGCGAAATCTATGCGCGCTTCGAGCGCGCCGGCCTGAATATCGTCGCTGCGCGCATGTTGCGGCTCTCGCGCGCGCAAGCGGAGGGATTTTATGCCGTGCACAAGGAGCGGCCGTTCTTCAAGGATCTGGTCGACTTCATGATCTCGGGGCCGGTCATGGTGCAAGTCCTCGAAGGCGAGGACGCCATCCAGAGGAACCGCGATCTGATGGGTGCGACCGATCCGCGGAAAGCCGCCAAAGGTACGATCCGCGCCGATTTCGCCGACGGCATAGACGCCAATGCGGTGCATGGTTCCGACTCGCCGCAGACCGCTGCGACCGAGATCGCCTACTTTTTCCCGAAGCAGGAAATTCACCCGCGCTGAGCGCCCGCGCGCGATCGCCCCAAGCGAGCCACAGCATGACGATCAATCTGCTCGGACTGGACGACGGCAGGCTGCGCGAATTCTGCGCCGGCCTGGGCGAGCGGCCGTATCGCGCGCATCAGCTCATGCGCTGGATACATCGCGCGGGCGTGGACAATTTCGATGCGATGACCGATGTATCCAAGCCGCTGCGCGAGCGGCTCGCGCAGCATGCGGTGATTGCCGCGCCTCTCGTCCTGAAAGAATCGCATGCGCCCGACGGGACGCGAAAGTGGCTGTTCGACGTGGGGACCGGCAATGCGATCGAGACGGTTTTCATTCCCGAGCCGAACCGTGGAACACTGTGCGTCTCTTCGCAGGCGGGTTGCGCGCTGGCGTGCTCGTTCTGCGCGACCGGAGATCAGGGGTTCAACCGCAATCTCACCGCGGCGGAGATCATTGGCCAGCTGTGGCATGCAAACCGGTCGCTCGCCCGGGAGTCCGGCGCGCAACGCCCCATCAGCAATGTCGTGCTGATGGGGATGGGCGAGCCGCTCGCGAACTTCGAGAACGTGGTCACCGCCCTGCAGCTGATGCTCGCCGACTCCGCGTATGGGCTGTCGCGCCGGCGCGTGACGCTGTCCACCTCGGGGCTGGTACCCGGGATCGATCGGCTGCGCGACGCCTGTCCGGTGGCGCTCGCGGTCTCGTTGCACGCGCCGAACGACGCGCTGCGCGACGCGCTGGTGCCGATCAACCGTAAATATCCGCTGAAAGAACTGCTCGCGGCGTGCCTGCGATATATCGAAAAGGCGCCGCGCGAACTCGTGATGTTCGAATACGTGATGCTCGAAGGCGTCAACGACGGCGTGGCCCATGCGCGCGATCTCGCCGCCCTGGTGAAGAACGTGCCGTGCAAAATCAACCTGATACCCTTCAACTCCTACCCGGGCGGGCGCTACGTGCGCTCGAGCCCCGCCGCGATCGAGCGCTTCCGCGACGAGCTGATGCAAAGAGGGTTGATCGCGACCGTGCGCAAGACGCGCGGCGACGGCATAGCCGCCGCGTGCGGCCAGCTCGCGGGACAGGTGCAGGACAAGACCAGGCGCAGACAGCGCGGCCGGGACGCCGGGCCCGTTGATGCGCGCAGGACGAATGGCGCAAGCCTTCGACACGGGGCTGCAGGATTTGCAGAAAAATCCGAGGAGGCAGCACGATGATCCGGATAGCGCTCGGAATCGCATTCGTCGTGATCTGCGTTGCCGTGGCGGGATGCGCCGCGCCCGAGAAAGCCCAGACCGGGCTGAGTCCCGCCGCCAGCACCAGCGGAGACGAAAGCCCCGATCGGGTGCGCGCGCGCATACATACCGAGCTCGCCGGAGGCTATTTCGAGCTGGGCAACATGGCGGTCGCGCTGGAGGAGGTGAAGGAAGCGCAACGCTCCGACGCCAACTACGGTCCGGCGTATACCGTGGCCGGCCTGGTGTACGGGGCGCTCAAGGAAGACCGGCTGGCCGAGGAAAGCTTCCAGCGCGCTCTCCGCATCAATCAGTTCGACTCCGACGCCAACCACAACTATGGCCAGTTCCTGTGCCAGCGCAAGCGCGAGGAAGAAGGCATCCGCTACTTCCTGGCGGCAACGCGCAATCCGCTCTATCAGAATCCCGACCGTTCGTACGCGAACGCCGGAGTGTGCGCGCGGCGGCGCGGCGACATCGCGGGCGCGGAAAACTATTTTCAGCTCGCGTTGAAGACCCGGCCGGCCCAGCCGCAGGCTCTCTATCACATGGCGGACCTGTCGTTTGGGCGCGGCGATTTCGCGAGCGCCAAGAGCTACCTCACGCGCCTAGCGCAGGTTGCCCCGCCCAATGCGGAAATCCTGTGGCTGGGTGTACGTCTCGAGCGCAAGCTGGGCGATCGCAATTCGGAGGCGAGCTATGCGATGCAGCTCAGGAACAATTTCCCGGATTCCAAGGAAGCAAGAGCGCTTGCCGCCGGTGAAAACTGATGGGCACCGACGTTGCGGAAAATCCCTACCGGCCGGCCGAGGCGAGCGACGCGCCGGGTAGGCTTCTGGGCGCGGCGCGCGAGGAGCAGAACCTGAGCGTCGCCGAGGCTGCCCGCCAGCTCAAGCTCTCGGTGCAACAGGTCGAGGCGCTCGAGGCCGGCGAATTCCACAAGCTCCCGGGGCCGGTTTTCGTGCGTGGTTTCATACGAAACTATGCCCGGCTGCTGAAGCTTGATCCCGAACAACTGGCGACCGCGGTGGCGCGGAGCCTGCCACACGAGCAACCGCGCCCGGCCGCCCCGCCGTCGCAGGATATTCCGTTTCCTCCCGCCGCTCCGCGGCGCTGGCCGATGTACGCTGCCTTGGCGGTGGCGGCGGTGATTGTGTTGGCACTTTACGAGTTCTACCTGAGCGAGCGAGCGACCGTGGCTACGCGCTCCGCTACGGCACCGCCTTCACCATCCGCAGGAGGCGCGCTGGAGGCAAGCGCGCCCCAGGCGGCGGCGAGCGTCGCGCCGAGCTCCGGCGCTGCGGAGGGTGAAGGTTTGATGGAATCACCGGCGCAATCCGGCGCTCTCGCCGCGGCCAACGAGCAGGGTGGGGCGCCCGCCGTCGCCGCGAAGAGCGCGCCGGGAAACGACGAAGTGGGGCCCAAAGCCGGCGAGCGCCAGGTGCACATGATTTTCGACCAGGAGTCGTGGGTACAGATCCGCGACAGCAGCGGGAAGGCCGTTTTCTCGCAGTTGAACCGCAAGGGAACCGAAAAGCGCGTGAACGCTCGGCCGCCGCTCGCGGTGGTAGTGGGCAACGCGCACGGCGTGCGGTTCATGTACGATGACCAGCCTGTGGATCTGGCGCGCCATACCAATGTCGACGTCGCACGGTTCAATCTCGAATGAAGTGCTATCACGAATACGGTCCGGCGCAGCGCCGCGCGAGCTGCAAGGTCATGGTGGGAGGCATTGCGATCGGCGGCGGCGCCCCGATCGTCGTGCAATCGATGACCAATACGGATACCGCCGACATCGCGGCTACGGTGCAGCAGGTGACGGAGCTGGCACGCGCGGGGTCGGAGCTCGTTCGCGTCACGGTCAACAACGTCGAAGCCGCGGCGGCGGTGCCCCACATCAGGGATCGGCTCGATCGTGCGGGCGTGGGCGTGCCGCTCATTGGAGATTTCCACTTCAACGGGCATCGCCTGCTCACGCAGCATCCGGCATGCGCGGAGGCCCTCGCCAAGTTGCGGATCAATCCCGGCAATGTCGGCCGGGGCGCCAAGCGCGACGAACAGTTCGCGACCCTCATCGACTTCGCGTGCCGCTACGGCAAGCCGGTGCGTATTGGAGTGAACTGGGGCAGCCTCGACGCGGAGCTGCTCGCGCGCATGATGGACGAGAACGCGCGCTTGCCCGAGCCACAGGATGCCGCGGTAGTGACGCGCCAGGCGCTGGTTGCCTCGGCGCTGGACAGCGCACGGCAGGCGGAGAGCCTGGGGCTCGCGCATGACCGCATCCTGCTTTCCTGCAAGGTTAGCGGCGTGCAGGATCTGATCGCGGTCTACCGCGATCTCGCGGCGCGCTGCGATTACGGGCTGCACCTGGGGCTGACGGAAGCCGGGATGGGCTCCAAAGGCATCGTCGCGTCGACCGCGGCGCTGGCGGTCCTGCTGCAGGAGGGCATCGGCGACACGATACGCATCTCGCTCACGCCTGAGCCGGGCGGCGACCGGGCACGGGAGGTCATCGTCGCGCAGGAGCTGCTGCAGACGCTGGGGCTGCGCTCGTTTGCGCCGCTGGTGATCGCGTGTCCGGGCTGCGGACGCACCACCAGCACCTTTTTCCAGGAGCTCGCGAACCGGATCCAGGGCTACCTGCGGGCGCAGATGCCGGTGTGGCGCGCGCGCTATCCGGGTGTCGAAAACATGCATGTCGCAGTCATGGGCTGCGTCGTAAACGGGCCGGGCGAGAGCAAGCACGCCAACGTGGGAATCAGCCTCCCGGGATCGGGCGAAAACCCCGTCGCCCCGGTCTACGTGGACGGCGTCAAGACCGTCACCTTGAAGGGCGAGAACATCGCGGCCGAGTTCCAGGAAATCGTGGAACAGTACGTGAGCCGCACCTATTCTGCGTCGCCGGCTGCGGCACGGCAGGAACCCACCGCTCACGACTCCGCGCGCGTATGAAGGCGCGGGCGCGCGCTGCTGCCTGCGGGCCGCGCGGATCGAGCCGCGGGTCGCCAGTCACGGATTGCCAGCCACAATGAGCTCGGGCCAGATACAGGCCATTCGCGGGATGAACGACGTCCTGCCGGATGAGGCGCCGCGGTGGCGGTTCCTCGAAGACGCGGTGCGGACGGTGTTCGAGCAGTACGGCTACCGCAGCATACGCACGCCGATCGTCGAACGCACCGAGCTGTTCGTGCGCGGCGTGGGACAGGCGACCGACGTCGTCGAGAAGGAGATGTATTCCTTCGTCGATGCGATGAACGGCGACAAGCTGTCGCTGCGCCCCGAGGGCACGGCGCCCACGGTGCGTGCTGCGCTGGAGCACAACCTGCTCTACCAGGGACCGCAGCGCCTGTGGTACGGCGGACCGCTGTTCCGCCACGAGCGGCCGCAAAAGGGGCGCTACCGGCAGTACCACACGTTCGGGGCTGAAGCGCTGGGCTTTGCCGACCCGGACATCGACGTCGAGCTGCTGATGATGGCGCGCCGGTTGTGGCAGAGGCTGGGCATCGAAGACGTGGAGCTGCAGATCAACACCATCGGGAGCGCGGAGGAGCGGCGGGCGTTTCGTCAGCGGCTCATCGAACATTTCGAGCGCCACGAAAGCTCGCTCGACGAGGATGCGCGCCGCCGTCTGCACGCCAACCCGTTGCGCATACTCGACAGCAAGAATCCGGCGATGCAATCCGTGATCGAGGCCGCTCCCAGGCTCATCGATGCGGTGGGCGCGGCGACGCGTATCAATTTCGAAGCGGTGCAGGACGGACTGCGTGCGGCGGGAATCGCGTACACCATCAATCCACGGCTCGTGCGCGGACTCGATTACTACAATCTCACCGTGTTCGAGTGGGTCGCTGGCCGGCTGGGCGCGCAGAACGCAGTCTGTTCGGGCGGGCGCTACGACGGCCTGTTCGAGCAGCTCGGAGGCAGGCCGACGCCGGGCTGCGGCTTCGGCGTCGGGGTCGAGCGCACTCTGCTGCTGCTCGAGAGCTCCGCGATTCCGCAGGCGCCGGCCGACGTCTACCTCGTGCGGCAGGGCGCGGCGGCCGAGCGTTACGGCGCGCGCGTGGCCGAGCAGTTGCGCGACGCGGGTCTATCGGTGATATTGCACAGCGGCGGCGGCAACTTCAGGTCGCAGATGAGAAGAGCCGACGCCAGCGGCGCGCGCTACGCGGTGATTGCCGGCGACGACGAAGCTGCCGCGGGGCAGGTGAGCGTCAAGGCGCTGCGCGAGGACGCGCAGCAGGTGCGCGTTGTGCTTGAGGAGGCGATACGCCTGATCAAGCAGATGGTGACCGATGGTGCGTGACTGTTTAGACGTGACCGATTGTGCGTGACTGACGGAGCGTGAGTACCGGTCACGAGTTATCAGTCACGCAATTGAGGACGTGAATGGCATACGATCTCGAGGAACAGGAACAGATAGCCACGCTGAAGGCGTGGTGGAAGCAGTATGGCAATCTCGTGACCATCGTCGCGACGGCCGCGCTGTTGACCATCGCCGCGTTCCAGGGATGGCGCTACTACCGCCATAGCCAGTCGGTCGCCGCCGTCACGCTCTACGAGCAGGTGGAGCGCGCCGAGCGTGCCGCCGATCACAAGAAGGTGCGCGATATTGCAGCGCAGATCGTGGGCAAGTACGGCTCGACTCCGTACGCGGCCATGGCCGCGCTCGCGAGCGCCAAGGCCGCCTTCACCGCGGGGGATCTCGCCGCGGCGAAAGAACAGCTCGGGTGGACCATGGAGCGCGCGCGCGAGGAGGAGATCAAGGACCTGGCGCGGCTGCGGCTCGCCGGAGTATTGCTGGACGAGAAAAAATATGACGAGGCCTTGAAACTCCTCGAAACCAAGCCCGTCGAAAGCATGACCGGACTCTACGCCGATCTCAGAGGCGACGTGCTGGCGGCTCAAGGCAAGAACGCCGAGGCGCGCAGCGCATATCAACTGGCTCTCGACAAGAGCGACAGCGGGAGCACGTATCGGGCAGTCGTCCAGCTCAAGCTGGATGCGCTGGGTGAGAAGCCGTGAGCAGCAGGTGGTGAGCAGGTAATGGGCAGGGCTTCTTCGCTCGCTGCTTACTGCTCACCGGTCTATTGACATGACGCATCGATCATTCCTGACGCCGCTCATTGTCGTGACGTCGATGCAGCTGGGGGCCTGCCAGACGATAACCGACACTTACGACCGCGTATTCTATGGAGCACGCCCGGCGCAACCGCCGGCCGAGCTGGTGACGATACAGCCCACCGCAACACCCAAAGTCCTTTGGCAAGGCAGCGCCGGAACCAGCGAGAAGAACATCTTCTTTCCAGCAACCTCCGGCAACATCGTGTACGCGGCTAATGCAGCCGGGCAGGTTACCGGATTTGATGCGACGAAGGGCGGGGCGGTCGGGCGCATGGAGGCGGGTCAGCGCATTTCCGGCGCTGTCGGTACCGGCGGCGGATTGGTGTTCGTCGGAACGCCCAAAGGTGAAGTGCTTGCGCTGGACCTGCAAGGCAAGCTGTCATGGAAAGCTACGCTGACCAGCGAAGTGCTGGCGCCGCCGGTCACGGCCGATGGCGTGGTGGCGGTGCGTTCGGGTGACGGGCGTATCTACGGGCTGAGCATCGCCGATGGCAAGCGCCGGTGGGTATACCAGCGGCCCACCCAGGTGCCGCTGACGGTGCGCACCCACACGGGTCTCGTTGTCCACCGTGGCGAGATATTCGCAGGATTCCCGGGGGGCCGTCTCGTGGCGCTGTCGGTTTCAAACGGTGATGTCGCCTGGGAAGGCGTGGTGGCCATTCCTCGTGGCGCCACCGAGCTGGAGCGCGTAGCAGACATCACCAGCCTCCCGGCGACCGACGGGCAGCGGGTGTGCGCAGTCGCATTTCAGGGGCGCGTGGCCTGCTTCGACCTCGCGAAAGGCACGATGCTGTGGTCGCGCGACGCGTCGAGCGTCAGCGGTCTTGCGCTCGATGCAAGATACGTCTACGTGACCGACGACAAGAGCGCGGTGCAGGCTTTCGACAAGGCGAGCGGCGCCAGCATCTGGAAACAGGACAAGATGGGCGGCCGGCGCGTGAGCGGCCCGCTGGCTTTCGGACGTTACGTCGTGGTCGGCGACTTCCAGGGCTACGTGCACCTGCTCTCGCGCGAGGATGGTTCGTTCGCAGCGCGCATCGCCACCGACGGCAGCGCAATCAGCGCGCCACCCATCGCCCTGGACCTCACCAGCTTCCTGGTGCTGACGCGCAACGGCGGAGTTTTCGCGATCACCGTCCAATGACATAGTGAGCAGTGAGCAGTAAGCGGTGGGTGGTAGAAAGCTCCGACGTTTAAACTGCTCACTGCTAACTGCTTACCATTTCCCGCATGCTCCCCGTCATCGCCATTGTCGGCCGGCCGAACGTAGGCAAGTCGACCCTGTTCAACCGCATCACCCATAGCCGGGATGCCCTCGTTGCCGATGCGCCGGGAATGACCCGCGACCGTCACTATGGTCGCGGCCGGCTGGGCGGCAAGCCGCATCTCGTCGTGGACACGGGCGGATTCGAGCCGGTGGGCGCGGAGGGCATCTACCGCGAGATGGCCCGCCAGACGCGGCAGGCCGTCGACGAGTCGGACGCCGTGCTGTTTGTGGTGGATGCGCGCTCGGGGCTGGTAGCGCAGGACCGCGCGGTCGCGGACGAGCTGCGGAAGACCGGGCGCAAGGTATTCCTGGTGGTAAACAAGGCAGAGGGCATGGTGGGCGCAATGGCGGGGGCGGAGTTCCACGCGCTGGGCGTGGGCGAGCCTCTGGCGGTCTCGGCCGCGCACGGCGACCATGTGGCCGACCTGATGGAGCTCGTGCTCGCGGCAATTCCCGCCGGCGAGGACGCGCAAACGAACGGTCATGCGCATCCGGCAATCGCCGTGGTGGGCCGACCCAATGTCGGAAAGTCCACGCTCATCAATACCCTGCTGGGCGAAGAGCGCGTCGTCGTCTACGACCAGCCCGGGACTACGCGCGATTCGATCTACGTGGAATTCGAGCGCAAAAGCCGGCGCTACACCCTGATCGATACAGCCGGAGTGCGCCGCCGCGGGCGGGTATCCGACGTGGTCGAAAAGGTATCCGTGGTGAAAACTCTGCAAGCGATCGAAGATGCGAACGTAGTGATCCTGCTGCTCGACGCGCGCCAGGATATCTCGGAGCAGGACGCGCACGTGGCGGGATTCATACTCGAGGCGGGCCGTGCGCTGGTGATCGCGGTCAACAAATGGGAGCGCTTGCCGGAGGCGGAGCGCGAATTCGTCAAGCGGGCGCTGCTGCGCAACTTGAGCTTTCTCAGCTTCGCGCGCCTGCATTTCATCTCCGCCCGAGAAGGCCACGGCATCGGACCGCTACTGAAGTCGGTGGACGAAGCTTATGCCGCGGCCATGGCGCGGCTGCCCACCCCGCGGCTCACGCGCATGCTCGCTGCCGCGGTCCAGCAGCAGCCGCCTCCCCGCTCAGGCTATAGCCGCCCGAAGCTGCGCTACGCCCATCAAGGCGGTACTAACCCGCCGCGTATCATCATCCACGGCAACGCGCTCGACGATGTTCCGGAGGGCTATCGCCGCTATCTGGAACGTTTTTTCCGGGACGCTTTCAAATTGCAGGGCACACCCCTGCGCATCGAGTTCCGGAGCGGATCCAATCCTTATGCTCAACGATCCGCCGCGCGGCGGTAAGCCTATGGTGTAAAACCAAAAACTCGAGTAAAGTATCAATCCCACACAAGTGGTACCCCCTAAGAACCATAATAGCGAGGCCATCATGAGCAACAAAGGGCAGTTGCTACAAGACCCGTTCCTCAATACTCTGCGCAAGGAGCACATTCCGGTATCGATCTACCTCGTGAATGGCATCAAGCTGCAGGGCCAGATCGACTCTTTCGACCAGTATGTGGTCTTGCTGAAGAATACGGTCACTCAGATGGTGTACAAGCACGCCATTTCGACCGTCGTGCCCGCGCGCCCCGTCAACCTCCAGCTCGATCAAAGCTCCGATAGTTGATGCCCAGCAGCAGCACGTTTGATGTATCGCCGCCCCGATAGCAGCACTGAGGCGGTGCTGGTAAGCCTTGACTTCGGGGAGGCGGGCTATGCCGATGGCCTCGAGGAAATACGGCAGCTTGCTGCGAGCGCCGGCGTAAGGACGCGTGCCGTCATCAAGGGGCGGCGCATGCGCCCCGATCCGGCATTCTTCGCCGGCAAAGGTAAGGTCGAGGAGGTGGCTCAAGCCGTGGCCGCGACCGGCGCGGAGCTTGCCATCTTCAATCACCGGCTCTCACCCGTGCAGGAGCGCAATCTCGAGCGCAGCCTCAAGTGCCGGGTGGTAGATCGGGTGAGCCTGATACTCGATATCTTCGCGCAGCGCGCACAATCCCACGAGGGCAAGCTGCAGGTCGAGTTGGCCCAGCTCGAGCACCTTTCCACGCGGCTGGTTCGGGGATGGACGCACCTGGAGCGGCAAAGGGGCGGGATCGGCCTGCGGGGACCGGGCGAAACTCAGCTGGAGACCGACCGGCAGCTGCTCGGCAAGCGCGTGAAAGTGCTGAAGGACAAGCTGGCCAAGGTGCAGTCCCAGCGCGCGACCCAGCGCCGATCGCGCGATCGCGGCAACGTCTTCATGGCATCGCTCGCCGGTTATACCAATGCCGGCAAGTCAACCCTTTTCAATCAGTTGACGCGAGCCGGGGTGTACGCGGCGAACAAGCTGTTCGCGACGCTCGACACGACCACGCGGCGCGTGCGCACGGGGAACGGGAGCGTCGTCCTTTCTGATACGGTGGGCTTCATCCGAGAGCTTCCGCATACACTCGTGGCGGCGTTCCGGGCCACCCTGGAAGAGACGGCCCACGCGGATCTGCTGCTGCACGTGGTTGACGCGAGCAGCACGGATCGCGACGCGCAGATCGCCGCAGTGAATGCGGTGCTGGCCGAGATCGGAGCCGACGCGGTGCCGCAAGTGCTGGTGCTCAACAAGATCGATCTGACGCCCCTCTCCGCGCATGTCGAGCGCGACGAGTATGGTAAGATTGCGCGCGTTTGGGCGAGCGCGCAGTCGGGCGCAGGGATCGAGTTCGTGCGCCTGGCGCTCGAGGAGTACTCGGCCGCGGCGCGCAACGAAGAACCAAAAAACTTCGTCGCGGCGTAGTTCGCATTTTCAGCCTTTCCATGATCAGTTTTCGAACGTTCCGCGATTCTCTGAGGGACCGCTGCGCGCGGGTTCTGGGGGTGCTGATGGCGCTGAACGATCCGCAGTGGGGGCGGCGGCCCAACCAGGGACCGCCCGACCTCGACGAACTGTGGCGCGATTTCAACCGCAAGCTCTCGGGCTTGTTCGGCCGGCGCGGCGGCGGCGGAGACGGCGCGGACGGCGGGGAACCGAAGCGCATGGGGGCCGGCGCCGGATTGCTGCTGGGCCTGATCGTAGCCGTGTGGCTGGCGAGCGGTTTCTATATCGTGTACGAGGGCCAGCGGGGCGTGGTGCTGCGATTCGGCAAGTACGCCGAGACCACCCTGCCGGGACCCCGCTGGCACCTGCCGTATCCGCTGGAGACCGCAGAGATCGTCAACCTAACGCAGGTGCGCCAGGTCGAAGTCGGCTACCGCAACAATGTCAAAAGCAAAGTCGAGAAGGAATCCTTGATGCTGACCGACGACGAGAACATCGTCGACGTGCAGTTCGGGGTGCAGTACGTGTTGAAGAGTCCTACCGATTACCTGTTCAACAACCGCTCGCCCGACGATTCCGTGCTGCAGGCCGCGGAGACGGCGATTCGCGAAGTCGTGGGTCGGAGCAGCATGGATTTCGTGTTGTACGAGGGGCGCGCGGACGTCGCGGCGCGTGCGCACAAGCTGATGCAGCAGATCCTGGACCGCTACGGCACCGGCATCAACATCAGCAAAGTGACGATGCAGGACGCGCAGCCGCCGCAGCAGGTGCAGGCCGCCTTCAACGACGCGGTCGAGGCCGGGCAGGACCGCGAGCGGCAGAAAAACGAAGGGCAGAGTTACGCGAACGACGTGATTCCGAAGGCGCGCGGCATGGCGGCGCGGCAGCTCCAGGAGGCGGAGGGTTATAAGCAAAAGGTGATCGAGCGCGCGGAAGGTGATGCAGCGCGCTTCCGCCAGCTCGTTGCCGAATACAACAAGGCGCCCCAGGTTACCCGCGACCGCCTCTATATCGAGGCCTTCGAGCAGGTCATGGGCCATTCGACCAAGGTGCTGGTCGACCAGAAGGCGGGCAGCAATCTGC
This sequence comes from Burkholderiales bacterium, assembly GCA_035259205.1. GTDB lineage: Bacteria > Pseudomonadota > Gammaproteobacteria > Burkholderiales > SG8-41 > SG8-41. The sequence goes on along the minus strand of DATFWO010000054.1, from coordinate 11,253 downwards.
TCTACCTGCCGCTCGACAAGCTGGTGACCATGCCGGGCGCTGCTTCCCGCACGGCTGAAGCGGCGGCGCCCAAAATGGAGCCCACGGCCCCCGAGCAGTCCACAGCGCGCTCGCGGGACGCCTTCCGGTCGCGCGAGCGAGAGCCGCGGCAATGAAGCTCAGCACCGGCACGATACTCGTCGCCACGGCGATCGTCCTGATCGTCGCGTCGTTGAGCGTTTTTGTCGTCGACCAGCGGCAAAACGCGATGGTTTTCCGGCTGGGAGAGGTGGTCAAGGTCGAGAAGAACCCTGGACTGTATTTCAAGATACCGCTACTCGACAATGTGCGCTACTTCGACGTGCGCATACTGACGATAGATACCGCCGAGCCGGAGCATTTCCTGACGTCGGAGAAGAAGAACGTCCTGGTGGATCTGTTCGTGAAGTGGCGCATCGAGGACGTCCGCCAATACTACGGCAGCATCATCGTGGGCGGCGGCGGCGAGCTGCAAGCACAGACGCGCCTGCTTCAGACCATCAACGACGGGCTGCGCGCCGAGTTCGGCAACCGCACCGTGCACGACGTCGTGTCCGGAGAGCGGGACAAGATCATGGAGCTGATGCGGCAGAAGGCGAACGAAGACGCCGTCAAGATCGGCGTTCACGTGCTCGACGTGCGCCTGAAGCGCGTCGATCTTCCCAAGGAAGTGAGCCAGTCGGTCTATAACCGGATGCAGGCGGAGCGCAAGCAGGCGGCGACCCAGCTGCGGTCGACGGGCGCGGCGGAGTCCGAAAAAATCCGCGCCGACGCCGACCGGCAGCGCGACGTGATTCTCGCCCAGGCCTACCGTGAAGCGCAGCGCATCAAAGGGGAAGGCGACGCCAAGTCCGCGGCGGTCTACGCGGGCGCTTACGACAGCAATCGCGAGTTCTATACCTTCTACCGCAGTCTCGAGGCCTACAAACAGAGCTTCAGCGGCAAGAACGACGTGCTGGTGCTCGAACCCAACTCCGAGTTCTTCAGGTATTTCAAGTCCAGCGGCAAGTCGGGCAAGTAGCGGGGGGCGGACGGCGTCTGATCGACACCGCATGGGCGCGGACTATGACCGCGATGGGAAACATTCTGCTCACTGCGTTCGCGCTGATGCTCATTATCGAAGGCGTGCTTCCGTTTCTGCTGCCCGGCCTGTGGCGCGACACCTTCCGCCGCCTCACCGAGATGTCCGATGGGCAGATCCGCTTCATCGGCCTCACGTCGATGGTCGCAGGCTTGCTGCTGCTCTACATTGCGCGCCACTGAAACCCGCTGTCGGGTGACGGGCGATCGACCAGCGGCAAGCCAGACTCCTCACCGTACTCCTCTATAATCCCGCCGGATCCCCAACCCGAAACTCGAACCCTGAAATTCGCAATGCGCACCTGGGTGCTGCCCGAATACATCGAGGACATCCTGCCGGCGGAAGCCGCCAGGATAGAGCGCCTGCGCCGCGACATTCTGGATCTGTTCATCGTGCATGGCTTCGAACTGGTGATGCCGCCGATGATCGAGCATCTCGAATCGCTGTTGACTGGCACCGGACACGACCTCGATCTGCAGACCTTCAAGCTGGTAGACCAGCTTTCCGGGCGCATGCTGGGAGTGCGCGCGGACATCGCGCCGCAGGCGGCGCGCATCGACGCGCACTTGCTCAACCGCAAAGGCGTCACCCGACTTTGCTATACAGGCAGCGTCTTGCATACCCTGCCCCGGGGCATGAACCGGAGCCGCGAGCCGCTGCAGGTGGGCGCCGAGCTCTACGGGCATGCCGGGATCGAAAGCGACGTGGAGATCCAGCGCCTCATGATGAAGGCGCTGGCGGTCGCGGGCGTCCGCGATGCCTATCTCGACATTGGCCACGTGGCGATTTTCCGTTGTCTGGTGCGCAGGGCCGGCCTCGAGCCCGACCGCGAATCTGAATTGTTTCGCGCCATGCAGGCGAAGGACGTGCCGGGGCTCAGAACGCTCGCGCGCAAGCTGGAACCGCGCACGGCGGCGGCGCTTGCGGCGCTGCCGACGCTCTACGGCGGTCCTGAGGTAATCGCGGCGGCAAGAAAGAGGCTGCCCGAACACCCTGAAATTCGCTCTGCGCTGGCCGATCTCGACGCGCTGTCCGAGGACTTGCGCGATGTGGCCCGCATTCGGTGCTTCGACCTGGCCGAACTGCGCGGCTATCACTATCACAGCGGCGTGGTTTTCGCCGCCTATGCCGGCGGCTCGGCCAACGCGCTGGCGCTCGGCGGGCGCTACGACGAAGTGGGCAAAGCGTTCGGGCGCGCCCGGCCCGCCACCGGCTTCAGCATGGATTTGCGCGAGCTGGTGCAGGCCAGCCCCGATCGCGCGGTCCGCGCCGCCGTGCTCGCGCCGTATCTGCCGCAGGATGCCGCATTGCAGCGTACAGTGGACGCGCTGCGCGCGCGCGGCGTAGTGGTCGTGGTCGACCTGCCGGGGCACGCGGGCGCACGCGGCGAGCTCGGGTGCGACCGGCGCCTCGCCAAACGCAACGGCACCTGGGTTGTCGAAAAGAGCCGGGCGGGCCGCCAAGGCGCCCGGACCGCCAGGAAGGACGGCAGGAAATGGGCGGCAAAATCGGAATAGGCGCGAGATGATGGCCAGGAATGTAGTCGTCATCGGCACGCAGTGGGGTGACGAAGGCAAAGGCAAGATCGTTGACTGGCTCACCGATCACGCTCACGGAGTGGTGCGCTTTCAAGGCGGGCACAACGCGGGTCACACGCTCGTCATTGGCGGCAGGAAAACGGTGTTGCATCTCATACCGTCGGGCATCCTGCGCGCGAACGTTGCCTGTTACATAGGCAACGGCGTCGTGCTGTCGCCGCAGGCGCTGGTCGAGGAGATCGGCGCCCTGGAGGCCGCCGGTGTCGATGTGCGCTCGCGGCTGAGGATCAGCGAAGCCTGTCCGTTGATCCTGCCGCATCACGCGGCGCTCGACCTGGCGCGCGAAGCGGCCAAGGGCGATTTCAAGATTGGCACCACGGGACGGGGCATAGGCCCGGCATACGAGGACAAGATCGCGCGCCGCGCGATCCGACTGCAGGACCTGTTCCACCCGGACCGTTTCGGGCTGAAGTTGAAGGAGCTGCTCGATTTCCACAACTTCGTACTGGTGAACTACTTCCGGGCGAAGCCCGTGGACTATCGGAAGACGCTGGACGAGACGATGCAGCTGGCCGAGGAGATCAAGCCCATGGTGGCCGACGTGCCGCGGCTGCTCTACGAAGCGCACGGCGCCGGGTGCAACCTGTTGTTCGAAGGCGCGCAGGGTACGTTGCTCGACATCGACCACGGCACCTACCCCTATGTCACTTCGAGCAACTGCGTTGCCGGTGCGGCTGCGGCCGGGGCAGGGGTCGGCCCAAATCTGCTGCACTACGTGCTGGGCATAACCAAGGCTTATACGACACGTGTCGGCTCTGGGCCGTTCCCGACGGAACTTGATGATGACGTCGGCAAGCAGCTCGCCAGCCGCGGAAACGAGTTCGGCGCCACGACCGGGCGCGCACGGCGCTGCGGATGGTTCGACGCTGCGGCTCTCAAGCGCTCGATCCAGATCAACGGCCTTTCCGGCCTGGGCGTCACCAAGCTCGATGTGCTGGACGGCATGGAGGCGGTACAGATCGGCGTCGGCTACCGCCTGAATGGTGTGCGCAGCGACATCCTGCCGGTCGGGGCGGAGGAGCTCGAGGGGTGCGAGCCCATCTACGAGGAGGTGCCGGGCTGGCAGGAAAGCACCGTTGCGCTTAACCATTATCAGCAGCTGCCGGTCACGGCCCGCAACTACTTGAAGCGCATCGAGGAGATTTGCGGCGTGCCGATCGACCTCATATCAACCGGCCCCGGGCGCGAGCACACGATAGTGCTGCGCCATCCGTTCAAAACCTAGTTTCGAGTTTGAAGTTTCGAGTGGTAAGTTGGGTGGAGAGCGCGAGTCGAACAGAAACTCGAAACTGACATGTGGTGCCCAGGAAGGGATTCGAACCCCCACACCATTGCTGGCGCCAGGACCTGAACCTGGTGCGTCTACCAATTCCGCCACCTGGGCGCGAGGGCGGGATTCTAGCCGAAGGTGTCAGCTCGATCAAATGAATCAACGGAATAAGCGCATTGCATCGATCAGAAATCCGAAGTTTTCGACGCGGCGCGCAGCGCGCGCACGCGCCGGGGACACTGCCGATTTTCCCAGCCGCCAGGATATCGCGGACGTCTTGAACGGGCAGGGCATCCCCGTAACGGACGCGGATCTGGCGCGGCTGTTGCACGTCACGCCCGCGCGCAGCAAGGCCTTTCAGACCCGGCTCGCCGAGATGGAGCGAGGCGGCGAAATCATCCGCAATCGACGCAATGCAATTCTCATTACCGCCAGGGTCGACCTGATCCGCGGCCGCGTGCAGGGGCATCCGGACGGATTCGGATTCCTGGTGCGCGACGACCGCGGCCCGGATCTCTTTCTCAGCCCGCGCGAGATGCGCCAGGTGCTGCATGGTGATTGCGTCGTAGCGCGCGTCTCCGGGGCGGATCGCCGTGGCCGGCCCGAAGGCCAGATCGTAGAGGTGCTCGAGCACGTCCACCAGCGACTCGTCGGCAGGCTGCACGAGGAGCATGGCATTCTGTTCGTGCGGGCCGAGGAACGCCGCATCACTCACGAATTTCTGGTGCCGCCGCACGAAGCCGGTGCGGCACGGGCGGGACAGGTGGTGACGGTGGAGATCATCGCGCAGCCTTCAAAGCACACGCAGCCGGCGGCGCGCGTCGTGGAAGTTCTGGGCAACTACGCCGATCCCGGGATGGAGATCGAGATCGCGCTGAGAAAGCACGCGCTGCCGTACATATTCCCGTCCGAGGCCGAGCGCCTGTGCGAACGGCTGCCCGACGGCGTTACCGACGACGATCGGCGAAACCGCACCGACCTCACACGGCTGCCGCTGGTGACGATAGACGGCGAGACGGCGAAGGATTTCGACGATGCCGTCTACTGCGAGCCCGGGGAGGACGGGTTCCGGCTGGTGGTGGCGATCGCCGACGTGAGCCATTACGTCAATCACGGCGATGCGCTCGACCAGGAGGCGCGGGCGCGCGGCAACTCGGTCTATTTTCCGAGACGCGTCATCCCGATGCTGCCCGAGAAGCTGTCGAACGGCCTGTGCTCCCTCAATCCGAAGGTGCAGCGCCTCGCGATGGTCTGCGACATGCAGGTGGATGCCCGCGGTGAAATCGGATCGTATCGGTTCTACCCTGCGGTATTCCGCTCGCACGCGCGGCTCACCTACACCGAGGTGGCCGCCATGCTCGAGGATCCGGGTGGCGAGGCCGCCATCCGCCAGCGCCGCGTACTGCCGCATGTGCGGCGGCTTCACGAGCTTTACAAGGTCCTGGCAAAGGCGCGGGAGCGGCGCGGGGCGATAGATTTCGAGACCATCGAAACCGAGATGGTGTTCGACGCACACGGCAAGATCGAGCGTATCGTCCAGCTCAAGCGCAACGATGCTCACCGCGTGATCGAAGAATGCATGCTGGCAGCCAATGTGTGCGCGTCGTCGTTTCTCGGCAAGCACGGCCAGGCAATGCTCTACCGTGTACACGAAGGTCCGACGTCCGAAAAGCTCGCTGCGCTGCGCGAATTTCTCAAGGGGTTCGGCCTCAACCTGTCCGGCGGCGACAAGCCTCACGCGGTGGACTACGCGAAATTGCTCAATAAGGTAAAGGACCGGCCGGACGCGCAGCTGCTGCAGACCGTGATGCTGCGTTCGCTCCAGCAGGCCGTTTACAGCCCTGACAACGTCGGCCATTTCGGCCTTGCGTACGAGTCGTATACGCACTTCACTTCACCGATACGCCGCTATCCGGACCTGCTCGTGCACCGTGCGATCAAGGCGGTGCTGAGGCGCCGGCACTACGACCCGGGAGACTGGCGCGACCTCGGCGAACGCTGCTCCATGACCGAGCGGCGCGCGGACGAGGCCACGCGCGACGTCGAGGCCTGGCTGAAGTGCTACTACATGAAGGACCGGGTCGGTGAGATCTTCGACGGGAGCGTGAGCGGTGTAGCGTCGTTCGGAGTATTCGTGGCGCTCGACGAAGTTTACGTCGAAGGCCTGGTGCACGTATCCGATCTGGGCCGGGACTATTTTCACTTCGATCCTGCGAAGCATCAGCTTATGGGCGAGCGCACGCGCCGGCGCTATCGCCTGGGCGACCGGTTGCGCGTGAAAATCGTGCGCGTGGACCTCGATTCGAGCAAAATCGATTTCGCCCTTGCTGACAACGGTGCATTGAGCAGTAAGCGGTAAGCGCACCGGAGCGCAATACTCGAAATATGCATCGGCGAAGACAAGCGCGCATACCGCTCACTGCTCCCCGCTTACGTCCTTGAAATGTCAGAGACTCGCCTGATCTACGGCTTCCATGCGGTGAGGAGTCGCCTGCGGCAGGCGGCAACCAGCGTCCAGGAGATCTATCTCGACCGGGTGCGGAACGATCCGCGGTCGCGCGAGCTGGCGCAGCTCGCACGCATGCACGGCGTGCGGCTGATGCTGGTCGAAGGCGCGCGGCTCGATGGCATGACCGGCAACGCGCGGCACCAGGGTGTAGCGGCGCGCGTGGAAGCGGTGCAGCTCGCGCAGGATATCGACGCATTGCTCGATGGGCTCGCGGAACCGCCGTTGTTGCTGCTGCTGGACGGCGTCACGGATCCGCACAATCTAGGCGCGTGCTTGCGGGTGGCGGACGCCATGGGCGTGCACGCAGTGATCGCGCCCAAGGACCGGGCCGCCGGGGTCAACCCCACGGTCGCCAAGGTAGCAAGCGGCGCGGCCGAAACCGTGCCGTTCATCGCCGTCACCAACCTGTCGCGCACCATGAGCGAGTTGAAGGAACGCGGAGTCTGGCTTATCGGCGCCGATCAGAATGCCGGTCAGGATCTGTACTCGGTGAAGCTTGCCGGATCGATCGGATGGGTGCTAGGAGCCGAAGGGGAGGGCATGCGCCGCCTCACGCGCGAGAGCTGCGATGAGCTGGCGCGCATCCCGATGCAGGGCACGGTGGAAAGTCTGAATGTATCTGTTTCGGCAGGGATTTGTCTGGCGGAATCGCGTCGCCAGCGCCGCGAACTAGGCACCAAGATCGGTAGGCCGTGACGGCCAGTTCGATTCGGCGGTAGTCATTCGTATTGCAAGCACTGTCCTGGCTAACCTTTTGCCCGTAGCGGCATAGCCACAGTGGAGCCTCAGAACGGTGAAATAAGCCTCGAAACGCTATCTGAGTTGAAGTGCCCTGTGATACCCTTTTTAAGGTCATCGGCCAAGGCGGTCTCAGAGCCGTCCACGGTCACAAGAGGGGTATAGACAATCAAGAAGAATAGCGTGTAAAATCACCAGCTAACGAATGATTCCTCAAAAGAAACTGAAGAGGCCGATGCGGAATCCGTACCGTGCAGTCGCGTGCGCGATGTTCACGTTGTGTTGCATCGTCGCCCTGGACGCGTCATTTGCGCAACAGCCTCCCGTAGCAGTGGCCGCGCCGCGCTTCGACATCACCCGCTTCGAAGTGGTCGGCAATACGTTGCTGCCGGCGCGAGAGGTGGAGCGTATCCTGGCGCCGTACACCGGCAGTGGCCGTGATTTCTCCGATGTGCAGCGCGCGCTCGAAGTCCTCGAACAGAGCTACCGTGACCGGGGCTACGGCATCGTCCAAGTACTATTGCCCGAGCAGGACATCACGCGAGGGGTGGTCCAGTTTCGCGTGATGGAGGCGCGGGTCGGGAGAGTCGTGATCGAAGGCAACAAGTACTTCGATACCGCGAATATTCGCGGCAGCCTGCCTTCGGTCAAGGAAGGCGTGACGCCGAACTCGCGGGAGATCCAGCGCAACCTGCAAATCCTCGGAGAACACCCGACGAAGCAAACCAGCGTGGTCTTGCGCGGGACCGGATCCGAAGATCAGATTGACGTCAACGTCAAAGTCACGGATGAGAAACCGTGGCGCGTGTTCCTGACGCTTGACAATACCGGAACCTCGGAAACGGGGTATCTGCGCAGCGGCGTTGGATTCCAGCATTCGAATCTGTTCAACCGCGACCACGTTCTTACCGCGCAGTACGTTACGTCGCCGACGCATGTCGATGACGTGACCATCGTAGGCGTCGGTTATCGCGTTCCGTTCTACCAGTGGAACAGTACTCTCGATCTCATCGCAGGCTACGCGAACGTCGATTCCGGAACCCTGCAGGGACTGTTCAACGTGAGCGGCAGCGGCACGATCGGCGCGGCACGCTGGAATTATTACCTGCCGAAGCTGGGCGACTTCGAGCAGAAGCTTACCGCGGGCTTCGACTATCGCGACTATCGGAACAACGTTACCCTCGTGGGCACGGCCGGGAGCCAGGTTCCGGATATCACCCTTCATCCGGTAAGCCTCACGTATTCGGGGCTGCGTCGCTATTCCGATGCGGAACTCTCCTTCTACGGCGCCCTGTCTACCAACATCCCATACGGGTCGGACGGCGACGCAGAGGCGTTTCATCGTCCGTTTCAGCGGGCGGACGTAGCGCCGAGATACACGATCCTCCGCTATGGCGCGACTTTTGTGCAGGCGATAGCGAGCGACTGGCAGGCCCGGCTGGCGTTTAACGGCCAGTACACCGACGATCGGCTGGTTTCAGGCGAGCAATTCGGCATCGGCGGTCCGGATTCCGTCCGCGGTTATCTGGTGCGCGAACTGGCGAGCGATCGCGGCTACCAGGCGCAGTTGGAGTTGTATACGCCCGACGTCGCGCGCTGGGTGGGTATGAGAGACCCCTTCCGTATGCGGTTCCTTGCGTTCTACGACTACGGCCAGGTAGAGACCGTCAACCCGCAGCCGGGTGAAGTGAGGCGCGCCCGGCTCGAAAGTCTGGGTCTGGGCCTGCGGTTGAACTATGGCAAGCAGGTGAGCCTGCGCGCGGACCTCGCGCAGATCCTGCATGACTCGCCGAACCGCAACACGGACAGCCAGCGCGTGACCGCTGCCGTGGCGGTGATTTTCTAAGTCGTCGCCCGACGCCCTAACTGTTTGAAATCCAGTCAACTTCCGGTATAATCCGCGCCTTTCGCTCCCGGCGCTGCCGCGAGCCTTCCTTGCCTCACCGCGCGCGCATCGCGGGAGGCCGATGTTGCGAAACTGAACCCACAAGGAGCAATTCGAATGCGTCATTACGAAATCGTCTTCATCGTCCATCCGGACCAGAGCGAGCAGGTCCCGGGCATGGTCGATCGCTACCGGCAGATGGTTGCGAGCCGCAGCGGCAAGGTGCATCGTCTCGAAGACTGGGGACGTCGCCAGCTCGCCTATCCGGTCGCAAAAGTGCACAAGGCGCACTACGTGCTCATGAATATAGAGTGCGATCAGGAGACGCTCAACGAGCTGGATCATGCTTTCAAGTTCAACGACGCGGTATTGCGGCACCTGATAGTGAAAATGAGCGGGGTGGTTACTTCGCCGTCGCCGATGATGAGAGAGGAAAAGTCGCGCTCCCTGACGCAGTCCGCGGAGCAGAGCGCCAGACCGGCGCCGGCGCCGGTAGCGGCGCCGGCAGCAGAGGAAACGGCCTCCTAGCGTGGAACTCAACGAGGTCACGCTGACCGGCGAGCTGACCGCAGTCGAACCGCTACGTTACACCCCTGCGGGTATCCCGCTCCTCAACTTCAGGCTGCTGCACCGCTCGCAGCAAGTCGAGGCCCGGGTCAAACGCCAGGTGGAATGCGAGATGCAAGGGGTGGCGCTGGCGGACGTGGCCCTGGTTATGTCCACGCTGAGGAGCGGACAGTCGATCAAGGTAAACGGATTTCTCAACCGCAAGAGCCGGATGAGCGCACAGGTGGTGCTGCACGCAACCGGCGCAGAATACGCAAAGGAATCGAATCATGGCGATGGCAAGGTACGGACAGTCCAGGTCCAGAGATAAAGGCAAAGGCAAGGGCAAAGGCAAGGGCAAGGGCAAGGACGCGCGGGGCGGACGCGGACAGCTGTTTCGCCGCAGGAAGTTCTGCCGCTTCACGGCAGAAGGAATCAAGGAGATTGACTACAAGGACGTCGGTCTGCTCAAGGATTTCATCAACGAGAACGGCAAGATCATCCCGGCGCGCATCACCGGCACCAAGGCGCGCTATCAACGGCAGCTCTCCGTTGCGGTGAACCGGGCGCGTTTCCTGGCGCTGTTGCCGTATACGGACCTGCACTGAGCCGAGGGCCAAGTCATGCAGGTCATACTTCTCGAGCGCATCGCCAATCTCGGGCAGCTTGGCGAGGTGGTGAAGGTCAGGGACGGGTTTGCACGCAACTTCCTGATTCCACACGGCAAGGCCAAACGCGCAACGCCCGAAAATATCGCGGAAATCGAGCGGCGCCGTTCAGAACTCGAACGGGCGCAGGCGGAAGCGCTGGCGCAGGCGCAGGAGCGCTCGTCGAAGCTGGACGGACTCATGATCCAGATCACCCAGAAGGCGGGGGTGGATGGCAAGCTCTTCGGGTCGGTCACCAATGTGGACGTCGCCGAAGCCCTGAAGGCACAGGGCTTCGACGTGCCGAAAGCAGCGATCCGGATGCCGCAGGGACCGCTTAAGCAGGTGGGCGATCATCCGCTCAAGGTCGCGCTCCACAGCGATGTGGTGGTGACGGTGACGGTCTCAGTGCTCGGCGAGCAGTGAGCGCTCGTTGCGCGAGTCGGATCTGTCGCTGCACGAGGCCGGAGGAAATTTTCTAACGTCCCGTAACCGAACGCAATTTTTTTTTCGTGAAACGAGGGCTGGCGACAGCCCTTTTTTTTCGGTAAATTTCGGCAGGCCATGCGTTGCAATCGCAGCTGACGAGAATTCGATCCAGACGCCCACCGGCGCATCATGGCTCAAGTCGTCACTTCGATCCTCAAGGACCCGCAGGTCGAAGCGGCGCGCGTTCCCCCCCAGTCGATCGAAGCCGAGCAGTCGGTGCTCGGCGGACTGCTGCTCGACAACAGCGCCTGGGACCGGGTAGCCGACCTCGTAACGGGACAGGATTTCTACCGCGCCGATCACCACGTCATTTTCCAGCACATCGGCGATCTGATCGAGAACGGCAAGCCGGCCGACGTGCTCACCGTGGCCGAAAGCCTGGAGCGGAGCGGAAAGCTCGCGGACATCGGCGGGCAGGCCTACCTCGGATCACTGGCTGCGAACACGCCGAGCGCCGCGAACATCCGCCGTT